>JBDIAR010000057.1:0-18125 GCA_039812545.1 Dermatophilaceae bacterium | reverse complement strand
ACCTCGCCGGCACCACTGACTACTACCGGCCCACGGATCGGGGATTCGAGGAGCGACTGTCCGGCCGGCTGGCCTGGGTGCGCGGACGATTGCATGGGGCGACGCGCGGCCCAGGCGGCGAAGACCCGGTATAGAGGTGACGTCCGTAGACGCCGATCACCAAACTCTTCCTCCGGGCGTGTTCTCCTGGCGATCGATGAACCGTTCGGCGCAGGTAACGATTTGTGATCCAGGCCCGTTCCGCGACTTCATTTCCGTCTCAGGATGTGGCAAGGTGACGTCGTCCCATCCGGACACGCCTCGGGATCGGGACCTCACCGGGCCCGCGACCCCGGCGGTGAGCACACCCGATGATGGTGCGACGACCTTGACCAGGACGGAGAATCCGGCGTTGAACGCTTTGCCTGCAGCGGATGTTGTCGCTGCTGCGCCCGAGGCCGAACAAATCTCCGCCGCAGTGTCGGACGATCGCTCGGGTCGTTCGCCCGGTCAGGTCGCCTGGGATCGGCTCAAGAAAGACAAGGTCGCCGTCGTCTGCGCGGCCATCGTGGCCTTCTTCATCCTCATCGCGGTCTTCGCCCCGTTCCTCACGTCGCTGCAATCCGTCGACCCGGTGACCGGGCTCAAGGCGGATCCCTCGACCGTGCACACCGAGCTCGTCGACCTGAACGGCTACCCGACCGTGGGGATGAGTTCCGCGCACTGGCTGGGTGTGGAGATGCGGCTAGGTCGTGACCTGTTCGCCCGCTGGTCGTACGGTGCCAGACCCTCTCTCATCATCGGATTCACGGCCGCCATCTTCACCACCATCATCGGCGTCGTCCTCGGCCTGTTGTCCGGGTACCTCGGCGGCATCGTCGACAAGGTCATCCAGTGGCTGACCGACTTCTTCCTGTCGCTGCCGTTGCTGCTGCTCGTGTTGGCGATCGTCCCGATCGTCCAGCTCCGCTTCGGCACCGATCTGAGCGCCGAGGAAACCTCGTCGATCCGGTTCTGGGTGATCATCGCCATCCTGGTCACCTTCGGCTGGATGGGTCTGTGCCGGTTGGTCAGAGGCGAGGTAAAGAGCTTAAGAGAGCGGGAGTTCGTCCAGGCCGCTCGGGCCATCGGTGTCCCGACCCGGCAGATTCTCTTCAAGGAGATCCTGCCCAACCTGGTCGGTCCGATCATCGTGTCGGCCTCGATCGCCGTGCCGGCATACATCACCTTCGAGGCGACGCTCAGCTACCTGGGCGCGGGTTTGATCGAGCCGACGGCGTCGTGGGGGCGGACCATCTCGGATGCCCAGACCTACTATCAGAGTTATCCGCTCTTCTTCTGGCCGCCGGTGCTGTCGCTGTCGATTCTCGTTCTCGCGCTCGCTCTCCTCGGAGACGCGATCCGGGACGCCTTCGATCCGACGACCCGTCGATAGAGCTTGGGGAAACAACAAGGCAACCCGCCACGGCCGATTGGGACCGGCCATCCGTCAGTACAAAGGAGTTCTCGGTAACAGCCGGGACAAGCTAACCGCAAGGAGCAGAACACATGCGCTGGAGCAAGATGCTGGCCCTCGGGGCAGCCGCGTCGTTGGGTCTCATGTCCGCATGCGCGGCACCGTCGACCACCGGCACGGGCAACCAGACTCAAGGTGGCGGCCAGGTGGAGGGGGCCAAGGCAAACCTGATGCCCGACGCGAAGGGTCCGGCCCCCGAGATCCCGGGAGCCAAGAAGGGCGGGACCCTGACCGTCTCCTACAGCACGACCCCGGCCAACTTCGACCCGAGTGACCAGTTCTACCAGGACACCGCCGTCATCTTCTCGCTGACCCACCGCGCGCTGACCACCTTCACCATGCGTGACGGCGCTATGGTCCTGGTGCCGGACCTGGCGACCGACCTCGGTCGTGAGTCGGCGGACGGACTGTCCTGGGAGTTCACCCTCAAGGACGGTCTGCTCTACGAAGACGGCTCCCCGGTCAAGGCCCAGGACATCGTCTTCGCGGCCAAGCGCTCCTTCGACCCGGACCTGGCCTCCAACGGTCCGACCTACCAGAAGGAATTCTTCAAGGGCGGGGCCGACTACCAGGGCCCGTACAAGGGCGACAAGAACTGGAACGGCGTCGAGGCCAAGGACGACAAGACGATCGTCTTCCACCTGGAGAAGAAGTTCTCCACGCTGCCGTACTTCGTCTCGTTCAACCAGTTCACCCCGATCCCCGAGGCCAAGGACAAGAAGGCCGACTACCAGCTGCACCCGCTGGCGACCGGCCCGTACAAGTTCAAGACCTACACCACCGGCACCGAACTGGTTCTCGAGCGCAACGACAAGTGGGACCCGAACACCGACCCGGCGCGCAACAACTACCCGGACGGCTACCACTTCAAGTTCGGCCAGGACTTCAAGCAGGTCCAGCAGGCTGTTCTGGCCAGCAATGGCGTGGACGCGACGACGCTGAACTGGGACGCCATCGACGCCAGCCTCATCCCCAAGATCGAGGGTGAGAACAAGGACCAGTACGTCGAGGGCCCGAGCTCCTGCGTGATCATGGTCAACATGGACGCCACGAAGATCCCGCTCGAGGTCCGCAAGGCGATCGCGGTGGCGTGGCCCTTTGAGTCCATCCACAAGGCCGCGGCCGAGACCACGCACTCGTTCACGCCGACCAGCACGATCATCCCGCCGCAGATCCCCGGCCACCTCAGCTACGAGGCCGAGGCCGCTCCCGGCTTCAAGATGAACGGCAAGGGCGACGGCGACCCGGTCAAGGCCAAGGAGATGCTCAAGGCCGCCGGCAAGGAGAACTTCGAGCTGATCTACTACTACACCAACGACGACGACACCGCGCAGAAGGTCAACCAGGTCCGCAAGCAGAAGTTGGAGGCGGCCGGCTTCAAGGTGACCGACATCGGCGCCCCGGGCAAGGAACGCCGCAAGCTCGCCGGCAAGCCGAACGGCAAGTACAACATGCTGCAGTCGCCGCGCGGCTGGTGCTTCGACTGGCCGTCGGCCGACTCGATCATCCCGCCCACCTTCGGCAAGATCGCGCTCTCCCAGGGCGGTACGACCTTCGGCAACGCCAGCGAGACGTGGGTCGACGACGAGATCGCCCGCATCCAGAAGCTGTCGATCACCGATCAGGGTCCCGAGTGGGGCAAGCTCGACAAGCGACTGACCGAGGAACTCGTCTACGCCATCCCGGACTACAACGACAAGGGCAACTACGTCTTCGGCAAGAAGGTCAAGAACGTGATCAACAACCCCAACAAGGGTATGCCGGAGATCACCAAGATCTGGCTCGACCAGTAATCCTGTCGTCCACCAACCTCCGGGCCGTCACGGCCCGGAGCTGACCGTGACACCCGGGGGCCGACGAGTGTCGGCCCCCGGGTTCGCGATCCTTGCACCTGGGAAGGTCGTGCGTGCTCAACTACATCCTGCGTCGACTGGCGATGGCCTTCAGCGTCATCCTCGCCACCCTCGTGTCGACGTTCCTGCTGTTCTTCGCCGGTCCCGCCGACCCGGCAATGGCGATGTGCCCGGAGACGCGCTGTCCGCCGCAACGGCTGGCCCAGATACGAGAGGCGCTCGGCATCGATCGTCCGCTCGCCGTGCAGTTCGCCGAGTACTTCCAAGGCATTTTCGCCGGTCGGACGATTCACTTCGCCGGAGACGACATTCGGTGCAACGCGCCCTGCCTGGGGTTTTCGTTCTCCACGCGTCAGCCCGTCGGTGACGAGCTCTTCGGCCGATTCCCGAACACCGTCATCCTCACCCTGATGGCGGCAGTCATCTTCCTGGTGGTCGGCGTCTCGATCGGCATCATCGCCGCGACCCACCGAGGGACCACTCTCGACCGCACGCTCATCGGCGCCGCACAGGTCTTCGGCTCCCTGCCGTATTACGTTCTGGCCCTGCTGTTCTCGCTCAATCTCGTCATTCTCACCGGAATCCTGCCCAGGGCGACCACCATGAGTGAGGGGTTGGGCCGATATCTGGCCGGGATGTTCGCGCCCGCGCTACTCCTGGGGTTGGTGTACGCGACGTCGTACACTCGCTATACCCGAAATGCGATGATCGAAACCCTCTCGATGGACTACATCCGAACGGCTCGGTCCAAGGGCATCAGCGAGAGAAGGGTGTTGGTCAAGCACGGTCTGCGCGCCGCACTGAGCCCGATCGCCACGATCTTCGGGCTGGACGTCGCCGGGCTTCTCGCGGGAACCCTCATCACCGAGAAGATCTTCGATGTCGACGGAATCGGGCGGCGCTCCCTCCAGGCACTCCGTGATTTCGACCTGCCCGTCATCATGGGCTCCGTCCTGATCGGCGCCACGGTGGTCGTTATCATGAACCTGATCATCGACATCACCTATTCCTACATCGACCCGAGAGTGAGGCTCTCATGACGGCCGGCGTCGAAGCCGTCGAGCAGCCCGCGCCGGCGGAGTCCGGGGAGGTCGTCCTCGAGGTCACCGACCTGTCCGTGCACTTCCCCACGGAGGAGGGCCTGGTCAAGGCCGTTTCGAACCTCAGCTACCGGGCTCGCCTCGGTCGCACGCTGGCGATCGTCGGCGAGTCGGGGTCCGGCAAGTCGGTCTCTTCGATGGCCGTCCTCGGCCTGCACAATCCGAAGAAGACGATCATCACCGGGTCGATCAAGCTGGACGGCACGGAACTGGTCGGAGCCTCCCAGGAGACCTTCCAGAAGCTGCGCTCGACCAAGGCCGCCATGGTCTTCCAGGACCCGCAGAGCGCGCTGCACCCGTTCCACAAGGTCGGCAAGCAGATCGCCGAGGCCTACCGAACCCACCACGCCGTCAGCAAGTCCGTCGCCGAGAAGCGCGCCGTGGAGATGCTCGACCTGGTCGGCATACCGAATCCCCAACGGCGGGCCCAGCAGTACCCGCACGAGTTCTCCGGCGGCATGCGCCAGCGCGCGATGATCGCCCTCGGCCTGGTCAACGACCCGAAACTGCTCATCGCCGATGAGCCCACCACCGCCCTCGACGTGACCGTGCAGGCTCAGATCCTCGACCTGATCAAGGACGTCCAGCGCGAGTTCGGCTCCGCCGTCATCCTGATCACGCATGACCTCGCCGTCGTCGCCGAGGTCGCCGACGACATCGTCGTCATGTATGCCGGTCGGGCCGTCGAGGACGGTCTGGCCAAGGAGGTGCTCGCCCAGCCGGCGCACCCCTACACCTTCGGCCTGCTGCAGTCCGTGCCGTCGCACTCCGGAACCAAGGAGCAACTGCGACCCATCCGCGGAGCGCCGCCGAGCCTGTTGCGGCTGCCGAGCGGTTGCTCGTTCCACCCGCGATGCGACTTCGCCGCCCAGGTCGGGGCGGCCTGCGTGACCACCCTGCCGGAGTGGCGTCCGACGCCCGGTATGCCGCGGGGCCACATCCGCTGCCACCTGACCGACCCGGTGGAATGGCTCAAGTCCGCAGAGGAGACCCAGGAGGCGAAGCATGAGTGAGCATCTCCTTGAGGTCACCGATCTGCGTCGGCACTTCCCGTTCAAGGAAGTCCAAGGACTTCGGATGCTACGCGCCACGGTCAAAGCCGTCGACGGGGTCAGCTTCACCCTGAACCAGGGCGAGACCCTCGGTCTGGTGGGGGAGTCCGGCTGCGGTAAGTCGACCACGGCACGACTGGTCACCAGGCTCGACGTCCCCGACGGCGGGCGGATCATGTTCCAGGGCCGGGACATCACCAAGCTCAAGGAAAAGGACCTGCGCTCCATTCGGCGCGACATCCAGATGGTCTTCCAGGACCCGTACTCCTCACTGAACCCCCGGCATACGGTCGGCTCCATCCTCAGCACGCCGCTGAAGGTCCACGGTCTGCACAAGGGCAAGGAGAAGCAACGGGTCCAGGAGTTGCTCGAGCTGGTCGGCCTCAACCCCGAGCACATCAACCGGTACCCGTCGGAGTTCTCCGGTGGGCAGCGCCAGCGCATCGGGATCGCCCGCGCGTTGGCGGTCGAGCCGAAACTCATCATCGCCGACGAACCCGTGTCGGCTCTGGACGTCTCCATCCAGGCGCAGGTCATGAACCTGCTCGGCCGGCTGCGCGACGAGTTCAACCTGGCGTTCATCTTCGTCGCCCACGACTTGGGCGTCGTCCGGCACTTCTGCGACAGCGTTGCGGTGATGTACCTCGGCAAGATCGTGGAGTTCGGCGAGAAGCACGACCTCTACGACCGCCCACAGCATCCGTACACCCAGGCGCTGCTCTCGGCGGCCCCGGACCTGGCGGTCGTGCGCGGCACACCGCCCAAGGAGCGGATCCGGCTGGTCGGCGATCCGCCGAGCCCCATCGATCCGCCGAGCGGCTGCCGGTTCCGGACGCGGTGCTGGAAGGCCCAGGAGATCTGCGCGACCACCGAGCCCCCGCTGGAGGGCAAGGACGGCGCGGTCGAGGGACACGTGCTGGCCTGTCACTTCCCGGAGATCAAGACGACGCTTACCGCGGACGTACCGGCCTGACCCGAGCACGGCCGAGTGGCCGAGGTCCATTAAGGTGTGCAGGTGAGGATCGGCGAGCTACGAGCTAGGCAGGGGCGTTAGCCCCCGCAGCCTGCCCGAAAACCACCCGGCGCTGCCCGAACACCACTCCGCGCTGCCCGAACACCACTCCCGCGCCGACGTCGGCGCGGTCGCCATGAAGGACTGGGTGATCACCCATGGAAACCGCCGAGATCCGACGCCGCTGGCTGGACTTCTTCGCCGCGAAGGGACACACGGTCGTCCCGTCGGCCCCCCTCATCTACGACGACCCGAACCTGCTCTTCGTCAACGCCGGGATGGTCCCCTTCAAGCCGTACTTCCTCGGCCAGGAGAGCCCGAAATGGCTGCGCGCCACCAGCGTGCAGAAGTGCGTGCGAACCCAGGACATCGAAGAGGTCGGCAAGACCTCCCGGCACGGCACCTTCTTCCAGATGAACGGCAACTTCAGCTTCGGCGATTACTTCAAGGCCGGTGCCATCGAGTATGCCTGGGAGCTGCTCACCACGAGCCAGGACGCCGGCGGCTACGGCTTGGCGCCGGACAAGCTGTGGTGCACCGTCTACGAGGACGACGACGAGGCCGCCGATCTGTGGGTCAAGCTCACCGACATCCCCCGGGAGCGGGTCGTGCGCCGCGGGCTGGCGGACAACTACTGGCACATGGGCGTACCCGGCCCGGGCGGCCCCTGTAGCGAGATCTACGTCGACCGCGGACCGGCATACGGGCCGGAGGGCGGTCCGGCGGTCGACGAGGACCGGTTCATGGAGATCTGGAACCTCGTCTTCATGCAGTCCGAACTCTCCCACGTGCGCACCAAGGTCGACTTCGACATCAGAGGCGACCTGCCGAAGAAGAACATCGACACCGGGCTCGGGCTGGAGCGGCTCGCGGCGATCTTGCAGGGCGTCGACAATATGTACGAGATCGACGAGGTCCGCCCGGTCCTGGACAAGGCCTGCGAGCTGTCCGGTCGGACGTACGGCGGCGGGGGCGGGAGCCGGGTCGCCGCGCAGTCCCACCCGGACGACGTGCGGCTGCGCGTCGTCGCCGACCACGTGCGCAGTTCGCTCATGCTCATCGGCGACGGCGTCACGCCGGGCAACGAGGGCCGCGGCTATGTCCTGCGTCGTATGCTGCGCCGCGCCGTGCGCTCGATGCGTCTGCTGGGCGTCGACGAACCGATCCTGCCGCACCTGCTGCCGGTCAGCCTGGAACGGATGAGCAAGTCCTACCCCGAGCTGTCTCGGGACTGGGAGCGGATCAGCCAGATCGCGTATGCCGAGGAGGACGCGTTTCGGCGCACCCTGACCTCCGGAACGATGATCTTCGACGCCTCGGTCAAGGACACCAAGGCAGCCGGCGGCACCACCTTGTCCGGCGATCGCGCCTTCGCGCTGCACGACACCTACGGCTTCCCGATCGACCTCACCTTGGAGATGGCCGCCGAACAGGGCATCAGCGTGGACGAGGACGGCTTCCGGCGGCTGATGACCGAGCAGCGCCAGCGCGCCAAGGCCGACGCCAAGGCGAAGAAGTCCGCGCACGGCGACACCACGGCATACCGGCAGATCGCCGACGAACTCGGCCACGACGTGGAGTTCACCGGGTACGACGAGGTCGTCTCCGAGGCCCGCGTCGCGGGACTCGTCGTGGACGGTGTCGGGGTCGGCGCCGCGCAGGCCGGCCAGGACGTCGAACTCGTCCTCGACCGCACCCCGTTCTACGCCGAGGGCGGTGGCCAGCTCGCCGACGGCGGCCGGATCCAGTTGGAGAACGGCGCGGTCATCGAGGTACGGGACGTCCAGAAGCCGATCAACGGGGTCATCGTGCACAAGGCGACGATCCTGTCCGGCGAGGTGCTGGCCGGGCAGCTGGCCCACGCCGCCGTCGACATCGAACGCCGCCGGTCCATTTCGCGCGCGCACACCGCGACGCACATGGTCCACAAGGCGATCCGCGAGGCGCTGGGGGAGACCGCGACGCAGGCGGGTTCGGAGAACGCGCCCGGCCGGTTCCGGTTCGACTTCAACTCCGGGCAGGCCGTCGCGCCCACCGTGCTCAGCGATGTCGAGGCCAAGGTCAACGCCATGCTCCTCGAGGACCTGCCCGTTCGCGCCGAGGTGATGACCCAGCAGCAGGCCGTCGAGTCCGGGGCGATGGCGCTGTTCGGCGAGAAGTACGGCAACGAGGTGCGGGTCGTCTCGGTCGGCGACTGGACCAGCGAGTTGTGCGGCGGCACGCACGCCCAGCGCTCCGGGCAGCTCGGCGTCGTCAAGCTGCTCGGCGAGTCCTCCATCGGGTCGGGCATCCGCCGCGTCGAGGCCCTCGTCGGGGCGGACGCGTACCAGTACCTCACCCGCGAGTCGGCGATCGTCGGCCAGCTCACCGAGGTCCTGCACACCCGCCGCGAGGAACTCCCGGAGCGGATCGCCGGCATCCTCGCCCGGCTCAAGGACGCCGAGAAGGAGATCGTCGCCGCCCGGCAGGCGCAGGCCATGGCCGGCGCCGCGGCGCTCGCGGCCAACCCGGAGCAGGCCGACGGACTGCGTTTCGTCGTCCACGACGCCGGACCCGGGCTGACCGGCGACGACCTGCGAACCCTGGTCCTCGACGTGCGCGCCCGACTCGGCGACGCCGGTCCGGCCGTCGTGGTCGGCTCCTCGGCCGGCACCGGGCGTCCGCTCGTCGTCGTGGCGACCAACGACGGCGCTCGTGACCGCGGCGTCAAGGCCGGGGCCCTCGTCAAGGTGGCCGCCCAGGTCCTCGGCGGTGGCGGCGGGGGCAAGGACGACGTCGCCCAGGGCGGTGGCACGGATCCGACGAAGGTGCCGCAGGCCCTGGATGCCGTGCGCGCGGCGATCCTCGGGCGCTGAGGTTCGTTGCCGTCTCGATCGTCATCTCCCGGACCGTGGGTGGGCATTGACGTGGGTAGCGTCCGGGTCGGGCTCGCGGCCAGCGACCCCGACCGGCTGCTCGCCACCCCCGTGCGAACCCTGCCGCGCGACGCCGACGGGGACGCCGACCTGGTGGAGATCGCCCGGCATACGCATGACATCGGTGCGACCCTCGTCGTCGTCGGACTCCCGCGTTCCCTGGACGGGAGCGAGGGCCCGGCGGCGGTCGCGGCGAGGGAGTATGCCGGTCGATTGGCGCCGCTCGTCGCACCGGTTCCGATTCGCCTCGTCGACGAGCGCTTGACCACGACGGATGCGACCCGGAGACTACGCGAGAGCGGTCTGACCACGAGAAGGCAACGGGGTGTCGTCGATCAGGCCGCGGCAGTGCTGATTCTCCAACACGCCCTGGATCTGGCTTCCCGCACCGGTGAGCCACCCGGCGAGACAATGAAGGCCCGACACCGTCGACCCCGGAAGGCGGACCCCGCTTCATGAGCGACCGACTTGACACGTCGATCTTCGGCGACGCGGCCGACGACGTCCACTACCAGGCCGAGCCGGAGCATCAAACCGGGCCGGAGCCCGGCGGTCGGGGTCGGGGTAGGGGAAAAAGTTTCGTGGTTCTGGCCCTGGTGGTCGCGCTCGTGGCTCTCGTCGGCTATCTCGGGGTCACCAAACTCGGCCAACTCACCGGCGGCACGGTCAGCGCCGACTACCCCGGACCCGGCACCGGCTCGGTCACCGTCGAGGTCAAGGCGGGAGACACCGGCTCGGCCATCGCCGAAACCCTGGCGGCCGCTGGCGTCGTGAAGTCGGCACAGGCATACCTGCAAGCGGCCGCGGACAACGAGGAGGCCGCTGGGATCCAGCCCGGCTCCTACATCATGAAGAAGGAGATGCGCGCACAGGACGCCGTCGCCTTCTTGGCCGACCCCGCGAATCGACACGTCACGAAGGTGACGATTCCGGAGGGACGACGGGTGACGGAGGTCTTCGCCCTGCTCTCCAAGGCGACCGGCATACCGGTGGCCGACTACGAGGCGGCGGCGAAGAACCCCGACGCCCTCGCGCTGCCCGCCGACGCCAAGGGGAATCTCGAGGGGTACCTGTTCCCGGCGACGTACGAGTTCGGCCCGAAGGACACCGCCGCCGACCAGCTGCGCGAGATGGTCGCCACGATGATCGCCACGACCACGGCCCTGGGGATCGACGAGACCCAACTGCACCGGGTTCTCACCGTCGCCGGGCTCGTCGAGGCCGAAGCCGCCCGCGACGAGGACCGGCCCAAGGTCGCCCGGGTCATCGAGAACCGGCTGGCCAAGGGTATGCAGTTGCAGTTGGACTCGACGGTCGTCTACGTCGCCGGCCGTCGCGGGATTTCCACGACCCCGGCCGAGCGCCTCGTCAAGAGCCCGTACAACACCTACTACGTCAAGGGTCTGCCGGCGGGTCCGATCTCCGCGCCGGGGAAGGCCTCGATCCAGGCCGCCCTCAACCCGGCCCCCGGGCCCTGGCTCTTCTTCGTCACCGTGAACCCGCAGACCGGCGAAACCCTCTTCACGAGCACCCTCGCCGATCACGACAAGTTCGTGGCCCAGTTCCAGCAGTGGTGCGCGGCCCACAAGGGCGTGTGCTGAGCGATGCCCTCCAGCGGGGACGGCGTCTCGCGGGCCGCCGTGTGGGGATCACCCATCGAGCACTCGCTGTCACCGGTCCTGCACAACGCGGCATACCGATCCCTCGGTCTGACGCACTGGGAGTACACCCGTCGTGAGGTCGACACGACGACCTTCTCTGGCGCACTGAACGGGCTGGACGAGACCTGGGCGGGCCTGTCCCTGACGATGCCGCTCAAGGAGTGCGCGCTGGCCGCCGGCACCACCGCCAGCCGGATCGCCGTGCTCACCGGTGCCGCGAACACCCTGGTCCGTCGGGGCGAGGGCTGGTATGCCGACAACACCGACGTACCCGGCCTCGTCGCGGCCCTCACCGGGCCGGTCGCCCTCACGGCGCACGACGACGGCGGGCTCGGCGTGGCGCTCACCAGCGCGGGTGTCGACCTGGAGCACGCCGTCGTCGTCGGGGCCGGGGCCACGACACGCTCGGCGCTGGCCGCCCTGCACCTGCTCGGCCTGGACCGCGTCGTCGTCCAATGCCGCCGAATGCACCCCGAAACCGCGGCCACGGCGGTCGAACTCGGGATGCGCCTCGAGCAGGTGCCGCTCGGGGACTGGCCACAGGCGCCCGGCATCGTGGTCAGCACCGTGCCGTTCGAGGCCGGTGAGGCGGTCGCCGAGACCCTCCCACCGGCGCCCCCGGCCGGGCGCGTCATCGATGTCGTCTACGGCGGCGGAATCTCCCCGCTGGCCCGCCGCGCCGTCCACGCCGGCTACCTGGTCGTACCCGGAATCGAGATGCTCCTGCACCAGGCGATCGAACAGGTCCACCTGATGACCGGACTCCTCCCGGCGGTGCAACCGATGCGGACAGCCCTGTGGACGGCCGGCCGGATCCCGGGCATCACTCATGTCACGATGCCCTGGTGACCTTCTCCTGGATCGGACTGGCCCTCGGTGTCGTCGTCGGCGCCCTCGGCGCTCTGGCGGCGGCGAGTCACCTGGCCCGGCTGCCGTATCGACGCCCGGGCGAGACCGGGCGCCTGCCCGACCCCGGTCCGCGGACCCGGACGGTCCTCGTCGGCGCCGGTCTGCTGACCTGCGGATCCCTCGGGGCGCTCGCGCACCCGGCCGCCGCACTGCCCGCCTATTGGGCGTTCGCGCTGATCTGCCTGCCGCTGGCCTGGGTCGACCTGGACGTCCACCGGCTCCCCGAACGCCTCACCTTGCCGGCATACCCGCTCCTCGCCGTCCTGTTGGTGGTCGCGGCCCTGATCACCTCGGACTGGGGCGCGCTATGGCGGGCCCTGCTCGCGGCCGTGGCGGGGTATGTCGTGTTCTTCGTCGTGGCCTTTGCCGCGCCGTCCTCGTTCGGGCTGGGCGATGTGACGTTGACCGGGCTGGTGGCCCTGATCACCGGGTGGACCTCGTGGACTTACGTCGGTCTGGGCCTGCTGGCCGGCTGGACCATCGGCGGGCTGGTCGCCCTGGTGTTGATGGCCGCGCGACGGATTCGGGGCAGTTCGGCGATCCCGCTGGGACCGTGCCTGTGCGCCGGGGCGTGGCTCGTCCTGCTCATGACCTGACCCACTGAACCTGAACGTAAACGTGAACGCTGACCGTATGCCGCAGCACGGGATGGGAGGATATCGCCCATGCTGCGTTGGTTGACCGCCGGTGAGTCACACGGCCCGGCCCTCGTGGCCGTCCTCGAGGGCCTGCCCGCCGGCGTCGCCGTCACCTCCGGCGACGTCGGCGACGCGCTTGCCCGCCGCCGGCTCGGCTTCGGCCGGGGCGCGCGGATGGCCTTCGAACGCGATGAGGTCGAGTTCCTCGGGGGCGTGCGTCACGGCCGCACGCTGGGTTCGCCCATCGCCATCCGGGTCGGCAACTCCGAGTGGGCCAAGTGGACCACGGTGATGAGCCCGGACCCGGTGGACGCCACTGCGTATGCCGCCGCCGACGACATCGGCGCCCCGCAGGAGGTCGGCCGCAACGCACCGCTCACCCGCCCCCGGCCCGGCCACGCCGACCTCGCGGGGATGCAGAAGTACGGCTTCGACGACGCCCGCCCCGTCCTGGAGCGGGCCAGTGCCCGCGAGACCGCGGCTCGCGTCGCGCTCGGGGCGGTGGCCGCCGCCTTCCTCGAGCAGGCCTGTGACATCCGGCTCGTCGCGCACACGGTCGCCATCGGCGGCGCCGAGGTCCCCGCGGGCGCCCCGGTGCCCGGACCCGACGACGTCGCCGCCCTGGACGCCGATCCGGTCCGCTGCGCCGACGAGACGACCTCCGTCGCCATGATCGCCGAGGTCGAGGCGGCCAAGAAGGACGGCGACACTCTCGGCGGAGTGGTCGAGGTCGTCGCGACCGGCATACCGGTCGGTCTGGGCAGCCACGTCCACTGGGACCGACGCCTCGACGCCCGCCTCGCCGCCGCCCTCATGGGCATCCAGGCCATCAAGGGGGTCGCGGTCGGCGACGGGTTCGTCTCGGCGACCCGTCGGGGTTCGCAGGCCCACGACGAGATGGATCGGGACGCCGACGGCCGGATCGTGCGCCGGACCGACCGGGCCGGCGGGATCGAGGGCGGGATGTCCACCGGGCAGGCGCTGCGGGTCCGCGCCGCGATGAAGCCGATCTCCACCGTGCCCCGGTCGTTGGCCACCGTGGACATCGCCTCCGACGAACCCGCCCGCGCGATCCACCAGCGCTCCGACGTGTGCGCCGTCCCGGCCGCCGGAGTCGTCGCCGAGGCGATGGTGGCCCTGGTCCTGGCCGATGCGGTCCTGGAGAAGTTCGGCGGCGACAGCGTGGCCGAGACCAGACGCAACCTCACGGCATACCGTGCGGCGATCCCCACCTCGATGAGGAGTTGGTGACGCCGTGATCGTGGTCATCGGCTTCATGGGCGCGGGCAAGACGACCGTGGGTCGGCTGCTGGCCGAACGCCTCGGGCTGCCGTTCGTCGACGCCGACCTGGTCATCGAGCACGACCAGCGCCGCGCGATCAAGGACATCTTCGCCGACGACGGCGAACAGGGCTTCCGCGACATCGAGGAGCACGCCATCGCCGAACTCCTCGGCGGCCCGGACTGCGTCCTCTCCCTCGGCGGCGGCGCGTGCGGCCGCGAGGCGACCCGGCGCCGGCTCCAAGACCACACCGTCGTCTACCTGCACGTCGAATACGACGAGGCGATGGTGCGGGTCGGGCGCGACGAGTACCGCCCGTTGTTGCACAACCCCGGACTGCCGGCGCTGTATGCCGGGCGCCTGCAGATCTATGCCGACACCGCGACCGTCACCTCGTACACCACGGGCCGGCGGGTCGAAGACATCGCCATGGAGGTCATCGACCGGGTCGTCGGGCGCGCCGAACTCGACGGGACGAAGGGCATCCTGGTCGCCCCGCCCGGCGGCGCCTACCGGGTTCACGTCGGCCGCGGCATCGCCGCCCAGACCTCCCGGCTCGCCCCCGCGCTCGCCGACGCGGAGCGCGTGGTCGTCCTGGCCGCGGCCTCCGACGAGGGCGCCGCGCAGGTCGTGGCAGCCGGGTTCGCCGAGCGTGGCCTGCCG
Organism: Dermatophilaceae bacterium; assembly: GCA_039812545.1. Taxonomy (GTDB): domain Bacteria; phylum Actinomycetota; class Actinomycetes; order Actinomycetales; family Dermatophilaceae; genus JBDIAR01. The sequence goes on along the minus strand of JBDIAR010000057.1, from coordinate 3,545 downwards.
GTCCACCGAATCGAGGTCCCGCAGGGGCCGGGCGCCAAGACGCTGACCGCCCTGGCCGGGGCCGCCGAACAACTGGCGGCGCGCACCGTCCACCGCGGCGATCTGCTCGTCGGGGTCGGCGGCGAGGCGGTGTGCGATCTCACCGGTTTCCTTGCGGCCACCTACCACCGCGGGATGGCTCACGCGCTCGTTCCGACGACCTTGGAGGCGCAGGCCGATTCGGCCGTCGGCGGCAAGTGCTCCGTCGACCTCGGTGAGGACGAAAACGCCCTGGGTCTGATCCATCAACCGGTCGTGGTGCTCTGCGACGTGGACCTGGCGTGCGCTCCGGGGCGAGCGGACTACGACTCCGGGCTGACCGAGATCGTCAAGCACGCCCTCATCGCCGACCCGTCGATGCTGCCCGAGTTGAGAGCAGTCCGGGACGCGTTGGTCGCCCGCGATCCCGGCCGATTGGTCGACTTCGTCCGGCGCAGCGTCGAGATCAAGGCCGATATCGTGACGGCCGACGAACGCGAGCAAGGGGATCGCCTCCACTTGAACTACGGCCACACCTTCGCGCGCGCCTTCGCCGGCCTCCCCGCGGCCGGTGGTCCGGCCGACCGGCTCGCGCTGGGACTGATGGCAGCGGCATACCTGAGCGCTCGACTCGGCCGTCTCGACGACGCCGGGGTCGCCGAACACCGCCAGACTCTGCAGGCATTGGGTATGCCGACCCGCGCGTCCGTGCGCCTGGCCGACCTGGACGTGGCGTTCGCCCGCGACAAGAAGTACCGCAGGGGGTGGCGATTCGTCGTCCTCGACCGTCTCGGCCGACCCGAGGCCGACGTGTCGCCGGCGCCGGAGGAACTGAACGGTGCGCTCGCGGATCTGGGTGCCGGGGGAGCCGTCGATGAGTGAACCGGCTCGGATCTCCGTCGGCTCGGACTATCAGGTCCTCGTCGGTCGCGACCTGCTCGCCCGCGTGCCCGACCTGGTGCCCGAGGCGGCGAACACCGTGGCCGTGGTCTACTCCGAGGCGCTCCCCGAGCCCGCCGAAGCGGTGGCCGACGCACTCGCCGGCGCGGGCCGCAGCGTGGCGCTGTGTCCCGTGCCGGATGCCGAACCCGGCAAGACCGCCGAGGTCGCCGCCGGATTGTGGGGCCGGTTCGGGCGGCTGGACCTGACGCGCAGCGACGTCGTCGTCGGCGTTGGAGGGGGAGCGGTGACGGACTTGGCCGGCTTCGCCGCCGCCACCTGGCTGCGCGGGATCCCCGTTGTCCAGGTCCCGACGAGTCTGGTCGGCATGGTCGATGCGGCGGTCGGCGGCAAGACCGGAATCAACACCGCCGAGGGCAAGAACCTCGTGGGCTGCTTCCACCCGCCGGCCGGGGTCGTCTGCGACGTGGATCTGCTGCGGACCCTACCGCCGAGCGAACTCGTCGCCGGGATGGCCGAGGTCGTCAAACACGGTTTCATCGCCGATCCGCGCACCCTGGACCTCATCGAGGTCGACCCGCGCGCAGCCCTCGACCCCGCCGGCGCGGTCCTCGCCGAACTCGTCGAAAGGTCGGTGCGGGTCAAGGCGGAGGTCGTCGCCGAGGACCTGCGCGAGGCCCTCTTGCGCGAGATCCTCAACTACGGGCATACCTTCGGGCACGCGATCGAACAGGTCGAGCGGTACACCTGGCGCCACGGCAGCGCGGTCTCCGTCGGGCTGATGTATGCCGCAACGCTCGGTTGGCTCGCCGGTCGCACGCCGCCGGACTTGGTCGAGCGCCACCAGTCGGTACTCACCTCGTTGGGACTCCCGGTGAGCTACCGTCCCGATCGGTGGGCGGAATTGGCCACCGCGATGCGGCGCGACAAGAAGAGCCGGGGTGCGGTGCTGCGCTTCGTCGTGCTCGAAGACGTCGCTCGTCCCGTGCGTCTGGAAGGCCCGTCCGACGAGCTGTTGCGCGCGGCATACGAGCGGATCTCCGGCGACTGACCCGCCTCGAGATCTTCAGAGAACTAACTGTTTCGTCCGCGCTCGAACTGCGACACAATCGTCAGAAGCGAGCCCGACGAAGGAGTTCACATGACGACCGCGACGACGATCCCCCAGCCTGCGACGGGACTGACCACCCACAGTCTGTTTCTCGTGGGGCAGGGCATCGGCGGCAGCCGAACCCCTGCCATGCACATGCGGGAGGGGCGCGAACTCGGGATGTCGATCACCTACCGGCTGCTGGACACGACGGTGCACGAGCTGTCCGCGGCCGACCTGCCGGACGTGCTGACCTGGGCGCGCCGATTCGGGTTCACCGGGTTCAACGTCACCCACCCGTTCAAGACCGCGATCATCGAGCATCTCGACGGGCTCTCCGACCGGGCGCAGGCTCTGCAGGCGGTCAACACCGTCGTCATCCGCGATGGTCAGGCGATCGGCCATAACACCGACTGGTGCGGCTTCACCCGGGGGCTGGAGGGGCAACTCCCCGGCGTCATGGCGGGGGCGCGCGTCGTCCAGGTCGGCGCCGGCGGCGCGGGCTCGGCGGTCGCCTACGGCTTGCTGGACAGTGGAGCGGCCCACGTCACGCTCGTCGACCTGGATCTAGGCCGCGCTCAGGAGGTCGCGGACCGGATGGCCGGGATCTACGGCGCCGACCGGATCAGCGTCGCCGACGACCTGGCCGGTGCGCTCGCCGATGCCGACGGCGTCGTCAACTGCACGCCGATGGGCATGGCCGCCCACCCGGGCTGTGCCGTCCCCGACGAGCTCCTGCGCCCGGAATTGTGGGTGTCGGAGATCGTGTACTTCCCGCTGGAGACCGAGCTGGTCCGCCGAGCCAAGGCCAAGGGCTGCCGCGTCGCGGACGGCGGGGGGATGGCCTGCGAACAGGCCGTCGAAGCCTTCTTCCAGTTCACCGGAGTCGAACCCGACCGCCGGCGCATGCTGGCCCACCTGCGAGAGATGGTCGGGCAGGCGTGAGCGCGAAGACCAAGAGCCCGGCCCGCAACGGCCGGGTGCGCGACCCCGAACGGACCCAGGCCGATTTGCTGGCGGTGGCCACCCAAGAGTTCGCCCGGGTCGGCTACTACGGCGCCCGCGTCGACGAGATCGCCGACCGGTCCGCGACGACCAAACGGATGATCTACTACTACTTCGGCGACAAGCAGGGGCTGTACACCGCCGTCCTCGAACAGGCGTATGCCGGGATCCGGGCCGCCGAGAGCGGGCTGCACCTGGCTGAACTCCCACCGGTGGAGGCCATGGCGAGGCTCATCCGGCATACCTTCGAGTACCACGCCACGCACCCCGAACTCGGCAAGCTGGTGGCCGCGGAAAACGCGTTGGGCGCGCAGGCGTTACGGTCCTCCAGCCGCCGGGCCTCGGTGAACCTGCCCATCATCGGGTTGATCGAGGAGATCCTGGCTCGCGGCCGGGCGAGCGGGGACTTCCGGCGCGACGCCGACGCGTTCGAGCTCCACCTGACGATGACCGCGCTCGCGCTCTACCGGGTGACCAATGTGGGGACGATCGAGGCGACCTTCGGAGTGGACATCGCCACGGACGAGCAACG
>JBDIAR010000056.1:0-18179 GCA_039812545.1 Dermatophilaceae bacterium | reverse complement strand
TGAGCGCTACTGGCACTGCCCACTCGTCCCATAACACGCTGGGCAGAAGCCCTCCTAATCCATAACGCAGCGTTTATGTTTCATACAAACTGCGTTTGTGACATCTTCGCTGCATCTCGACAGGATTCGCACAGGGGTTGGGGGGTCGGACAGTGGTGTGGTCGCGAGGTGTATGCCGTGTGCCAGGTCGGTTAGACTGCCGGTGCTCTCGCCGTCGGCGAGGTTCGCGAGCGTAGCTCAATGGTAGAGCGCTAGCTTCCCAAGCTAGATACGCGGGTTCGATTCCCGTCGCTCGCTCTCGTCATGTCCGAGCGGGCCCATGGGCTCGCGGCAACCGGCATACGGTGTCATGATCGAGTCAGCGCACCCGCCAACGATGGCAGGTGCGAAGGAGGAGTCATGAGCGAGAACACGCCCGCCGAGACCGACCGGGTTATCGATGATCGGGGACCCTTCCTGGAGCGGGTCGTCGAGGAGCCGGACGAGCGCGGCCCGATGCTCGCCCGGGTCATCGCCGAAGAGGACGACCGCGGACCCTTCCTCGAGCGCGTCGAGGAGGAGCCGGACGAACGCGGTCCGATGCTCGCCCGCGTGATCGCCGAACCCGACGACCGCGGCCCCTTCGGCGAACGCGAGCTCGCCGAGCCGGACGACCGCGGTCCGTTCGGCGAGCGCGAACCGGAGTAGCGCCGGCGGTTACCGGACCGCCCACGCGGCCGCATACCCCGAGCGCATACCCGGACCGCCCACCCGGCCGGCTACTCCCGCTCAGCGAGCACCCGGCGTAGGAAGGTCCGGGTCCGCTCGTGCTGCGGGTTGGTGATCACCGATTTCGGCTCGCCCTCTTCGACGACGACGCCGCCGTCCATGAAGATCACCCGGTCCGCGACGTCGCGGGCGAAACCCATCTCGTGGGTGACGACGATCATCGTCATGCCCTGGTTCGCCAGGTCGCGCATGACGCTGAGCACGTCGTCGACGAGTTCGGGGTCCAACGCCGAGGTCGGCTCGTCGAAGAGCATCAGCTTGGGGTGCATCGCCAGGGCCCGAGCGATCGCCACCCGCTGCTGCTGCCCGCCGGACAGCTGCGCCGGATAGACGTCCGCCTTGTCGGCGAGTCCGACCTGCGCGAGCAGTCGGCGGCCGGTCTCCAGCGCCTCGTTCTTGGACACCCGCGCCACGTGGATCGGGGCCTCGGCGATGTTCTGGAGCGCGGTCATATGCGGGAAGAGGTTGAACCGCTGGAAGACCATGCCGATCTCCCGGCGCTGCGCGGCGATCCGCTTCTCGGGCAACCGGTGCAGCACCCCGCCGCGATCCTCGATCCCCAGCAATTCGCCGTCCACCCAGATCCGGCCGCCGTCGATGGTCTCCAGCTGGTTGATGCACCGCAGGAACGTCGTCTTGCCCGAACCCGAGGGCCCAAGCAGGCAGACCACCTCGCGGGCGTGGACATCGACGTCGATGCCCTTGAGCACCTCGACATGCCCGAACGACTTGTGCACATTGACCGCGTGCACCAGCGGCTGCCGGGCGCCCGGGGTACCCGAGGCAGCGGTGGACGCGACGCCCTCGACCGGCATACTCATCCCCCCTCACCCCCGATCGGCACCCGCGGCACAGGCTTGGCGGTCTTCGGCTCGCCGAACCCGCGCCCGAAATGACGCTCCAAGAAGTACTGACCGACCATCAGGATCGAGCAGATGATGAGGTACCACGCGGTCGTGGCGACGAACTGCGCCATCGTCTTGCCGGTGATATTGCCCAGGACCTGAGCCTGGAAGTAGAGCTCGGTGTTGATCGGGACCGCCGCCAGCAGCGAGGTGTCCTTCACCATCGCGATCGTCTCGTTGCCGGTCGGCGGGATGATGACCCGCATGGCCTGCGGGAGCACGATCCGCTTCATCGTCTTGCCGCGATCCATCCCGAGCGCCTGAGCCGCCTCGGTCTGCCCCTTGTCGACGGAGAGTATGCCGGCGCGCGCGATCTCGGCGATGTAGGCGGCCTCCGACAGCGCGAGTCCGACGATGCCGATGACCAGGCTGTTGCTGATGTCGCGGATGTCGAGGACACCGATCGTCAGATCGTTGCTGAGGTGGAGCAGACCGGCGAGCTGCTGCCCGAACGGCAGGCCGACGTCCATCGTGTGGTAGAGGTACACCAGACCCGAGCCGAGCATCCCCAGCAGGACGTAGCGGGGGATGGCGCGGAAGAACCAGGTGTAGGCGAACGACACGACGCGTAGCAGCGGGTTCGGCGAGAGGCGCATGACGGCCAGCACCAGCCCGAGTGCCACCCCGAAGAACATCGAGGCGACCGTGCCGATCAGGGTGCCCCACATCAGCCCTTCGATGACATTGCGCTGGATCATGATCTGCCAGGCCGTCGGCAGATCCCAGCGGTCGTTGGTCAGGAACGAACTGACCAACATCGCCACGAGGACGACGATGACCAGCACCCCGGCCCAACGACCGGGGTGCGGGACCGGCCGGGCGTGGATGGCGCCCGGCCGGTCTGCTGGTTCGTGATGACGGTTCACGGGATCCGACTCACGAGGAGGTCGCGGGGTTCACCTCGAAGGTGCTCACGGCGCCGTCCTGCGACTTCCACTTCGCCAGGATCTTGTCGTAGTCACCGGAGGCCTTGAGCTCGGTGAGCGCCTGGGCAATCGCCGTGGTGAACTCGTCCTGGCCCTTGGGCACGGCATAGCCATAGGGGGCGGCGTCGTACATCTTGCCGAGCAGTTCCAGCTGGTCCGGGGCCTTGATGACGGCATCGGTGCAAATCGGGGAGTCGGCGACCATCGCCTTGATCCGGCCGGACTTCAGGTCCGTCGTGATCCGGGTCTGCTCCTTCTGCTGACGGATGTCGATCGGCGCCTTCCCGTCGGCGATGCACTTCGCCTTGCGCTTCTCCAGGTCCTGGACCTGGACGGTCCCGGTCTGCACCCCGATCACCAGGCCGCAGGCGTTGTCCGGGTCCACCTTGTCGGGGTTGCCCTTGGCCGTGGCCCAGATGGTGCCGGCGTTGTAATAGCCGACGAAGTCGACCAACTTCTTGCGCTCGTTGTTGACCGAGAAGCTGGACACCCCGACGTCGTACTTGCCACTCTGGACATTGAGGATCAGGCCGTCGAAGTTGGCGTTGACGAACTCGGCCTTCACACCAAACTTCTGGGCCACGGCGTTGAACAGGTCGACGTCCATCCCGATGATCGTCTTGCCGTCGGCGTCGAAGTACTCGTTCGGCGGATAGCTGGCGTCGGTGCCGACGACGATCTTGCCGGCCGCCTTGATCTTGGCGGGCAGCTTGTCGGCCAACGAGGCGACCTTGGTCTGTTCGGGAGCCGCGGGGCTGGACTTGCCGGAATCGCTGAGCGAGGTGGAACCGCAGGCGGCCAGCAGCAGCGCGGAGGTGACCGCGGCGGCGGTCACGAGTCGACGGGACATGGTTTTCCTTCCTGATCGGGACATGTCGTCGCTTCCCCACGCAGTGACGACCTGCGGGCGATTCTCGACCAGGAATGCCGTCCTGTCGATGATGCGGACCGTGCCGTTACCCCATCGTTGGGCCCGGCCGCTCCCGGACGGCGCCGATGGGGCGCCGACCCGGCGCCGGTCGGTGACCGCGTGACCGGACGAACGGGCCGCAGACCGATGGGGGACCTTCGGAACTTGCACGCCCTACTCCCCAGTAGGCATCATGAAGTTACTCGTGGGTACCGCTCGTCGCGCAGGCCTGTCCCGGCATACCTGCACCTCACCCACCACCGAACCCGTCCCACCGTCAACGCCGACCGAGAGCCGAGGGAGACCCCTAGATGGGCCACTACAAGAGCAACCTTCGTGACATGGAGTTCAACCTCTTCGAGGTGTTCAAGCGCGGAGAGATCCTGGGCCAGGCCCCGTACGACGAGGTGGACGAGGACGTCGCGCGCGAGATGCTCGCCGAGGTCTCCCGGCTCGCCGAGAACGAACTCGCCGAATCCTTCCTCGACGCCGACCGCAACCCCCCGGTCTTCGACCCGACGACCAACACCGCGGTGCTGCCGGAGTCGTTCAAGAAGTCCTACAAGGCATACTGCGACGCCGAATGGTGGCGGATGGACGTCCCGGCGCAGATCGGCGGCCAGACGGTGCCGCCGTCGATCCGGTGGGCCTCGGCCGAGTTCGTCCTCGGGTCGAACCCCGCGATCTACATGTACTCGGCCGGGTTCGGTTTCGCCGGGGTGCTCTACCACCTGGGCAACGAGACCCAGCGCAAGATCGCCAAGTGGATGGTCGAGAAGCAGTGGGGCTCCACGATGGTGCTCACCGAGCCGGACGCCGGCTCGGACGTGGGCGCGGGCCGCACCAAGGCCAAGGACAACGGGGACGGCACCTGGTCGATCACCGGCGTGAAGCGGTTCATCACCTCCGGTGAGCACGACATGTCCGACAACATCATCCACCTGGTCCTGGCCCGGCCCGAGGGCGCCGGCGTCGGCACCAAGGGGCTGTCGCTGTTCTACGTCCCGAAGTTCATGGTCGACGCCGAGACCGGTGAACTCGGCGAGCGCAACGGCGTCTACGTCACCAATGTCGAGCACAAGATGGGCCTGAAGGTCTCCACGACCTGCGAGGTGCGCTTCGGTGAGAAGGAGCCGGCCATCGGCACCCTCGTCGGCGACGTCCACGACGGCATCGCGCAGATGTTCAAGATCATCGAGTACGCCCGGATGATGGTCGGCACGAAGGCCATCGCCACCTTGTCCACCGGCTACCTCAACGCCCTCGACTACGCCAAGCAGCGGGTCCAGGGCGCCGACCTGGCGCAGATGGCCGACAAGCACGCCCCGCGGGTGACGATCATGAACCACCCGGACGTGCGGCGCTCGCTCATGCTGCAAAAGGCATACGCCGAGGGTATGCGGGCCCTGGTCACCTTGACGGCGACGTACCAGGACATCGTCGACCAGGAGTTCCAGGTCACCGGCAAGGAGCCGGAGAAGGGTTCGCCGGCCGAGGCGGCCTCGCGGATCAACGACCTGCTGCTGCCGATCGTCAAGGGCCTGGGGTCGGAGCGGGCGTGGGTGCTGCTGGGCACCGAGTCGTTGCAGTGCTTCGGCGGGTCCGGGTTCCTGCAGGACTACCCGGTCGAGCAGTACGTGCGGGACGCCAAAATCGACACCCTCTACGAGGGCACGACGGCGATCCAGGGCATGGACTTCTTCTTCCGCAAGATCATCCGGGACAACGCCAAGTCGCTGATGGCGATCGCCACCGAGGTCGGCAAGACCGCGGCCGGCGACGGCAGTGACTTCTTCGCCAAGGAGCGCGAGCTGCTCGGCAAGGGCCTGGCCGACGTCCAGGCCATCCTCGGTGCCATGGTCGCCAAGCTGATGGCCTCCGACCCGCGCACCGGCGGCGACATCGCCAATATCTACGTCGTCGGCCAGAACACCACCCGGCTGCTGATGGCCGCCGGCGACCTGATCGTCGGCTGGCTGCTCATCAAGCAGGCGATGGTCGCCAAGGCCGCCCTGGACGCCGGGGCCAAGAAGAAGGACGTCGACTTCTACAACGGCAAGATCGCGGCCGCCTCGTTCTACGCCAAGACCGTCCTGCCGAAGCTGGCCGCCGAGCGCGCCATCGCCGAGGCCATGGACAACGAGCTGATGAGCGTGCCCGAGTCCGCGTTCTGAGGCTCCATCGCAAACGGGGTGTCCGGGCCGTCGGCCCGGGCACCCCGTTCTGATTCTTCCGTGCTGTCAGGTGTCGCCGGGATCGACCACCGTCACCGCCAGGCGATGCCGGGCCAACGGCTGGTCGGGCGTCCACGACCGGCCCAGGCGCAGGTCGACCGCGACGGCTCCGGGCCGAACACCCAGGATCGTGAGCACCTCGGCGGCCTCGTCGCTGGCCGGCGGCCGGGGCAGCTGCGCGGTCTGGCCCGGGGAGTGGACCGGTGAGCCCGGCACACCGCGGTCGGGTGGGAGCACCTCCACCGCGACCCGGGCCACCGGGTCGGTCGTGTCGCCCGCGACCTGCGCCGTCCAGCGGTTGCCGGCTCCGCCGAACCCGGTGGGCAACGGGACGAGGACCACCTGGCCCAGGTGAACCGTGAGCGCCTCGGGCAGGTCGAGCGGTATGCCGGTCACCGCCACCACCTCCTTCGCCGGTGCGGACCGAGCCGGCCGATCAGGACCATCAGGCCGGTCCGATGACGACTCCAGCATGCCAGCCGCCGCCGTCGCGCCAGTAGTGCTGGAGTTGCCCGTCGTAGCGCAGGGCGATCACCTCGAGGTTCATCCCCCAGCTGCTCTCGCAGAGGCCGGCGACCGCGGCGACGTCCGAACCGAAGGTGGCGCTGCGCCGCCAGATCATCGACCCGGAGGCGTTGTCCCGCCACCAGTGCTGGATCCGTCCGCCGACGGCGACGACCAGCTCGAAGTTGCCGTTCGGGCCGGCCTCGTTGACCATCCCGTACTGCCCCTGGATCATCACCGGGGACGAGGCCACGCCCGAGCCGAAGCACACGCCCTCGTGCCAGGCCAGGTCCGTCTCGGTGCGCCAGAAGTGCTGCATCTGGCCGTCGGTGCGCACCGCGACCACTTCGAGGTTCCCGTGGTCGGGGTGGGCGTAGTAGTCGCCCTGGACGAGCGTGGCACCGGAGTATGCGATGTCTCGACCGAACCGCACGCTCTCCTGCCAGGTCCACGGCGCGCCGTTCATCCGCCAGACGTGCGCCAACTGACCGCCCCTCGTCCGCACGACGACCTCGAAATCGCCCGGCGCCGCCCAGTCGCTTTGGATGAACCCCGGCATACCGGCGTAATCCCCCGGACCGAACAGCCCTCCGTCGTTCCACGAACCGCCGCCGCCCGGACGCCACCAGTGGTGCAGCCGGCCCTCGCGGGTCAGATAGACCATCTCGAAGTTGCGGTTGTACGTCGTGCCGCGGAAGGTCGGGCAGGCGGCCGCGTCGGAGCCCCAGTGCGCCGAGGCGTTCCACTTCCAGTCGCCGCCGTCGTTGCGCCAGTACTGCGTCAGCCCGCCGGCCGGGCTCGCACTGACGACCTCCAGGTTGCGGTGCAGCACGCCGTTGCCCGACTCGTACAGGTTGCCGTTGGACAACCGGCGCTTGGTCCACGGGTCCGGGTTGATGCCGGTCAGACCCGCCTTGGCGTACTGGTCGATCCCGGCCTCGCCGTACCCGACCAGGACGTAGCCGTGGTCTCCCCACCCGGCGCCCCAGGAGTTCTTGCAGATCCAGGCGCCCTGCGCGTCGTCGTAGCCGACGACGAGCAGGAAGTGGCCGCCGCGCTCGCGGTTCGACGGGTCGGTGTTGCGTCGGTAGACGTACCCGCCGGAGTACCCGTCGAAGTCCTGGTAGACGTCGAACCAGGTCGCCAGCGGTCCGGTGGAGTCGATCCACTGCTTCTGCTGGGCGATGTCGCCGACCCAGGTGAACGCCGGCATCCGCACCGACCGGCCGCTGCGGTCGGAGGTGGGCTGGTATGCCGCGTTGTCGGTATGCCAGGGCCAGCACCCGGGATCGGCCAGACCGTGGGCGGACAGCCAGGCCGAGACATTGGACAGGTTGTTGCCGTTGGCACACGGTGACCCCATACCGTCGTGCACGTCGCCCTCGGAGAGCCGGGCCCAGTAGGAGCTCTCGATCTTCAGCATGGCCTCCACCAGAGCCGTCCCGGCGAACGCCCAGCAGGCCCCGCACGGGTTCTGGTCGCGAACGGTGGTGATCCAGTTGCGGTTCCAGCGCCAGCGCCAGTCCACGGCGCCGGCCGCGCCGCCCTCGGGCGGCAGCTGCTGCCCCTTGGGTGTGATCTGGAAGTCGGGTCGCAGCACCCTGAGCGTGCGCGGCTGGAACGGCTCGACCCGGACCCGTGCCTCGTTGCGCACCCGGATCCCCAGGGCGTCCCGCCGGGCGACGAGCAGCGGGTTGCTGGTCGGCGCGAGCACCTGGGACAGGTCGAGGCGCGCGACGTCGACCGCGAGCGGCAGGTCGTGGACCTCCCCGCCCAGCGAGTACGCGGGCAGTTGCTCGTGATCGAGCAGCGGCCCCCGGTATTCGACCCCCTGCGCGGCCAACAGCTGTTTGAGCCAGGCGATGTCCTTGGGCATGACGTCCTCCTTCGGGTCCGCGCGACGCGAACCGCCGTCGTGATCAGTCGACGCGATCAGTCGTCGTGATCTGTCGTCGTGATCTGTCGTCGTGATCTGTCGTCGTGATCTGTCGAAGGAGAGAGCGGCGAAAGTGCCTGGCGATACGTCCCCGCATACGGTTGAATCGCCCGTCATGAACGATGACGCCTCCGGCCCGGCCGACACCGCCCCGGGATCCGGCCCGCCGGCCGGGTTCACCGCACGTCCGCTGACCATGGCCGATGCGCGGTCGGTCTACGAACTCATGGCGGCCGACCAGCGGGTCCACCTGGGCCGGGTGGACATCGAGGAGGCCGACATCGTCGGGGACTGGCAGCGGCCGTCCTTCGACGTGAGCGCGCAGACGGTGGGGGTGTGGGACGCCGACGGCCGCTTCGTCGGGTATGCCGAGGCGGGCGAACCCGGCGACGCCGCGGTGCACCCGGACCACCTCGGACGCGGGATCGGGACCTGGCTGGCATACCGGATGCAGGAGCTGGCGCGTGGGCTGGGACTCGCCGAGGTCGGTATGCCGGTCCCGCAGGGTTCGCCGGGCGACCGCCTGCTCGACGCGCTCGGCTACCGCATCCGGTGGACGTCGTGGGTGTTGCAGCTTCCGGAGGGCGCGACGATCCCCGAGCGGCCGGTGCCGCCGGGGTATGCCGTGCGCGCTGCCCGAGCGGGTGCCGAGTACCGGGACGTGCATGCCGTGATCGAGGACGCGTTCCTGGAGTGGAGCAACCGGCGGCGCCAGTCCTTCGAGGATTTCGAGGCGAGCATCGTGCACCGGCCGGGGTTCGAGCCGTGGAACCTGCGGGTGGTCACCGACCCGGCCGGGGCGATCGCGGCGGTCGCCGTGGTGCTCGTGAACGCCGACGGCGAGGTGCCGGAGGCGTACGTCTCCCGGCTGGCCACCCGGGCCGACCAGCGCCACCGCGGGCTCGCGCAGGCCCTGCTGGTGGACGCCTTCGCGGTCGCGCGCGAACACGGGGCGCTGCGCTCGGGTCTGTCGACGGACTCGCGCACGGGCGCGCTGGGCCTGTACGAGAAGATCGGGATGACGGTGGTCGACGTGTGGGTGAACCGCGCCATCGCGTTGTGACGCCCAGCCCCGGCCACGCGCCCCCTGTTGGGCGAGCGGCTACGAGCGCCGGCTGCGCAGGAACTCCACGGCGCCGCCGATGTCGGAGTCGTGGACCAGCCGGCCCTTTTCCAGGACCACGCCACGATCGCAGACCCGCTGGATCAGGTTCAGGTCGTGCGAGACGATCACCTGGGTGTTGCCGCGGGCCCGCAGTTCGGCGATCCGGGCCAGGCACTTACGCTGGAAGGGCTCGTCGCCGACGGCGAGGATCTCGTCGATGAGGAAGATGTCGGGTTCGGTGTGGGCGGCCACCGAGAAGGCCAGCCGCAGGAACATCCCCGAGGAGTAGAACTTCACCTCGGTGTCGATGAACCGCTCGATCTCACTGAACGCCACGATGTCGTCGAACTTCTCGTCGATCTCGTCCTCGGTCATCCCGAGGATCGCGCCGTTGAGGTAGACGTTCTCCCGGCCGGTCAGGTCCGGATGGAACCCCGCCCCCACCTCGATCAACCCGGCGACCCGGCCGCGCACCCCGATCGACCCCTGGTCGGGCAGCATCACCCCGGACATCAGCTTGAGCAGCGTCGACTTGCCCGAGCCGTTGAAGCCGAGCAGCCCGATCGCCTCGCCCTCGTCGATCTGGAAGCTCACCCCGTCCAGGGCGTTGAACGTGCGGCTGGACAGCTCCGAACCCCGCCCCCGGAAGGTCCAGACCACGAACTCCTTCAAGCTGCGGGTATGCCGGAGGGTGAATTCCTTCGTGACGTCCGAGATGGCGACGGCGACCGGCATATGACTCACAGCTCCTGGGCGAACCGGCCCTCGAGCCGGTGGAAGACGAACTGGCCGAAGGCCAGCAGCAGCCCGGTCACCACGAGGGCCAGCACCAACCAGAGGCCGAAGTCGTCGGGCACCGCGGACTCGCCCCGCGCGGCCAGCGCGTCGGCCACTTGCGCGGAGGGCAGCCAGAACCCGTAGTGGGCGAGTTCGACCGCGGGGGTGATCGGGTTGAGCTGGTAGAGCGTCCACCACTGGTCGGACAGCGCGTCGCGCACGAGTTGCCAGGTGTACAGAACCGGCGAAATCCAGGTCGCCATCATCAAGATGAGCTCGACGAGGTTTTCGGCGTCGCGGAAAAGGACGTTGACCGCGCCGAAGAGGAGCCCGAGCCCGAGCGCCGCTCCCCCGGTCAACAGCAGTGCCAGCGCGATGGCCAGCAGATTGAGTCCGCCGGGCCGCCACCCGGTGAACAAGGCGGCCACCACGAGGACGAGCAGCTGGGGCACGAGATGGACGATCGCCACCCACACCGAGGAGACGGGGAACAGCTCGCGCGGCATGTAGATCTTCTTGACCAGGTCCGAGTTCTCCACGATGGACCGGGTGGTGTTGCGGAAGACCTCGGTGAAGAAGTTGACGATGACGATGCCGGCGAACAGGTAGATGACGAAGTTCGGCAGCCGATCCGAGAGCCGCAGGAATTTGCCCATCGCCACGTAGAACACCGCGAGTTGGGCGGCCGGTTTGACGTACGACCAGAGCAGCCCGAGGACCGACCCGCGATAGCGGACGCGCAACTCCTTGCGGACCAGGAGGCGCAGCAGGAAGCGCCATCGGAACACGTCCAGCAACCCGTGGCTGTGTCCGGGCGCGATGAGCCCCTCGGGCAGCGCAGGGACCTCGGTGCGGCGCCTAGCCATCGCGGCTGTCCGGTCCGACCTGTTCCTCCCGGTCGCCCGGCTCGTCCTGCCGGTCCGGTTCGATCCCGAAGGTCTTCTCCCACGCCGCGAACGAGGTGAGTTCGGGCAGGGCCGCCCGGTATGCGCTCGCGAGGTCCGCCCACCGCGCCCACAGTTCACGGTGCAGCCGGACATCGTCTCGGGACTGGGCGAGGAACCGGTCTCGGTCCCGGCGCAGCCAAGCCACGCCCGATCCGTCGGCGCGGGTCAGCAGGAGGGAGTCGTATGCCGGCAGCGTCCACCAGCGGCCCATCGCGTTGGGCAACGACACGTCGGGGCGTTCGCCGGCCTGCGGCGGGACGGCCTTGAGGTGGTGGACCGCGGTGCGCGCCAGCCACGGGCCCAGCCCGACGACGGAGGGGATGAGTTGGTCGTGGGCCGGTCGGCGGCCCGCCGGTGCCGGGAAGGCCGACGGGTCGGACTCGAAGGTCGTGTCGGGGAATTCGCGCATCGCCGCCCGCAGCTCACCGAGGATGGAACCCATGCCGGCATGCAGGTGCGCCGGCCCGCTCATCAGGTCGGTGATCGCCCGCTGGCGCACGGCCTGGGTGTAGTACTGCATCGACAACGCGTGCTTGGCCTGGGCGAACGCCGACTCCTGCACGATCCGCCCGCCGTGCGGATGGGGTGAGTGGAGCAGCGCCGTCAGCAGCCGGTTGCGGGCGTGGAAATAGGCGCCCCAGTCGGTGCCGTCGTCCTTGTCCCCCCACGAGACGTGCCAGACGGCCGCCCCGGGCAGTGACACCGTGGCATACCCCGCCTCCCGCGCACGCAGGGCATACTCGGCGTCGTCCCACTTGATGAAGACCGGCACCGCCAGCCCGATCTCGCGGATGATCTGCGTCGGGATCAGGCACATCCACCAGCCGTTGTATTCCACGTCATGGCGGCGATGCATCCAGCCGGTCTGGCGGACGTTGTGGACGGCGAGGTTGACGTCCAGCGGGAGGTCGGGGTTCGGGCCCCAGAGGAAGGGCACCCAGTCGATGCTCTCGCCCCAGGCGTGCAGCACCGACCGGTTGTACAGGTCGAACATGTGCCCGCCGACGATCGTGGGCGTGCGGGTGAACCACGCAAACCGCAGCGCCCGCAGGATGCCCTCGGTCTCGACGTAGATGTCGTCGTCGATGCACATGTGGAACGCGGCCCGTCCCGCCCGCACCGACTCGTACATGCCCCGCGAGAACCCACCCGACCCGCCGAGGTTCGGCTGGTCGATGACCTGGAGCTGATCGCCGAGGCGGGCGGTAAGGTCGGCGAACTCCGGCTGGGCGCTGACCTTGTCGGTGCCCTGGTCGACGACGTAGAAGGCCTCCAGGTGCTCGCGCAGTTCGGCGTCGTCGGCGATCGCGGCCAGGGTCGCGACGCAGAACCGGGCCCGGTTGAACGTCGTCGTGCCGAGCGAAAGCTTCCCGTATGCCGGTGCCGGCCCGGGGACGCTCCAGTCCGCCGCGACGAGCCGTATGCCGGTGCTGCCGCTGATCAGGTCGAACCAGTACCAGCCGCCGTCGATGAACGGGGCCAGGGTGAGGTCGAGGTCCACGACAGCCTCGCCGTCCACCTGGTGCAGCGCGACCCGTTGGGAGAGGCCGCGGGCGTTCGACCGGTAGACGACGACGCTGCCACCGCCGTGCGCCTCGACGTGCAGCCGCACGGTCCGGGCGTCCGTCCAGTGCCGCCAGTAGCCGGCGGGGAAACCGTTGAAGTACGTGCCGAACGAGACCCTGCTGTCCGGCGGGAAGGAGGCACTGTGGCGGGAGGAGATGTCGGACAGGTGGGTCATCGTCCGGCCCGCGCCGGCACCGGCGAGCTGGGCCCCGACGGCGTCGCGGCGGGCCCGGGTCAGCGCTCGCACGATTCGGTTGCCGGATTCCACCGGCGGCCCGGGGGCCAGGGCCCCCGAGGAGTAGTCGACGTAGAGCGGCAGGACGTCCTCGTCGCCGTCGACCGGAAAGACCACCCGGGCCACGACCACCCAGTCGGCGGGCGTGTCCGGCCCACCGCCCGAGCCGACGCCGGAGCCGACGCCAGGGGCCGTCGCCATCGGCGGGGCGCTCTGCCCGCTGGCCTGCTCGCTCACTCGTCGACTCCCCCGCCGGCGACCGGCATACCGTCCTGGAAATGCGGCGCGAGCTTGTTGTCCACCAGTGACAACGCGGCACCGATCGCCATGTGCATGTCGAAGTACTTGTAGGTGCCGAGCCGCCCGGCGAAGAGGACCCCGGGCTCGGCCTTGCCCAGGTCGCGGTAGGCCAGCAGCATCTGCCGGTCCTGCGCGGTGTTGACCGGGTAGTAGGGCTCGTCGCCCGCGCGGTCGGCGAACCGGGAGTACTCGCGGTAGATGACCGTCTTGTCGCTCGGGTAGTCCCGCTCGGGGTGGAAGTGCCGGAACTCCAGGATCCGGGTGTATGCCACGTCGGGGTCCGGATAGTTCATCACCGAGGTGCCCTGGAAGTCCCCGGTCTCGACGACCTCGCGTTCCAGGTCGATGGTGCGCCAGCCAAGCCGCCCGGCGGCGTAGTCGAAGTACCGGTCCACCGGGCCGGTGTAGACCACGGGGACCCGGCCGACGACCCGGCCCTTGGCATACGGGTTCGGTTCGCCGTCCGGGCCGGTCTCGGCGAAGAAGTCGACGCCGAGGCGGACCTCGATCCGCGGATCCGCGACCATGCGTTCCAGCCAGGCGGTGTATCCGTCCTTGGGCAGGCCCTCCCAGGTGTCGTTGAAGTACCGGTTGTCGTAGGTGTAGCGCACCGGCAGGCGGGTGATGATGTCGGCGGAGAGCTGTTCGGGGTCGGTTTGCCACTGCTTGGCGGTGTAGTGCGCGATGAACGCCTCGTAGAGCGGCCGCCCGATCAGGCTGATGCCCTTCTCGACGAGGTTGGCCGGCTCCTTGTCGCCGAGTTCGGCGGCCTGTTCCCTGATCAGGGCGCGAGCCTGGTCCGGGGTGTATGCCGCGTCGAAGAATTGGTTGATCGTGCCGAGGTTGATCGGCATCGGGAAGACCTGCCCGTGGTGCGTCGTGTAGACCCGGTGGACGTAGTCGGTGAACTCGGTGAACCGGTTGACGTACTCCCAGACCCGCGGGTTGCTGGTGTGGAACAGGTGGGCGCCGTAGGTGTGCACCTCGATGCCGGTGTCCGGATCGGGTTCGCTGTAGGCGTTGCCGCCGATGTGCGTCCGCCGGTCGAGGACCACGACCCGCTTGTCGAAGCGTTCGGCGACCTGTTGGGCCACCGTCAGTCCGGTCAGCCCGGCCCCGACGACGACCAGCTCGGCACTCACCTGCGGACCGCTCCCGTCTGACGAAACCTGGTTGGGCTGCCGCTCAGAATACCGGTCGGCCAGGACGCACCCGGGCAGACGCCTCCAGCCGGGCGGTGCGGGGTCAGTGGTGTCGGCGGGGGTACTCGACCTCCCGGTCGTCGTGGTCGGCGATCAGGTCGTCGTGTTCGGCGATCGTCGCGAGCCGCTCGTTGTAGGCGCGCAGGTCGGCATCGCCGTCCCGGTCGGCCTGCCGGTCGATGCGGCGCTTCTCGTGATCGTCGGCCTTGACCCACGACAAGGTCACCAGCAGGGCCAGGACCAGGGACGGGAGTTCGCCGATCGCCCAGGTGATGTTGCCGCCCTTCTGCTGGTCGGCGAGCAGATCGCGGATCCACGGCACCTGCAGCTCGGTGAAGAACTCGGGAGCCAACAACGCCGTTCCCTGGGCGACGGCGACGCCGAAGAAGGCGTGGAACGAGATCGTCGCGAAGAGCACGACCACCCGCAACGGCGGGGGCCAGCGCTTCGGGCCGGGGTCGACCCCGATGAGCATCCACGCGAAGACATACCCGGCCATCATGAAGTGCACGATCATCGCGATATGGCCGCCGTGCGAGCGCAGCGCCAACTCGAACAGCCCGGAGTAGTAGAAGACGATCATGCTGCCGAAGAAGTTGACCGACGCCACGATCGGGTTGCCCCAGAATGCCGCCCACCGGCTGTGGACATAGCCGAGGACCAGTTCGCGCGGGCCCAGGGTGCCGTCCTTGCGGTGCGGCAGGGCCCGCGCGATCAAGGTCACCGGGGCCCCCATCGCCAGGAACACCGGGATGACCATGACCAGCATCATGTGGAAGGCCATGTGCCAGGAGAACGACAGGCGACCGTAGATCATCAGCGCGCCGTTGGTGGTCCACGCGAATACCGCCCAACCGGCCACCCAGCACAGCGTCCGTCCGATCGGCCACTTGTCGCCGCGTCGGTGCAACCGGATCGCGCCGGCCAGGTAGAGCCCGATGGCGACGGCCGCCACGCCGGCCCAGAACCAGTCGATCTGCCAGTCCGTGAACCATGACGTCGACGTCGGCGCCCCGGGGTCGGGGAAGCCGCTGAGCCGCGTGATCGGCGACCCGTCGACCGGCAGATCGCCCGGCGGCTTGGTGCGACCGAGGGACACGGCCACACCGGTTGCGGCGGCCATCAGCACCAGTTCGAGGGCCGCGGCCCGCGCGAAGATCCCTCGGCTGTCCCGGTCCCGCGGCCGCTCCGCAAGCTGAGCCAGGCTCCGGCGACGCTGGACGATGCCCATCGCCCCAAGCCCCACGAGCAGCACGATCTTGACGATCACGAGCACGGCATACGTGCTGTCGACCCCGGACCACGTCCCGATATTGGAAACGCCCAGGATGATGCCGGAGATCGCGACACCGCCGTAGGCCCACGCCGCCAGCACACTGAACCGGCTCAGCACGGTCAACAGCACCGGGCCCAGGACGGCACGCATCGCGACGATGGCGAGCAGGCCACCCACCCAGGCGCTGATACAGACCAGATGGACGCCGAGCATGTTGACGCTGGTCTCGTGGTCGGTGTTCGCCGAGGAGTGTCCCGAGAACGCGAGCGGCACGAGCGCGAAGAAGGCGATCGCGGCCAGCGCCACGGTCCACGCCCGGGACCGGACCATCACGGCCAGCGAGGACACGACCAGGGCCAGGGCGCAGGTGAAGATCTCGTTGCGCAGCGACTCCAGGCTCATCACCGAGTGCATGAACGAGGGCAGGAAGTTGGCGTGCGACATCGGCAGGCCCGAGATGTCGGCGAAGCCGACGACGACGTATGCCAGTCCGGCGACCGTCCACACGAACCCGGCGGCGGCGGCCAGTTCCAGGGCGGCGGTCCGGCGCGGGCCGGTGGTGGCGTGATCGTCTTCGGGTATGCAGGTGGCCGAGAGCAGCAGCGTCCCGATCGTCAGGGCGGCCGCCAGGTAGTGCACGGCGAGCAGGACGAGGATGCCCCAGCGGACCCCGGCCCCGGCGTCGC
This sequence comes from Dermatophilaceae bacterium, assembly GCA_039812545.1. Classification (GTDB taxonomy): domain Bacteria; phylum Actinomycetota; class Actinomycetes; order Actinomycetales; family Dermatophilaceae; genus JBDIAR01. Next base: position 1,902 of record JBDIAR010000056.1, on the reverse strand, counting down.
TGATCCCCTCGACCGGCGGCGCGGCGGCCCCCGAGTAGGCGGCGGCGATCAGCGCGGCCACCACGGCGACGACCCCGACCGAGACGATGGTGCGACGGATATCGAATCGTGCCCCGACGACGGCGGATTCGGCAGGCATGAGCGGCTAGTCCCTTCCGCGGAACGCCCGCCGATCTGTTGACGGACGACATTCCACCCTACTCAGCCTGCCCGACGATGCCAGGGCGGCCGGGGAGGTCCCGGTCACATGAGCTCGAGCAACGGTCCGTCACCTCGGTCGGCGGCGGCGAGCGCGGCGTCGAGTTCGTGACCGGGTAGGACAAGCCATCGTCGGGTGTCGCCGCGGGTGACTCGAACGGTGGCGGCCCGCCAGGTGGCGGCGACGACCTCGACGTCGCTCTGCCCCACCCGGCGCCCGGCATACGACAGATCCTGCCGAACGCAGGGGTACGGGTCGTCGGCGGTGACGAGGCGTTCGCCGGGCAGCGGCGCGTCGCCGGCGGCCTGGTGTCGGGCGAGCGCGAGGTCGGCCGGGTCGAGGTCCGGCAGGTGGGCGGGGTCGAGGGCGAGATCGCCGAGGAGTGCCATGAGTTCTCCGGCGGACGCCCGTCGCTGCCCGAGGCGCCGGCTCGGCAGACGAACGGTGCGCGGCGCCTCCGTATACAGGAGTGGCCCGAAGGCGTCTGCGGCGACGAACCAGCCGTACCGCTCCTTCGCCGGCACGACGCGGGGCGTCGGGATGCGGCGCAGCCGCGCGGCGAGGCGCCGATCGACGAGGGCGCGCGTCGCAAGGCGGTCCAGGGCGACGAGCCAGACGAGGGCCGCGCGCAGCTGGTCGCCGCGCACGAAGTCGCCGCCCACCTCGAGCCGGCCGTACCGCGGGCGCACGAGCAGACCCGGCGACTCGGCGCGGTCGAGAGCGAGCATGAGCGGCAGCGCGAGGTGGGTGGCGATGATCCCGGCGATCCGTTCGACCCGACTGTCGGGGACGGAGAGGTTGAGGTGGGTGGAGTACCCGACCAGCCGGTATGCCGGGAGGCCCTTGTCGAGGAAAGCGCCGGGCAGGAGCGCTTCGGCCAGGAGCGCCTCGCCACGGGCGGCGTGCCCGACGACGAGTCCGATCGCGCTCGGATCCAGAGGGATCGGCGGGGTGGCGATCTCGGCCTCCGGGCCGTCGCAGGTGGCGACCGCGCCCGTCGGCAGGCGACGAGCCCGCGGGTCGCCGGGATCGAGCCGAGGGCCCAAGGCGTCGAGGGTGGACCAGATGGTGCGGGCGTCGACCCGGCCGACGGACTCGATCACCTGGTACTCCCGCTCGACGCCGAGGAAGCAGGGTGGCCCGCCGACGGCCGATGTACCGGTTGGGCGCGTCGGGCCGGCCACGAAACGCGTCAGGCCGGCCACGAAAGTCGTCGGATATCCATGCCCTCGTAATAGGGCAGCACGTCGACGCGGAACTGCCCCTGACCGGCGTTCAGGTCACATGTGCCGTCGCCATTGCCGAAGTTGAACGGTTGACTGGCCGTGATGACATACCCGGTGCCGCTCGGGGCGCCGGAGATTTTCAGCGTGGTCGTTTTGGGGCAGCCCGGCGTGTTGTCCGGGATGCTGACGCTGCGGGTGACGGGTTCGCCGAGCGAGAACGTGAACGGCACCGAATCGGGCTGCATGTCGAAAAACAGTCCAGAACTCGCATATAGGGTGCAGCGTCGGTCGGGGCACTGCACCACGGCAATCAGGCGACCCTTGCCGCACCTGAAGGTCCCCGTTGACGACGTGCACTGGGTGGAAATGGCGTACCCCAGGAGGACACCCGATGTGGTGGACGACGAGGCGGCGTCGCCGGTCGCGTTCGAGCCGGCCGAGGCTCCGGAAGCTGCGGTGGCGGGTGGCGTGTCGCCC
>JBDIAR010000055.1:0-18399 GCA_039812545.1 Dermatophilaceae bacterium | reverse complement strand
GAACCGGCACCATCCGACACCGTCCGAACCGGCCGGAAGACCGGCCGTGACCCGAAACGACGCCGGCGGCTCGATCTCGAGCCGCCGGCGTTGCGTCGTGTCCGTCGTCCGGGGAAGACGGCGACCGCTGGGGGTGACAGGCGGGAATCAATTAGATAACATCGCCGTTGACATATTTGACGCAGCACGCGAGGAGGAGTCGGCATGGTCCCTCCCCCCCTGGACGCCTCGACTCGAACCCGCGTGCTGCGCCTCATCAGCAGCGACGGACCGATCACCGCGGCCGAGATCGCGACGCGGCTCAAGCTGACCAGTCCCGGGGTGCGACGGCACATCGACGCCCTCGCCGCCCAGGGCGTCATCGTCGAACACGAGGTCGCGCAGACCGTTCCCCGCGGGCGGGGCCGCCCGTCGCGGGCCTATGTGATCTCCCCGACCGGCCACCAGGGCCTCCCCTCGGCATACGACTCCCTCGCGGCCCGGGCGCTGCACTTCCTCGCCGCCGAGGCCGGCCCGCAGGGCGTCGAACGCTTCGCGCGCAGGCACGCGGAGGATTTCACCGCCCGGTATGCCGAAACCGTCGCCTCTTCGCCCACCGCCGGCGCCCGCACCCGGGCGCTCGTCGAGGCCCTCACCGCCGACGGGTATGCTGCCACCGCCCGACCGGTCGGCGGCGGCGCCCTCGCCGGGATCCAGCTGTGTCAGGGCCACTGTCCGGTCCAGCACGTGGCGACGGAATTCCCGGTTCTGTGCGAGGCCGAACGGGAGGCCTTCTCCCGCCTGCTCGGAGTCCACGTGCAGCGGTTGGCGACCCTCGCCGCCGGCGACCACGTGTGCACCACCTTCGTCCCGACCCCGCCCCACGCGTCCACCTCGGAAAGGCCACCCGCATGACCATTGACGTCGAAGAACTCAACCCCGGACTGAAGGGCTTGGGTCGGTACGAATACGGTTGGGCCGACAGCGATACGGCCGGTGCCTCGGCGCGGCGTGGGCTCGACGACGAGGTCGTCCTGGACATCTCCCGGCGCAAGAACGAGCCGCAGTGGATGACCGACCTGCGGCTGCGCTCGCTGCGGTTGTTCTACAAGAAGCCGATGCCGAGTTGGGGCAGCGACCTGAGCGGCATCGACTTCCAGAACATCAAGTACTTCGTGAAGTCCACCGAGAAGCAGGCGACCAGCTGGGACGAGCTCCCGGAGGACATCAAGAACACCTACGACCGGCTCGGCATCCCGGAGGCCGAGAAGCAGCGGCTCATCGCCGGTGTGGCGGCGCAATACGAGAGCGAGGTCGTCTACCACCAGATCCGTGAGGACCTGGAGGAGAAGGGCGTCATCTTCGTCGACACCGACACCGGCCTGCGCGAGTACGAAGACCTGTTCCGGGAGCACTTCGCCACGGTGATCCCGGCCGGCGACAACAAATTCGCCTCCCTCAACACCGCCGTCTGGTCGGGTGGTTCGTTCATCTACGTGCCCCCCGGTGTCCACGTGGACATTCCGTTGCAGGCCTACTTCCGGATCAACACCGAGAACATGGGCCAGTTCGAGCGGACGCTGATCATCGCCGACGAGGACTCCTACGTGCACTACGTGGAGGGCTGCACCGCCCCGATCTACAAGTCCGACTCGCTGCACAGCGCGGTCGTGGAGATCATCGTCAAGAAGAACGCCCGGGTCCGCTACACGACCATCCAGAACTGGTCGAACAATGTGTACAACCTGGTCACCAAGCGCGCGACCTGCGCCGCGGGGGCCACGATGGAGTGGATCGACGGCAATATCGGCTCCAAGGTCACCATGAAGTACCCCGCGGTCTTCCTCATGGGCGAGCACGCCAAGGGTGAGACCCTGTCGATCGCGTTCGCCGGTGAGGGCCAGCACCAGGACGCCGGCGCCAAGATGGTGCACGCGGCACCGCATACGAGTAGCTCGATCGTCTCCAAGTCCGTGGCCCGCGGCGGGGGCCGCACGTCCTATCGGGGCCTGGTCCAGATCAACGAGGGCGCCCACCACAGCGCGAGCACCGTCCGCTGCGACGCGCTGTTGGTGGACAACATCAGCCGGTCCGACACCTACCCCTATGTCGACGTCCGTGAGGACGACGTCCGAATGGGCCACGAGGCCACCGTGTCCAAGGTGTCGGACGATCAGCTGTTCTACCTGATGTCCCGGGGGATGGCCGAGGATGAGGCGATGGCGATGATCGTGCGCGGGTTCGTCGAACCCATCGCCCGTGAACTCCCGATGGAGTACGCCCTCGAGCTGAACCGGCTCATCGAATTGCAGATGGAAGGAGCAGTCGGCTGATGCCGCTGTTGACCACGACCGACACCGACCCGGCGCTTCGGACAACGCAGGCCGTCCCCGAACAGTCCCGCGGCGAACGGGCCAGTTCCTTTGACCTGGAAGACTTTCCCTCGCCGACCGGCCGCGAGGAGGAGTGGCGTTTCACCCCTGTCGACCGACTCGGCTCGCTACTGCGCGACACCCCGAGCGGGGCGCGCCTGGCGTGGGGCAGCGAACTCCCCTACGGCGTCACGCTGACCCGGATCAGCGCGCAGGAGGCCCGCGATCTCGGGATCAGGGCGCCGGGGGACCGGGCGGCGGCACTCGCGGTGCGGCACAGCGAGGGCGCGATGCGCGTCGACATCCCCGCGGGACGCGTCCTCGACGAACCCGTGCGGATCCGCCTGGTCGGCACCCATTCCGAACGGGTCTGGGGCCACATCGTCGTCACGGTGGGCCGGTTCGCCCAGGCCGTCATCGTCATCGAACACGAAGGCACCGCCCGCTACTCCGAAGTGATCTCGGTCCTGACCGGTGACGGTTCGGACGTCACCCTGGTCTCGACGCAGAACTGGGAAGACGACACCCTTCATCTGGCCCAGCACGACGTCACCGTGGGACGCGACGCCCGGTTTCGGCACGTCGCGGTCACCCTGGGCGGCAAGATCGTCCGACTCAACACCAACGTCGGGTATGCCGGTCCGGGCGGCACCGCGCAGGCCTACGGGCTGTACTTCGCCGACGCCGGCCAACACCTCGAGCACCGGCTGTTCGTCGATCACGACTACCCGCACTGCACGTCCGACGTCACGTACAAGGGAGCGCTGCAGGGCGAGGACGCCCGCACCGTCTGGGTGGGTGACGTCCTCATCAGGGCGGCCGCCGAGGGCACCTCGACGTACGAGCTGAACCGCAACCTGCTGCTGACCGACGGCGCCCGCGCCGACTCCATCCCCAACCTCGAGATCGAGACCGGCGAGATCATCGGAGCCGGCCACGCTTCGGCGACAGGCCGATTCGACGACGAGCAGTTGTTCTACCTGCAGGCTCGGGGCATCGCCAGGGACGAGGCGCTGCGCCTGGTCGTGCGCGGGTTCTTCGCCGAGATCATCAGCAAGATCCCGGTCGCCGAGGTCCAGGGCGCACTGACCAAGGCGGTCGAAGACGAACTGGCCGGAACGGCATACGGGTCTGACCCGGAGCTCCAGGACAGCCCGAAGGTGCCGAGACCCGTCGAGTTGGACACGCCGGACGAGGGAGCGGGGATATGAGCTGGACCGAGGTCTGCGGCCTCGAGGAACTCCCGACGGTGGGCGCCGCCAAAGCCGACGTGGACGGCGTCGTCGTCGCGGTGGTGCGGGTGGAGGACGGGACGGTGCACGCCATCAACGACACCTGCACCCACGGACAGGTCTCCCTCTCGGAGGGCGAGGTCATCGGGATCGAGATCGAATGCTGGCTGCACGCCTCGCGATTCGACCTGATTACCGGTCGGCCCACCTGCCTGCCCGCGACGATCCCCGTCGCGGTCTACCCCGTCAAGATCGAAGACGACGTCGTCTATGTCGACGTGACCCGGACGAGCAACAACCAGGAGATGTGAAAAGCCATGAGCACGTTGGATATTCGCGACCTCACCGTCACGGTCGAGACGGAGGACGGACCTCGCGAGATCCTCACCGGGGTCAACTTGACGATCAACTCCGGTGAGACGCACGCCATCATGGGACCCAACGGGTCCGGCAAGTCGACGCTCGCGTATTCCATTGCGGGACACCCCAAGTACACCGTCAGTGGCGGCTCCGTCACTCTCGACGGCGCGGACGTCCTGGCGATGTCCGTCGACGAGCGGGCCCGCGCGGGAATCTTCCTGGCCATGCAGTACCCCGTGGAAATCCCGGGCGTGACCGTGTCGAACTTCCTGCGCACGGCCAAGACCGCCATCGACGGTCAGGCCCCCAAACTGCGCACCTGGGTCAAAGAGGTCAAGTCCGCCATGGAGGCCCTGAAGATGGACCCGGCGTTCGCCGAGCGCGACGTCAACGAGGGATTCTCCGGCGGCGAGAAGAAGCGCAACGAGATCCTCCAGTTGGAGTTGCTGCGGCCCAAGATGGCGATTCTCGACGAAACCGACTCGGGCCTGGACGTCGACGCGTTGCGGATCGTCAGCGAGGGGGTCAACCGGGTCAAGGAGAGCAAAGACCTGGGCATCCTGCTGATCACCCATTACACCCGCATCCTTCGTTACATCCGGCCCGACTTCGTCCACGTCTTCGTGGACGGTCGGATCATCGACGAGGGCGGCCCCGAGCTGGCCGATCGGCTCGAAGACGAGGGCTACGACCGTTATCTCACGGTCCCGGCCGCGGCCGACTGATGACCACCACACAGGTGGCGCCCGCCGCCCTGGGCGGCACCGAACTGGCCGAGCTCCGAAGCCAATTCCCGATTCTGCGTCGGACGATGCGCGACGGCAAACCACTGGTCTACCTCGACTCCGGCGCGACCAGCCATAAGCCGTATGCCGTTCTCGACGCCGAGCGGGCGTTCTACGAGCGGCTCAACTCGGCGGTGCACCGCGGGGCGCACCAGCTGTCGGAGGAGGGCACCCAGGCATACGAGGAGGCTCGCGAGCTGATCGCCGGACATCTCGGCGCGCCGCCCGAGGAACTGGTGTTCACCAAGAACGCCACCGAGTCGCTGAACCTGGTCGCCTACGCGTTCTCCAACGCCAGCGGCACCACCGCCGCGAAGGACCCGCGGTTCGTCATGGGACCCGGTGACGAGATCCTGATCACCGAGATGGAACACCACGCGAATCTGGTGCCCTGGCAGGAACTCGCCAAGCGCACCGGGGCCACCTTGCGGTGGATTCCGCTGACCCCACAGGGAACTTTGGACCTGAGCGACCTCGGGTCGCTGCTCACCGAGCGAACGAAGGTCTTCTCGTTCACCCACGCCAGCAATGTGCTCGGCACCATCACCCCGGTGCCCGAACTCGCGGCGGCGGCCCACGCGGTGGGCGCGCTCGTCGTGGTCGACGCCTGCCAGTCGGTGCCGCACCAGCACATCGACGTCGCCGGTCTCGGGGCCGACTTCGCCGCGTTCTCCGGTCACAAGATGTACGGTCCGCTGGGGGTCGGCGGGTTGTGGGGCCGCGCCGAATTGCTCGATGCCATGCCGCCGTTCATCACCGGCGGCTCGATGATCGAGCTCGTCACGATGGAGCGCTCCACCTACGCGCCGCCACCGCAACGGTTCGAGGCCGGGGTGCCGATGGCGGCCCAGGCGGTCGGCCTGGGGGCTGCGGTCCGGTGGATGGATTCGGTGGGCCTGGAGCGGATCGCCGCCCACGAACACGCCCTCGTCGCGCGCCTGCTCGACGGGCTCGCGGCCCGACCCTGGGTGCGCGTCGTCGGCCCGAAGGACTTCTCCGACCCCAACGGCCGGGGATCCGTGGTGGCCTTCGTCGTCGAGGACCGCGCCGGCCAACAGGTCCACGCCCACGACGTCGGCCAGATCCTCGACGACCACGGGGTGATGGTTCGGGTGGGGCATCACTGCGCGTGGCCGTTGCACCGGGCCCTCGGGGCCGCCGCGACCACGAGGGCGAGTTTCGCGGCATACAACGACGACTCCGACGTCGAGACGCTCCTGACGGCGCTGGACACGGTGCCGGCGATTTTCGGACTGGGGGAGTAGCCGCGTGGATCTCTACCAACAGCTGATCATCGACCACAGCAAGCATCCCGTCGGTGCGGGCCTGCGCGAGCCGTATGCCGCCGAGGTCCACCACGTCAATCCCACCTGTGGCGACGAGGTCACCCTGCGCGTCCACCTCGCCGGAACCGGACCGGACGCCACCGTCGAGGACATCTCCTACGACGCACTGGGCTGCTCGATCTCGGTCGCCTCGGCCTCCGTCCTCGCCGAGGAGGTCACCGGTCACACCATCGCGGACGCATTCGAGGTGTATCGCGCCATGCGAACCATGTTGACCTCCAAGGGAGCCGATCCCGGCGACGAGGAGGTCATCGGGGACGGTGTGGCCTTCGCCGGTGTGTCCCGTTATCCCGCGCGGGTCAAATGCGCCCTGCTGGGCTGGGCCGCGTTCACCGATGCGCTCGCCCAGGCCGGCGTCGACATCGGCCCCATCTCATCCGACAGCGCACCGCACGCGCCCTCGCCCACCGGAGGAAAACCATGACTCAGGACCCCGCACTCGAGATGACCGCAACCGCGGCCGATGTCGAGGAGGCGATGCGCGACGTCGTCGACCCCGAACTCGGTATCAATGTCGTCGACCTCGGCCTGGTCTACGGGATCAGCGTCGACGGCCAGGGGCACGCCGTGATCGACATGACGCTGACTTCCGCGGCGTGTCCGCTGACCGACGTCATCGAGGACCAGACCGGCCAGGCTCTGGACGGCATGGTTTCGTCCTACCGGATCAACTGGGTCTGGATGCCGCCGTGGGGGCCGGACAAGATCACCCTGGACGGGCGCGAACAGCTGCGGGCCCTCGGCTTCAATCTGTGATCCGGCGTCGACCGAGGTGACCGGGTCCGGCGGCGTGTCCGCGGCGCGGACCGTGGAAGTCGATGCCGCGCGAATCCAACGCTGGCTGGGCGGCTTCGCCGAGCGGCACGGGGCCTGGCAGGTGGTGCACGGGGACTCCGGCGGTGATTTCGAGGTGGTGGCCGAGGACGGCGCCACCGCATCGTTTCGGCGCTTCGAGTACCCCGGCACCGGCGTGATCCTGGTGCGCCGCGGCGGGTATGCCGTCGCGCTGCTCGCAGACGAGCGGATCGTCGCCAGTCGGGTGGGGACCCGATACGTCCAGTCCCGGACCGCGGCCGGCGGCTGGTCGCAACAGCGGTTCGCGCGGCGCCGGGACGGCCAGGCGGCGGCCCTCGTGGACGCCGTCGCCGGCCACGCGCTCGCCGTGATCCTGGGCGGGGACGCCGACGGAACCCACGGCATACCGGCTGCCCTGATTCTCGGAGGTGACCGCCACCTGCTCGATGAGGTGCTCGACGATCGACGGTTACGCCGACTGGCGGGCCTCGTCCGTCGAGAGCTCCTCGACCTGCCCGACCCGCGTCGAGCCGTTCTGGAGGCCGCGGTCCGGCGCGGCCGTGCGGTGCGGATCACGGTCACCGAGAGGGCGGGCACGGCACAAACGTCGCGCGGGTGAGTAGGCTCGACCCACAACCGCCAGCGTCGAAAGCTGGTGGCCCCACCGCCGAGGAGGGCACCGTGGCCGAGCCGTTCACCATGACCGACATTCCCGCGCAGGAGTGCTGGGAGCTGCTCGACGCGCAGCGCTTCGGGCGGCTCGCGGTCTCGGTTCACGGACAGCCGGACATCTACCCGATCAACTTCCTCGTGGCCGATGGCAAGATCCTGATGAAGACCGCCTCCGGGACGAAGCTGTTCCAGGTGACGTTGAACAACGCCGTCGCGCTGGAGGCGGACCACGTCACCGACACCGAGGCGTGGAGCATCGTGGTGCGCGGCGTCGCGCGGGTCGTCGAATCCTTCAGCGAGCAGTACCAGCTGGACGAATGGCATCTCGACACCTGGCTGCCGTCCCACAAGCCGGTCTACATCACCATCGAAGACGTCGAACTGTCCGGTCGCCGGTTCGTCCGCGATCCGCAGGCCACAATCGACGACTGACCCTTCTGGGCGCGGGCCCTGCGCGGAGCAGAGCCCGTCAGTCGAGTTGGGTCGCGGTCAGCGTGTTGCACTTCTGCGCGTCACCGGACTTGTAGCCGGTGGTGAACCACTTCTCCCGCATGGCCGACGAACCGTGCGTCCAGTTCTCCGGCGTCACCCGGCCCTGGGTCTTCTCCTGGATCTGGTCGTCACCGACGGCCGCGGCGGCGCTGAGGGCGGAGTTGATGTCCTGCTGCGTGATCGGCTTGAGCAAGGTGGTGCCGCTGGCGTCCTTGGTGGTGCTCGCGTGGTTGACCCAGACCCCGGCGAAGCAGTCCGCCATCAGCTCGATCCGCACGGCCCCGGATTCGGGCCCCTGGGGGTCCTGCTGGGCTCGGTTCAGCACGCCGAGCAGGTTCTGGATGTGGTGGCCGTACTCGTGCGCCACCACGTACTCCTTGGCCAGCTGCCCGCCGTCGGCGCCGAAGCGCTGGGACAGCAGCTTGAAGAAGCTGGCGTCGATGTACACCTTGCTGTCGAGCGGGCAGTAGAACGGGCCCACCTGGTTCGACGCCGTTCCGCACGCGGACTTGGTCACGCCCGAGTAGAGGACCGTCTTGGCCATCTTGTAGTTCATCCCGTAGCTCGGCAGGGCGGTCTTCCAGAAGTCCTGCACGCTGTTGACCGTCGCGACCACGAGGCAGGCGTCGTCGCGGTTGGCGTCGGCGCCGGTCTTGCACCTGCTGATCGAACTGTCGGACACCGTGCCGCCGCCGCTCACCTGGGACGGTTGCAGGATCCGGGTGTCGCCGGGCTGAGTCGAGGTGTCGACGGTGCCCCCGCCGAGCATTCCCTTCCCGAAGATGAGCATGAGGACCAGCAGGATCAGGCCACCGAGGCCACCGCCGACCTGGATGCCGCCCGGGAACGAGCCGCCCCCTCCCATGCCGCCGCCACCGCCACTGCTGCCCCGGGCCTCGATCTGAGAGGTGTCCAGTTGGGCGTTGTCGTTGAACGTCATCGACGAGGCTCCTGACGAGAGTCGCGGCATCACTGCCTTGGTTGGCTGCACCAAGATTAACCGCAGTGCCGTCCGCGGTATGCCTGCCCCCGTGACCGGGATCGGTCACGATTTGTGCTCAGCCGAAGCGCACCACGTCGGGGTATGCCGTGGTCGCGCGCATCCGGACCGGCAGCTCGTCCCCGATCGCGGGCAACCGCACCGCACCGGGCAGATGGATCAACGAAACCTGCATATGCGGGGGTTCGACGAACCACGCGGTCTGCCCGGCCACGGTGAACGGCGAGCGGATCCGGCCGACCGCCTCCAGTACGCCCTCGGCAACGGCCACGGCCCGCTGGCGAGGCGAGCCGGCGGCGGTCGGCGCCTCCATCGCCACGCCGTGCGCCGTGCCACCGCTGACGACGAGGAGGACACCGGCCGGCAATCGGTGACCCCGATAGCCGGCCCGGGTGCCCTTGGCGACCGCCTTGGCCTCCAGCACGGAGCCGGTGAACCACCAGGAGTCCGGATCGCCGAGCCACAGCCGTGTCCCGACCCGGTCGCGAATCGTCTTTCCGGCGTATGCCAGGCGCAGCCTGGCCGACTCGTCGGTCGACAGGTGCGACACGAACCAGCTGCCCTGCTCGGGAAAGGCGTCGATCCACCGCCGAACTTCTCCCTCATGACCGCCGCCCAGCGGCAGATGCAGCGTGACACCGTGCAGTCGTAGGTCGACCACCCCGCCGGCGACCGCGTCGAGGAGGGAGCGGACCTCGGCCGGGACCGCGCCGAACCGGTTCATCGACGTCAGGCCCTCGATGACCACGGCAGCGCCGGGAGCCCGCTGGGCCAGACCGATCAGGTCGGCCCGGCTCGACACGGTATGCACCAACGCCGGGTCCGTCAGCTGGTCGGCCCCGCCGTGCACCGCCACCCGGAACGGCTCCAGGACCAGGACGCGGCCGCCGAACCCGGCCAGCACGTCGGGGACCTCGGCATACGTGCCGACCGAGACGAGGTCCACATCCGGAACCGGCCGCCCGTGACCGCCGTCCGTCGCAGCCTGGTCGAAACCGCCGCCCTCCGCCGCCGCGTCCAGGGCGTCGGCCCGCAGGCGCTCGCACTCGGCGGCCAGGAGCGCGGTGCCGAAACCGTACCCGTTGCCCTTGACGACGGGGACCAGGCCCGGACTCAGTCGAAGCTCACGGTCCAGATGGGTGCGCCATCGCGCCGCGTCCACGTTGAGGACGAAGGTCATCGCTCACCGCCTCCGCAGGTAGAAGTCGAACGCGGCATACAACGCCTTGTTGAGCGGGAGGTCCCACTCGCCGACGAGCTCGACGGCCTCGCCCCCGGTGCCCACCTTGAATCGGAGCAGCCCCAGGTGCGGGTCGTCCGTGCTGACGGCGTCGGTGATGCCGCGCATGTCGTACACGCTCGCGCCGGCGGCGAGCGCGTCGCGCATCATCTGCCATTGGATCGCGGTCGAGCCCTGCACGTCCCGCTTGGCCGACGTGGAGGCGCCGTACGCGTACCAGGCGTGCCGACCGACCCGCACCCACAGCGTGGCGGCGACCAGGTCGCCTTCGTGCCGGGCCAGATACAGCCTGATCCGGTCCGGGTCCTCGGCGCTCAGCGCCGCGAACATGTTCTCGAAGTAGGCCGGCGGCCGGGGGGTGAACCCGTCCCGCCCGGCGGTCTCGACGTACACCCGGTGGAACTCCGGCAGGTCGGCGGGGGAGCCCTGGAGAACCTCGACCCCGGCCTTGGCGGATTTCTTGATGTTGCGCCGCCACAACTGATTCATCCCGGCGAGCAGGTCCGCCTCGGTGAGCGGACGGTCCTGGTCGGTCTCGGTCAGCGGCAACTGGAACAAGAACTGCGGTTGTCCCTCGGTGAACCCGCCGCGCGCGTCGCGATGTCGGAAGCCCAGCCGGGTCAACGTGTCGTGGACTCTCGTACCGACGTCCTCGACGACATCGGGCGGCACCTGGGTCAGGGAGTCGACGGCCTCGTCGGCTATGGCGTCCTTGACGGTGATGGTGCCCCACCGGTGCAGCACCACCGGCGGGCCCATCCGGATCGCGAACCCCCGCTTGCCCTTGAGGTAATCCCGCAGCTCGCGCAGGTAGTCGACGATCCGCGGCGAGGACCAGTCGAGCGCCGGCCCCTCGGGCAGGTAGGCGAGGTACCGCTTGACCTTGGGCACCTGGCGGTAGAGCACGAGCGCAGCCGCCACGAGACGGTCGTCCTCGAACCAGCCGAGCGATTCGGCGTCCCAGTCGCGCTTCACCGTGGCCCAGGCGGGGGTCTGCAGGAAGCTCACGCTGTCCTGGCCGCGGATCCAGGCGAGGTGCTCGTCGGCGCTGATCGGGCGGACGCCGAGCCGCGGCACGGCCGGCCGGCCGGGACCGGGTGGGGACTTCGGGGTTGTGCGAGTCACAACATGCCAAGGTACCCGATGGGTCGGTGCGCCTCGCCCTCGGCTTGGCGCCGCAGCGCCCCGCCGGCGCCTGGCAGAATGGGCGACCGGCCCGCCCTCGTGGACCGCTCTGTCGCCCGTCCGGCTCGTCGATCATCTCGGAGGTATGCCGTGCTCGTCGCCTCCGACGTCACGTTGCGCGTGGGTTCCCAGCTGTTGCTGAACTCGGCGACCTTTCAGATCGCCGAGGGTGACCGGATCGGTTTGGTCGGCCGCAACGGTGCGGGCAAGACGACGTTGACCCGGGTGCTGGCCGGTGAGGGGAAGGCCACCTCCGGGACCGTGACGCGAACCGGCGACGTCGGCTACCTCCCGCAGGATCCGCGCACCGGCGATCTGGACGTGTTGGCACTGGACCGGGTGCTGTCCGCGCGCGGGCTGGACGAGATCGCCCGGTCCCGACGCCGCGCCGAACAGCGGATGGGCTCAGCGGATGACCACATTCGCGAACGCGCGATGCGGTCCTACACCCGGTTGGAGGCCGAATTCATCACCGCCGGCGGGTATGCCGCCGAGTCCGAGGCCGCCGCGATCGCATCCTCCCTGGGGCTCGCGGATCGGGTGCTGAAGCAACCCCTCGGCACGCTGTCCGGTGGCCAGCGGCGTCGGGTCGAGTTGTCCCGCATCCTGTTCTCCGGCGCCAAGACACTGCTCCTGGACGAGCCCACCAACCACCTCGACGCCGACTCGGTGGCCTGGCTCCGGGACTATCTCAAGGCATACAAGGGCGGGCTCGTCGTCATCAGTCACGACGTGGCCCTGTTGGGGGAGGTCGTCAACAAGGTCTTCCACCTCGACGCCAACCGGCAGGAACTCGACCAGTACAACGTCGGCTGGAAGGCATACCTGCAACAACGGGAAACCGACGAACGGCGCCGGCACCGCGAGCGGTTGAACGCCGAGAAGAAGGCGTCCGCCCTGCTGGCCCAGGCGGACAAGATGCGGGCCAAGGCCACCAAGGCGACCGCCGCCCAGAACATGGCCCGCCGCGCCGAACGACTACTGGCCGGCGTCGAGGGGGAGCGGACCCGCGACAAGGTCGCCAAGCTGAGGTTCCCCGAGCCGGCCGCGTGCGGCAAGACGCCCCTGACGGCCACCGGGCTGTCGCGGTCCTACGGGTCGCTGGAGGTCTTCACCGACGTCGACCTGGCGATCGACCGCGGCTCCAAGGTGGTCGTCCTCGGGTTGAACGGCGCGGGCAAGACGACGCTGTTGCGCATACTGGCCGGGATCGACCCGCCGGATACCGGTGAGGTCGTCCACGGCCACGGGCTCAAGCTCGGCTACTACGCCCAGGAACACGAGAACCTCGACATGACCCGCACGGTGCTGGCGAACATGGTGGCCAGTTCCCCGGATTCGATGTCCGAGACCGACGTGCGCAAGGTGCTGGGGTCGTTCCTGTTCACCGGGGACGATGTCGACAAGCCGGCCCGGGTCTTGTCCGGTGGCGAGAAGACCCGGCTGTCGTTGGCGATGCTCGTGGTGTCGGCCGCGAATGTCCTGCTCCTGGACGAGCCGACGAACAACCTGGACCCGGCCTCGCGCGCCGAGGTGCTATCGGCGCTGCACTCCTACAAGGGGTCGGTCGTTCTGGTGACGCACGACGAGGGCGCGGTGGACGCGCTGGACCCCGAACGGATCCTGTTGCTGCCCGACGGGGTCGAGGACTTCTGGGGCGCCGACTATCGGGACCTGATCGCCCTCGCCTGAACCCCCTGAACCCCCTGAACCCCCTGATTGGAGGTAATCGCGGTATTCACAAGCGGCCGCAATTACCTCCAATCGGATGAGGTGGACATGATCAAACTAAAGGCGCGGAACGGAGTCGAGATTCCTTTGCGCAAAGACTTGCGAGCGCTTTTCGCAAAGGTCATGATCCGCGCATGGCAACTATGACCGAGGTGGCGCGCCGGGCGGGTGTCTCCATCTCGACGGTGTCACACATCGTCAACGGGACTCGCCCGGTGTCGGAGGTGACCCGGGCGGCCGTCGTCCAGGCGATGGAGGAACTCGGCTACCAGCATCAACCGATCGCGCGCTCGCTGGGGGCCGGCTCCAACCGCAGCGTCGGACTGGCCATCACCGTCGCGTCCAACCCGTACTGGATCGACGTCGTCTCGGGGATAGAGGAAGCCGCCATCCGCGCCGGTCTCGACCTGATCATGGTCGACACCCACGACGACCCGCGACACGAAGCGCGCGTCGTCGCCAAGTTGCTGGCCCACCATGTCGACGGTCTGATCCTGGCCCCGAGCGCCGGCTGGCGCGGGCAGGTCCTCCCGCTCTTGCGTGAGCGGCCCATCCCCACGGTCTTGATCGACCGCCTCGACCCCATCCGCCTCGATCAGGTCGGGGTCCACAACACCGAGGCCGCCGCGCAGGCCGTCGAACATCTCGCGCAGCACGGGCATACCCGCATCGGCATGGTCGCCGGCTTGGACGGACTGTCCACCACGGTGGAGCGGATCGAGGGCTATGTGCTCGCCCATCGGCGCCTGGGGCTGCCCATCGACCCCGGTCTCGTCGTGGCCGGCTGCTCCTCCACCGACGGCGGTCGGCTGGGGATGCTGGAACTCCTGTCCCGACCGAACCCGCCGACGGCGGTGTTCTCCGCGAACAACTCGATCACCGTCGGTGTGCTGGCCGCGCTCGGCGCGAAACGGAAGTCCATCCCGGGCGATATCGCCCTCGCCGCCTTCGACGACTTCCCGTGGGCGGCCTTCCTCGCTCCCTATCTGACGGTTGTGGCCCAACCGCTCGCCCAACTCGGAGCCCGGGCGGTCGACCTGTTGGTCCGCCGGCTGAACCAGCCGATCACGCCCTACCGCACCATCCGCCTCCAGGCGGACCTGGTCATCCGGTCGTCGTGCGGCTGCGCGCGCGAGGACGCGGCGAGCTGATCGCCGCACGGCACAACGCCGGGGCGGAATCGGCCTACGGTAGGAGGGTGACGCCGCACCCGTATCTGCTGGTGGCCGACGACGGCCCCGTCCGCACCATCACCCTCAACCGTCCGCAGGCCCGCAATGCGCAGGTACCCAGCATGTGGGCCGCGCTGGCCGAGCTGAGCCGCGACCTGCCGGAGGAGACCAGGATCGTCGTTCTGCGCGGTGCCGGCGACACCTTCTCCGCCGGTCTGGACGTCGCCATGTTCAAGCTCGGCGGAATCCCGGGCGAACCGGACATCCTTTCCCGCGTCCTCAGCGACGGTCAGCAGGCGGTCGCCGACGACATCGCCGTCATGCAGCAGGGTTTCAGCTGTTGGCGGCAGTGCCCGGCGATCGTGATCGCCGCGGTGCAGGGGTATGCCATCGGGGCCGGTTTCCAATTGGCGCTCGGCGCCGACCTGCGCGTCGTCACCGAGGATGTGAAGTTCGCGATGAAGGAGGTCTCGCTCGGGCTCGTCCCGGACCTGGCCGGCACCTGGCCGCTCGTCCACCTCGTCGGGTATGCCAGAGCGCTCGACATCTGTGCGACCGGCCGTTTCGTGGGGGCGCAGGAGGCCAAGGACCTCGGCCTGGCCACCGTCGTGGCCCCCGCCGACGGACTCGACAAGGCGGTCGGCCGGCTCGTGCACCAGTTGCTGACCCTCCCCGCGAGCTCGGTGAGCGCCATGAAACCTCTTCTGGCGGCGGCGGTCGACGCCTCCTACGAGGACCAGATCAGGCGCGAACGGCATACCCAGGCAGGTTTGTTGGCCGCTCTGGCGGCGGCCCAGGCCTGACCGACGGACTGACCGACGGACTGACCGATCAGCCGTCTTCCTCGTCCCAGATCCGGACCTTCTTGGGTGGGGCGACGGCGCCGACCCGCTCGGCACCGCCACCGAGCAGCCGCTCGCGCCGGGTCTCGGCGCGCACCCCGAAGAAGACGAACAGCGGCGCGGCCAGCATCGCGGCCCACCATTGGATGGCATACGCCTGGTGCGGCCCGAGGTCGGTGTCCGGTTTGGCCAGCGGGGTCGGCCGGCCGGCGGCGCGGGGACTCTCCTGATCGAGCACCAGATACGCCTGGTATGCCGGCTGCAAACCGGTCGCCGCACTCGCCTCGTCGACATTGATGCTCGCCAACTGACCGGCCGGCAGGTCCCGACCCAGATCTGGCTCCGGGGAGCGCAACCAGCCGGTCACCGTGACCTCGCCGGCGGGCGGGTCGGGTGCTTTCGGGATGCTGGCGGCGGTCTCCCCGAAGGGCACCCAGCCCCGATCGACGAATAGCACGCCGCCGGCCGTCTGCAGGGGGACGACCACCTCGAAACCGTACGTCCCCTCCAGCGGGCGGTTGCGGACGAACAACTCGGCATCGACGGCATACCGCCCGGTCACGCTGACCCTGGTCCACTCCTGCGGTGCGGTCAGGGCGGCCGCGGGACCGGCCAACGCCTGGTCGAGGCGGACCGGTGCGGCGGCGTAGTGCGTCGTGACGGCGTCGGCCATCGTCAGGTGGGCCAGGTGTTTGCCGTACTGCCAACGTCCCAGGAACAAGCAGGCGACCGAAAAAGCCAGGGCGAGCGCCAGACCACCGAGCCATCGGCGGGTCAGCAGGGTGCGCAGCACGAACCAACCGTATCCGGCTTCCAGAGCGTCCGGCTTCGAGGCATGCGTGGACTGGCTTAAGGTAGCCCTCATGCATCGGCTGTCCACACCCCGGCCGCGGCCCGCGCCGCGGGGGGACCAGCCGGGCCTGGTGGACCAGCTCGGTCGAGTGGCGACCGATCTGCGGGTCTCGCTGACCGACCGATGCAATCTGCGGTGCTCCTACTGTATGCCGGAGGCCGGGTTGCCCTGGCTGCCTCGGGCCGAGCTGCTGACCGACGACGAATTGGTCCGGCTGGTGGGCGTGTTCGTCGGACTCGGGGTCACCCAGGTGCGGCTCACCGGCGGGGAGCCGCTGCTGCGTCCCGGGCTCGTGCGGGTCGTTGAGTCGATCGCGGCCCTGAGCCCTCGCCCGTCGATCGCGATGACGACCAATGGCGTCGGCCTGGCCGAACTCGCCGCACCCCTGGCGGCGGCCGGGCTGGACCGGGTCAACGTCTCGCTGGACACCGTCGACCGCGCCACCTTCGCCGAACTGACCCGGCGCGACCGGATCGACGACGTCCTGGCCGGACTCGCCGCCGCCGCGGCCGCCGGCCTGGCCCCGGTCAAGGTCAACGCGGTCGCGATGCCCGGGATCAACGACCACCAGGTCTGTGAGCTGCTGGCGTGGAGTATCGAGCACGGTTACCACCTCCGGTTCATCGAGCAGATGCCGCTGGACGCCCAGCACGGCTGGCACCGTGAGGCGATGGTGACCGCCGAACAATTGCGGGCCACGCTGGCCAGCCGATTCGAGCTGTCGCCGGTGGCCGACGGATCTCGCGGGTCCGCGCCGGCCGAACTCTTCCTCGTCGACGGCGGTCCGGCGACGGTGGGGATCGTGGCCAGCGTGACGGCCCCGTTCTGCGGGGCGTGTGACCGGGTGCGGTTGACCGCCGACGGCCAGGTCCGCAACTGCCTGTTCTCGCGGGCCGAAACCGATCTGCGCGGCCTGTTGCGGGCCGGGGCCGGTGACGACGAACTCGCCGGTCTCATCCGCGGCGAGATGTGGCGCAAGCTCCCCGGTCATGGCATCGGCACCCCCGGGTTCCACCAACCCGATCGGCCGATGTCCGCCATCGGCGGCTGACCCGCCGGGCGGCGGGGCACTTACCCCTCGAGACGGTCGTCCCGGTAGGGCCGGTCCGGGAGTTGTTTCATGGTGTCCGTCGTCGGGTCGAACCAGGCGATCGTGCCGGGGCGGCGCGGCTCGTGGGCGTTGGCGCCGACGACGGCCAGATAGGGCAGGACGACGGCCGCGGGGACGAAGAGCCAGCCCCACACCCAGTGCAGCCCGGCGATCGTGACGACGCCGAGGATGAAGCACAGGGTGCGGATCCCCATGGCGATGAGGTACCTCTTGAGCCGCACGTCCGCGTCGTCGTGCACCGCCGTGGCCGCGGTGGTCACGGTGTGAACCTCGGATTGCTCGACATGGCGCCGATGCAGGTGCAGCACCACTCCACGATACGCCCGCGGGCAAGGGGCCCGTCGTGGCATGTCGGGCTACCGGCCGGTAGGGGATAGCTTGGCGGTCGAGTGAGACGTACGTCACAACCGGCATACCGGCGCAGGTCGGCCTGCCGCATCGAGAGGAGAGGTATGCCGCAGGCGCCGAGCCGAGTCCTGGTCACCGGGGGCAATCGGGGGATCGGGCTGGCCATCGCCCGAACGCTTCAGCAGCGCGGCGACCAGGTCGTGGTCACCTGCCGATCCGGCCAGGCGCCGGACGGACTGACGGCGGTGCCCGCCGAGGTGACCGACAAAGCGTCGGTGGACGCCGCCTTCACGGCGGCCGAGGAAATCCTGGACGGGCCCGTGGAGGTCCTGGTCGCCAACGCCGGCATCACCGACGACCAACTCCTGATGCGTATGCCGGACGAGGACTTCTCCCGGGTCGTGGACACCAATCTCACGGGTGCTTTCCGCTGTGTCCGGCGTGCCGCCACCGGCATGATCCGCAAGCGCTATGGGCGAATCGTGTTGATCTCCAGTGTTGTCGGGCTGTATGGCTCGCCGGGGCAGGCCAGTTACGCGGCGAGCAAGGCCGGCCTGATCGGTCTGGCCCGGTCGGTGGCCCGCGAACTCGGTGGCCGGGGGATCACCGCCAATGTCGTCGCTCCGGGCTTCGTGGACACCGACATGACGGCCGTCCTGCCGCAGGACCGCAAGGACGCCTACCTCGGAGCCATCCCCGCCGCCCGGTTCGGCACGGCCGACGAGGTCGCGCACGCGGTCGCCTTCCTCGCATCCCGGGAGGCCGGCTACGTCAACGGCGCCGTGATCCCGGTCGACGGCGGCCTGGGCATGGGTCACTGACCGACGAAACCCGCCGAACCGCAACGGCGCACGAAACCGACGAACGAAACCGACGAACGAAAC
>JBDIAR010000054.1:0-18736 GCA_039812545.1 Dermatophilaceae bacterium | reverse complement strand
TGAACCACGCGGCAATCCGCTCCGGACCGTCCAACGGTTCACCCGCTCCCGTACCCGTACCCGCCCCCGTACCGTCCACGTCCCCGTCCCGCAGCAGCTCGAGCACGGCGGGCGCCCCTGCGACGTCCACCCGGGCCATCAGCGCCCGAGCCAGGTCGGGTCGCCCCCGCAGGAACAGCCCCAGATCCCGCGCGTTCATCCCCTGCGCCTGCACGGGCAGGACGCCCGCCGCCACGAGCCGGTCCAGCGCACGCGACCCGAGGGTCACGCTCCGCGGGTCCGGACAGGACGGTCGAACCGGCCACGGCGCCATGGTCCGGGAGAGCGCGGCGTCGCTCGCCAGGCGTTGGGCCGCGGCATTGGACCGAAGCCGGCCCGCCAGTGACCGCAACTCGGTTTCAGTCCGGGCCAAGCTCGACTCGCCCGTATGCCAGAGCGTGGCCCAGCGCTGGGCGTCGGTTCCAGCCCAACACCGGTGCAACCGCTCGCTCGCGGCCGAGCCGGCGCTGGAGATGTCGCGGCAACCACCGGCATACCCCTCCAGGCGCGCGGCGACACGGTCCATCGCGTCGGGGTCCCCACCCATCCGAAAGATCACCCTGCTCCCTCCTCCGTGCTGCGAGGTGAACGGGCGTGCGCGCCGGTCGACCACCCAGGCGCTCGCCCCTGTTACCGCGCGACGCTAGGCGGGCCACCCGCCCGGCCTCCACTCATGACGCGCGGCCTGTGGACGGGGTATGCCGAGGGCTCGCCAATCGGGGCAAATCGCCCCATCCGACGGGGTGGGCGCCCCCGGTCGGGGAAATGCTCGGCTCCAGCGGTTGCCGATCCCGCCATAGCTGCTAAGTTCATTCCCGGTTGCAGTTGCAGTTCCTTGAAAGGCTTCGTCGCCGGGCTCGCTCGAGAAGTCGAGCGGGCCCGAACTTCGGATCGCGCCGGTCACGGCGTGGGCTCGGGTGCAATCAGGGTTCGCACACGAGTGCGAGCCATGGTGTGAGAAGGAAAGAGTTACCCGCATGGCACAGGGAACCGTCAAATGGTTCAACGCTGAAAAGGGCTTCGGCTTCATCGCTCAAGACGGCGGCGGCCCCGACGTCTTCGTGCATTACACGGCGATTCAGACGAATGGCTACCGCACGCTCGACGAGGCTCAGCGCGTCGAATTCGAGGTCACCGAAGGACCCAAGGGTCCTCAGGCCGACAACGTTCGCCCGCTCTGATCCGTCGCCCTACCGACCTGACGACAGCGCTCCGGGTTCGCCCGGGGCGCTGTCGCCCGTTTTTCGGAGCTTCCCCCAGATCCTCGGCTGATGTGAGATAGATCACATCGACATCGGCCCGGCGACGCAACCGAACCGCTCCAGCACGCGTCTTTACCGTTGTCGGCCCTCGCCTCGGGGGCAGGGGCCGATCGGACGGGGTGGCAGTTCTGGGTCCGGCGCCGACGAGCGCCGGACCCAGAACTCTGTCCGGGCCAATCCCCGGCCGAGCCTGCTCAGCAGGCGTCTTCCACGGACTGCGCCGTCGGCGGGATCGTGGTGGGCGTCGGCACGGATGTCGTGTTCGAGGGCCGTGACGGCGACCTGGAAGGTGTGGTCGAGGGCACGGGGGAGGACGGTTTCGTGGTGCCGCCCCCGGTGACCGAGGCCGTCGGTTTCGGCGCGATGGCGGCCGCCACCAGGGTGCGGATCTTCGCGAAGTTCGGCTTCCAGGTGTCGATGACGTCGGTGGTGAACGGCAGGCTGGTGATCTTGCCCTTCTGAACCCGTTCGAAGAGCATCACGAACGCGGGCAGCTCGTCGGTCGAGATGTCCGACCAGATGTTGTTCCGGGCGGCGGCCAGGATGCCCTGGTAGTTGCGGACCAGTCCCGGGACATTCGCCTGACGCATGATCGCGCTGGCGACGCAGCGCTGCCGGGCCATCCGACCGAAGTCGCCGAGGGTGTCGATGACCCGCGAGCGGGCGTACCAGAGAGCGTGGTAGCCGTCCAGGTGCTGCTGCCCGAGTGGCACCCACTTCGCGGCGTCCGTGAGAGATGGCACGTTCAACAGCCGCCCGGTGCCCTCCTGGAAGTGGGTCTCCACGGGCACTCCCGGCCAGCCGTGCGCCGTGATGACCTCCGTCGTGCGGACATTGATGTCGACACCGCCCATGGCGTCCACGAGCTGCTGGAACCCCTGCAGATCCACCACGACGGTGTAGTCGATGCGCAGCCCGAGGATCTCGCCGATGACGTCGCGGGTCGTCTCGCGCCCCGCGGTCTTGGGGTCGGTGAACAACTCCGGGTGGGTCTGGGTCGCCTCGGTCCACACGCCGTTGAGCATGCAGGTGGCGCCCACACCCTCACGCGCCACGCGGTCGGGACAGGTGAAGCCGTTGGGGTAGAGCTTGTGCAGCGGGTTGGTCACGGGGAACGGCACCCGCTGGAGGTTACGGGGCAGGCCGAAGAGCACCGTGTTGCCGGTGGCCGTGTCGATACTGGCCACCATCATCGAATCGGTGCGCGTCCCGTCCCGGTCGACGCCGGCGTCCGACCCCAGCAACAGGACGTTGACGCGAGGTATGCCGTGCCACGGGTCCGATGCCTCTGTCGCCACCGAGATCGCCGTCGAGGGCCGCGGGGTGGACGAACCGGTGAAGACCGTGCTCAGGGTGCGATCGGTGGCGAACGACGCCCCCTGAACCCACCAGATCGGGATCGCCACGAGGACGGCCATGGCAGCTGCGAACGCCCCGAGGGCCGTGCCCTGGCTGCGGGTGATGCCGTGCGGGTGAGCGATCCAGGCGGTCGCCAGGATGGAACCACACCAGACGAAACCGGCCACCAAGGAGCCGATCGCCAACACCTGGAACGCGGTCGGGCGGGCCGCCAGCGACAGGGCGAACCCGGACGGTCCCTTGGCGATCACCGCGGCCAGCAGGGCGAGCAGGCCCACGGCGAAGGCGCCGACGAGGATCCAGCCGACCTGTCGCCAGCGGGTCCGGACCAGGCCGGCTCCGGGCACGACGGTGCCCAGCGCGGTGAGGGCGAACGCTCGCGAGAGCCGTCGATGCTCCTCCCGCACGCGTCGTCCCCGTATGCCGGCTGTGTCGTCGCTGGTCATAAGGTCCTCGTTGGTTTCGACGGCGTCCCGTCGGACATTGTCCACCCGTGAGATGCGGATGTCCCAGGACCTCCGGCACGGGAATGACCGGGGCGGTGAATCCTCCCGACCAAACCGCCGGGTGCACGTGCCCGGGGTGGCCGTTCCCGACGGCCGGACGTCAGCAGGCGTCCTTGACGTCTTCGGCGGTGGCCGGGTCGCTGGGCGTGACGCCGGGGGTGTTGGTCGCCGAGCCACTCGGTCGGGTGGAACCGGTGGAGCGCTTCGTCCGGGTCGAGGTGGGCGTAGCGGTCCGGGTGGACGTCGGCGTGGACGTCGGCGTGGTCGTGGCGGTTGTCGGAGTCGCGGTCGAGGTGGTCAGGGCCGCCTCGACCATCGCGTGGATGGCGTCGAAGTCGGGCTTGCGGGTGTCGATGTTGTCCGAGGTCAGCGGCAGGCTGGTGATCGTGCCCGCCCGGATCCGTTCGACGAGGGCGACGAATGCCGGCAGGTGCTCGACGGCGATATCGGTCGACAGATTGTCCTTCGCGGCCCGCGCGATCCCGTCGTACTTGGTCAGCATCGTGCCCGGGTTCACGTTGCGCAGAATGGCCCCCAGCAGGCAGCGCTGGCGACGCATCCGACCGAAGTCGGAATCGGCGACTCGGAACCTCGCATACCACTGCGCCTGAAAACCGTTGAGGTGCTGGGAGCCGGAGGGAATCCACATCCCGGCATCCCCCGGGTCCGGAACATCCGCCGGCACACCGCCGGCACCGAGGTGCGCCCCGATCGGGATCGACGTCCAGCCATACGGGTTCGGTGGGACCACCACGTTCACGTCGACGCCGCCCATCGCATTGACCAGCTGCTCGAACCCGGCCATGTCGACGACCACGGTGTAGTCGATGGGGATCCCCAAGATGAGCGAGATCGAGCCACGCACCGTGTCGCGGCCGGCGTTGGCCGGGTCGGCGAACCGCGACTTGTAGGTGGGGCTGGTCGCCAGTGACCATAACCCGTTGAGCATGCACTCGTCCCCGGCCGCGGCCCCGGGGCAGTAGTACCCGTTCGGGTAGTCGGCGTGGATCGGGTTGTCCGCGGGCAGGGGTGCGCGGAACAGATTGCGCGGCAAGCCGAACAACACCGTGTTGCCCGTCCGGGTATCCACGCTGGCCACCATCATCGAATCGGTTCGCACGCCGTCCCGCCCGGCGCCGGCGTCGGAACCGAGCAGCAGCACGGAGACCCGGCTGATGTCCGCCCACGGGTCGACGGCGCCCTCGTCCGGTCCCCCCGCACCCGAGCCCCGGAAGACACTCACCAGCGTCTCGCTCGTGACCCGGGCGTTGCCCTGGAGCCACCAGGTCGGCACCGCCACCGCCGCGACCAGCGCCGCGGTCACCGCCACATGCAGGCCGCGACCGGCTCGGTCGAGCCGGGCCGGTCGGGTCAGCCAGGCGGTCGCCGCGATCGCCGCACACCAGGCCAGCCCGAAAGCGGTCACGAACAGCGCCAGGTCGTGCAACAGACTCGGCCGCGCGGCGAGCCAGAGCCCCGCCCGCCTCGGCCCCATCAGGACCAGCACCCCGATCAGGATCACCAGTGCCGTCAAGAACAGGCCGGCCAGAGCCGTTCCGGCGGCCCGCCATCGGGTCGCGCGCAACCCGGCCCCCGGCAGGATGGTGCTCAGGGCCGTCAGGCGAAGCGACCGACGTAACGCGGCGGCCCGCTCGGCCCGACTGGATCCGAACACCACCGCGTACTCGGACGACGGCGCGGCGGTGTCTTCGTCGGTCATCGAGTCCTCTTCGGCGTCGTTGCGGCCGACGATCACGCCGACCCGGGTGTCGGCCCCATTGTGCCGTCGCTGCCTGCAAGTTCCCGGGAGGCACGGGTTTGGCGGGGGCCGGTCCCGCCGGTACCCTGTGTTGGCCAGCCACGGGGATCCCGCGGCACGCGCTGGAGGCGTCGCATAGTGGCCTAGTGCGCCCGCCTGCTAAGCGGGTTGGGGATAACACCCCTCGCGGGTTCAAATCCCGCCGCCTCCGCAGCTCGGAAGTCGAAGACGGTGCACGGGGCGGGCCTGACAGGTTCGCCCCGTTCCCATCCGCACACACCTCTCAGAGGATGCGTGTGGACGCTCGTCAGCCGGACCCCTGCGCCGGGCTCCCGCCGGTATGCCGGAAGATCCACATCCGCATGGCGAAGAACCGCGCCGCGGTGGACAGGGCATTGGCCACCAGGATGATCCCGGTGCGAGCGGTGTCGGACGCCGTGGGCCACCACCACGACACGCATTGCAGGGCCAGCGCGGTCGCCACCCAGGTGATCGCGAAGATCACCAGCGCCTGACCGTGGTGACTGACGAGCTGCTCGGCGCCGCGTACCCGGAAGGTCCACGCCCGGTTCAGTCCGGTGTTGAACACGGTCGCGATGAGCAGGGCGACGAAGTTGGCGATCTGGTCGTGATGCCACCACTGCTTGAACACCCAGTACAACGCCAGGTGCAGCACCGTACTCATCCCGCCGATGACGGCGAACCGCCACACCTGCCCGGAGATCCGATGCGGGGTCGGCACATCCGCCGCACTCTCGACCGCGCCGGTCGCCCCCTGCTCGTATGCCACCTCGCCAGTGTAGTTAGCGCCCCCAGAGCCGCCTGTATGCCGGGTGTGCGGGACCCAGGGGTCCGCGGGTCTGGCGTGGCCGACCCCCTGTCGTCCGGCCGGCGTACGCCCTACACTTGCCCTTGCAGCAGCCGACCTGGGACTCGCGTCCCCCGCCGACTCCATGCGCGCCCCCCGGGCCGGTGGGCGACGCCGAAGGCCTCCTTGACCCCGACGCCGTTCCTCGCCGGGCCCTGGCGCGTCACCCGCGCCTGGGCCATGTCGTGCCTGGTCGTATGGGTATCCGCGCTCGGCCACGCCGCCGGTGGCGGCTCCCTGCCGGGGTGGCCGGTGCTGGTCGTCGCGTCGCTGCTGGCCTTCCCTCCCGCTGCCTTCCTGACGTCCCGCCGGCTGAAGACGGCGGCGGCGACGGCATACCTCGGTCTCGGGCAGATCGTCTTGCACGTCGGATTCGCCGCTACCGCAACCTCGTTCGGCGGTCAGCCGGGGGTTGTCGTCAACGGCGCCGACGGACACTGTGCGCCCCAGGTGAGCATCGTGCCCACGGCGCCGTCCGTGGGCGCTCACTCGCTGCTGGATCACGGGCTGGACATCCGGATGACCGTGGCGCACCTGGTCTCCGCCGCGGTCCTCGGCCGGATCGTGGCCCGCGCCGACACCGTGGCCTGGCTGATCTGGCACCTCCTGAGCACCCTCGCCGCGTGGCTTCGACCGAACGTCACCGTCGCACCGCTGGTAGCCAGACCGCGACGGTTGTCGGCCGAGGCGCTGCTCCCACGGCCTCGGGCCGTGCTCTGTGTCACCCTCACTCCCACTCGCGGACCACCGGTTCGAGCCTGGACGGACAGCACTTTCGTCAGCCGATTCGGCGTCGTCACCACGTGACGATGTGACGCGCCGATCGGCCATCTCAACATGCTCGATCATCGTTCGCTTCACGTGAGGAATACCCATGTCATTACTCGATACCCGCACGCCCGTGCAGGGTGACCCGGTCCAGAACCCACCAGATCCATCCCGCTCGACCGGTTGGGTCACCGCTCTGATCCGCCGGTTCCACTTCTACGCCGGACTCCTCGTCGGCCCGTTCATCCTCGTCGCCGCCGTGACCGGTGGCCTGTATGCCTTCGCCCCGCAACTGGACGAGAGCGTCCATGCGACGGCGTTGCACGTCCCGGCGTCCTCGACGTCGCTGACCCTCGCGGATCAGGTCGCCGCGGCCACTCGGTATGCCGGTGGTGCCGCTCCCGTCGCGGTCCGGCCGGCGCCGGGTTCGACGGACACCACCCGGGTGATGTTCGCGTCCAAGGGGCTCGGGGAATCCGAGCGCCGCGCCGTGTTCGTCGATCCCGGGACCGGTGCGATCACCGGAGACATGACGGTCTACGGCAGCAGCGGGTCGCTGCCGGCCCGCACCTGGCTCGACTACCTCCACCGCAATTTCCACCTGGGCAGCCCGGGGCGCCTCTACAGCGAGCTGGCCGCGTCGTGGTTGTGGGTGCTGGCGCTCGGCGGCATCGTCGTGTGGATCCACCGCTGGCGCCGAAGCCGGCGGCCACTGGCTGCTCTCGTCGTCCCCGCCGGGACCGTCCGGTCCGGCGGCGGTGGTCGTCGAGGCACCCTGGCCTGGCACGGGGTGACGGGCACGTGGGTGCTGCTCGGGTTGCTGTTCCTGTCCGCAACCGGGGTGACCTGGTCGCAGTTGGGCGGCGCCAATGTCACGAAGCTGCGCGATTCCCTCGGCTGGCAGACGCCGACGGTCTCGACGAAGCTCGTCGCGGGGCCGGGCGTCGGCACCAGCCCCGCCGGGTCCGGCGACCACGCCGATCACCAGCACGACGCGGCCGGTACCGGCTCCGGCGGCGCTGCCGTGATCGACGCGGTCCTGGCAACCGCCCGCGCCGCCGCAATCGATTCCCCGAAGGTCGAGCTGGCCGTTCCTTCGACGTCGACGACGGCGTGGAAGGTCATCGAGGTCGATCGATCCTGGCCCACCAACGTCGATGCCGTCGCCGTCGACCCCTCGACGATGACGGTCACCGACCGGGCGTTCTTCGCCGACTTCGGCATCGTGCCCAAGCTCGTCCAATGGGGCATCGCCTTGCACATGGGGGTCCTGTTCGGCCTGGTGAACCAGATCGCCCTTGTGTTGCTCGCGTTCGCGGCGACCGCACTGGTGATCCTCGGTTACCGGATGTGGTGGCAGCGTCGACCCACCCGCGACCAGCCGGCCCTGTTGGCCCGACCTCGGTTGTTCGACGTGCTGCGGGACGTTCCGCGTTGGGCTCTGGTCCTGATCGGTGCCGTCACCGTGGCCGTCGGGTGGTTCCTGCCGATGTTCGGTATGCCGTTGGCCCTCTTCCTCGCGGTGGACGCCGTCATCGCGGCACGCGCCCGACGCAGGGCGTGATCCCTCGTTGACTCGGGGTCCACCGGTCGGTGGACCCCGAGTCAACCCACCGGGGGTGTCGGCATACCGGCGCCGAAGGTGATCGTTGACCCATGACGACAGCGATCGAGGTCAGCGAGCTGACCAAGACCTACGGCCACACCCGCGCCGTCGACGGGCTCGACTTGAGCATCGAGCGGGGAGAGGTCTTCGCCCTCCTCGGACCCAACGGCGCCGGCAAGACGACCACGGTGGAGATCCTCGAAGGATTCCGGCACCGAGACGGCGGAGTCGTCCAGGTCCTCGGGATGGATCCTCAGCGGGCGGATCGAGCACACCGGAACCGGATCGGTGTCGTGCTGCAGTCCTCCACCGGTCTGGACCTCATCACGGCACGCGAGGCCCTGGCGAGCACCGCGACGTGTTACGACCACCCGCGACCCGTCGAGCAGGTGCTGGCCGCCGTCGGCCTGACCGCTCAGGCGGATCACCGGATCGGCACCCTGTCCGGCGGTCAGCGGCGGCGCGTCGATGTGGGGCTCGGGATCATCGGACGCCCCGAACTGCTCTTCCTCGACGAACCGACCACCGGCTTCGACCCCCAGGCCCGGCGCGAGTTCTGGGAACTCATCCGTTCGTTGGCCGCCGACGGGACGACGATCGTCCTGACGACCCACTACCTCGACGAGGCCGAACAGCTCGCGGACCGGGTGGGTGTCATCGCGGGCGGCCGGCTCGTCGCGCTGGGCACCCCGCAGACCATCGGTGGCCGGACCGCCGCGGAGGCGACGGTCGCGTGGGAGGAGTCGGGCACCCGGCATACGGTGCACACCACCTCGCCCACCCGGGAGATCACCGCACTGGCGGCCCGGCTCGGCGGCGAGATCCCCGGGCTGACGGTGACCCGCCCCACCCTCGAAGACACCTACCTCGACCTCATCGCGCACCCCTCGAACCCCTCTACCTCGAACACCTCGAACACCTCGAACACCTCGGGCGGCGCCGCGTCGTCGGGGCCCGTCAGCAAGGAGGTCACGGTATGAACGCCGTCGCCATCGGCCTGGATCGCGCTCGCCTGGAAGTCAAGATGTACTTCCGGGAGAAGGATCAGGTGTTCTTCTCGTTCC
Organism: Dermatophilaceae bacterium; assembly: GCA_039812545.1. Classification (GTDB taxonomy): domain Bacteria; phylum Actinomycetota; class Actinomycetes; order Actinomycetales; family Dermatophilaceae; genus JBDIAR01. The sequence goes on along the minus strand of JBDIAR010000054.1, from coordinate 9,505 downwards.
TCTTCCCGGTCCTCATGCTCGCGCTGTTCTCGACGGTCTTCGGGGGACAGTTCGACAAACCCGACAACACGGCGGTCGGGATGACGGCCGCCCGGTACTTCCTGCCCGGCATGGCCGCCGCCGGTGTCCTGCTGACCAGCTTCCAGACGATGGCCCTGACGGTGGCCACCGAACGCGACGATGGAACGCTCAAGCGACTGCGCGCGACCCCCATGCCGCCGGTCGCCTACTTCCTCGGCAAGGTCGGGCTGGTCGCCGTCACCAGCCTGGCGCAGACGCTGCTCCTGCTGGCGGTGGCCCGACTGGCATACGGGGTGCCGTTGCCCGCCGATCCGACGCACTGGCTGACGTTCTGCTGGGTCTTCGGCCTGGGCGTGTTCGGGGGAGTCGTCCTCGGCATCGCGTACTCCTCGTTGGCGACGTCGGCGCGTTCATCCGGCGCGGCGATCATCGGTCCGGTCCTCATCCTCCAGTTCATCTCCGGGGTCTATCTCGCCTTCCCCGAACTGCCCACGTGGTTGCAGCACGTCGCCGCCGTCTTCCCGTTGAAGTGGATCGCCCAGGGCATGCGGTCGGTGTTCTATCCGGACGCACTCGCGGCGCAGGAGATGGCCGGCTCCTGGGAGCCGGGCCGGACCGCGGTCGTCCTGCTGGTGTGGGCCGTCGTGGGTCTCGGACTGTGCCTGACGACCTTCCGGTGGTTCAAGCGGGGTACGACCTGAGCCGGTCCTGCGCGGACCACGTGCGAGAGGAGCCGGTATGCCGGGAGGATGGATGCCATGAGCCGTGAACCGGACCGCCCGGCGTCGGCAGTGTCCTCGGTCGACCAACTGGAATCGATGTGGCACGGCCAAATGGTTTACTGGCACGCCGGATTCGCGCTCGGGTGGCTCGCCTGCCTGGTCCTGGTGGTCTTCGGCGGCCAGCCCCAGTCCGGCCGAACCCCGTCGCTCCTGGCCCTGCTCGTCCTCGCGCTCGCCTACCTGGCCATCGGATCCCGCAGTCTGGCGGACTATCGGCTGGCGCACGGCATCGCGTACCACGTCGTCGCCTGGTCGGCACTGACCACCTTGTTGTGGTTCGACTCCGGGAAAGCCTGGGTGTTCTTCTTCATCCTCTTCCCGCAGCTCTGGGCGATGCTGCCCGTGCGCGTCGCCACCGCGTGGACGATCGCCTTCGGGGTCGTCCTCGTGGTCTTCGGGTTGGCGCGCGACGTGGACACCTCTCCCGCATCGGTGATGATGTCGGCGGCGCTCACCGTCGGATTGTCTTTGGGGATGGGGCTTTTCGTGAACAAGATGGTCGACGAGGCGCAGCAGCGGGCTCTGGTGATCGACGAACTCCACGCCGCCCAGAAGGAATTGGCCGCGGCCGAACGGGATCGGGGCGTCCTCGAAGAGCGTCAACGGCTCTCTCGGGAAATCCACGACACGCTTGCGCAGGGCTACACCTCGGTGCTCGCGCTGGCGAGGGCGGCCGACGCGGCGCTCGCCCGCGGCGACGATCGCACCGCCCACGACCGGTTGGCCCTGATCGAGTCGGTGGCGGCCGAGAACCTGGGCGAGGCCCGGATGATCGTCGCCGAACTCACTCCTGGGCATCTGCAGTCGCGTTCGCTCGTCGAGGCGCTGCGGCGGCTCGTCGACACGGTGGGTGGTCCCGCATCCGAACGCGGGTTGCGGGTCGGCTTCGATGCCGAGGGGAAATCGGTGGCGCTCGGGGGCGCCACCGAGGTCGTTCTCCTGCGTACCGCTCAGGAGGCGTTGGCGAATGTGCGACGGCACTCCGGGGCCACCGCCGCGCAGGTGACGCTGAGCTTCGCCGACCCGCGGAAGGTCGCGTTGTCCGTCGCGGACAACGGCGCCGGTTTCGACCCGGCCGCGGCACCACGGGGATTCGGGCTCGACGGGTTGCACGCCCGGGTGAGCGAACTCGGCGGGATCGTCCGCATCGACAGCGCTCCCGGCCGCGGGGCCGTAGTGACTGTGGAGGTGCCGCGGTGAGGCCCGATCAGGGAGCGGAGACGGGTCGGCGTCCGCAGTTGCGACTTCTCGTCGTCGACGACCACCCCGTGGTCCGCACGGGCATGATCGCGCTGTTGTCCGAACAGCCCGACCTTCTCGTCGTCGCCGAGGCGGCCAACGGCGCGGAGGCACTCGTCCAAGCAGAGCGGCACCGACCCGACGTCGTCCTGATGGACCTGCGTATGCCGGTGATGGACGGGGCGGAGGCGACCAGACTGTTGGTGGCTCGTCCCGATCGTCCGCAGGTCCTCGTCCTGACCACCTACGACACCGATGCCGACATCGTGCGAGCGGTCGAGGCCGGCGCCCGCGGGTACCTGCTCAAAGACGCCGATCCCGCGGTCCTGGCCGACGCGATCCGTCGGGCGGCGCGCGGCGAGACCGTGCTGGCCCCTCCGGTGGCGGCCCGGTTGGCCGACCGACTCCGAGCCGTCCCGGCGGCCACCTCGGAAAGCCACCTGACCGCGCGCGAGCGCGAGGTCCTCTCGCTCGTCGCGCGCGGCCTGTCCAATGCCGAGATCGGGCGCGAACTGTTCATCGGCGAGGCCACGGTCAAGACCCACCTGATCCGCATCTTCCAGAAGCTGGGAGTCTCGGATCGCACGGCCGCGGTCACGTCGGCATACCAGCTGGGGATCCTCCAGGTCGACGGGAGCCCCTCTTGAGGGAACCGGCGTGGGCTCAGACGGCGGTCGGGGTCGCATCCGTCGACCCCGACGACGGCTGGGTCAGGTCGTAGAACGTGGTGCCACCGATCGACACCGTCGGGAAGTTCTCCGCGACCCAGGTGCTGATCTGCGAGGAGGTGTCGGCGCCGCCGTTCTGTCGCATCCCGCCCAGTCCACCGGCGAGGAAGTAGTGGATCCGGCCGGCCGCGACGTACGCCTGGAACTGCTCCAGCGTCGGGGAGGGGTCGGTGCCGTTGAAGCCGCCGATCGCCATCACCGGCAACTGCGTCCCGAGCTGTAGGCCCGCGGCGTTCTGCGAGCCGACCGTTGCGGCGACCCAGGTGTACTGCGAGGCGTCGGCCGAAAGTGTTGCCACCACAGCGGTATCGGGGATGGTCGCATTCAGCAGACCGCCCATGCCGCCCGCGCCGTTTGGAGTCCCGCCGCCACCGGGGGCGAATCCACCGGCACCGCCGGCACCACCGGCGCCACCGGCACCGCCGAAGGCTCCGCGCGGACCGCCGACGGCCCCGCCGGGCGCGCCTCCGGGCCCGCCACGTCCACCGGCCATGGTCGGACCCGCCGTCACGATCGAGCCGCTGTAGGCCTTGTCCACGGTGGCGACGCTGTACGCGGTCGGCCCGAGCAGTGCCGCGACGACACCGACGCCGGCGATCACCGGCACCGCCGAGCGGTGCACGACGTCGAGGGCGAGCAGCCCGAGGCTGGCGCACAGCGCTGCGGCCAGGACGACGATTCGCAACCACGGCAACCAGGTCGGCGTCTGAGACAACAACAGGAAGCACCAGATCCCGGTGGCGGCCATCGTCGCGGCGAGGACGATGCGCGCCCACGTCGACTCCTTGTGTTCCCACAACTCGACCGCTCCCATCGCGACGAGCGCGGCGATCGCCGGGGCGAGCGCGATCGTGTAGTACTCGTGGAAGATCCCCGCCATCAGCGAGAAGGTGAGTGCGGTCACGACCAGCCAACCGCCCCAGATCAGGTATGCCGCGCGTCGGGCGTCGGTGCGCGGGCGTCGCCCCCGGACCACGAATCCGGCGGCCAGCAGGATCAGGGCGGCGGGCAGCAACCACGAAATCTGGCCGCCGACGGAGGAGTTGAACATCCGGGCCAGCCCGGTCGCGCCCCACCCGCCGGCGCGGCCGCCGCCGCCCACCGAGCCGGTCTCGTTGCCGTCGATCCGGCCGAGTCCGTTGTAGCCGAAGGTGAGTTCGAGGAACGAGTTCGTCTGGGAGCCGCCGATATACGGTCGGGCGGACGCCGGGATCAGTTCGACGATCGCGACCCACCAGCCGGCCGACAGCACCATCGCCCCGGCCGCCAGCAGAGTGTGCCAGATGCGTTTGACGACAGTGGTATTCGCCGCAACGAGGTAGGCCACGGCGAAGCCCGGGATGACGAGCAGCACTTGGAGGGTCTTGGTGAGGAAGCCGAGGCCCATGAATACCCCGACGATGATCATCCAGCGCGGCGATGCCTGATCGACGGCCTTGGCCGTCGCCCACGCGCCGAGGGTCATCAGCAGGACCAGCAGCGCCTCGGGATTGTTGAACCGGAACATGAGCACGGCCACCGGGGTGAGCGCGAGGACCGCCCCGGCGAGCAGTGCGGCGATCGCGCCGAAGTGGCGGCGCACCGTGGCATACAGGACGCCGACGGAGGCGACACCCATGACGACCTCGGGGAACAGGATCGCGAACGAGTTCAGCCCGAACAGGCGGACGGACAACGCCATGACCCACAACGATGCCGGTGGCTTGTCGACGGTGATCGAGTTGCCGCCGTCGAGGCTGCCGAAGAAGAACGCCTTCCACGAGGAGCTACCGGCCTGCGCCGCCGCCGAGTAGAAGGCGTTGGCATACCCGTTGCTCGTGAGGTTCACCAGGTAGAACACGGCGGTCGCCAGCAGGAGCCCCCACAGTGCCGGGCGAGCCCACGTCGGGTCGTCCGGGTTGCCGCGCCACAACGAGTGCAGCCGACTCGTCCCCTTCGTCCGCTCTGGAGCGGATTCGATGGTCCGGTATGCCGGTTCGTCGACGAGGGGGAGGGTCGCGGTGTCCATGATGGCGAGTCTCGTCGGCCGGACTGTGGGAGAGCTGTGGACAGTCTTGGGAAGCCTCGTGAGCTCAGGGGCGGGCGGAACGGCTCAGGGGGAGGGCAGTCGCACGACGAACGACGTGTCGCCGGGACGGCTGGACAGTTCCACCGTGCCGCCGTGGGCACCGGCCACCGCGGCGACGATGGACAACCCGAGGCCGGTGCTCCCGGCGGCCCGGTTACGTGACGAGTCGCCGCGGGCGAACCGCTGGAAGACGTTGGGTTGCAACGCTTCTGGAACCCCCGGGCCGTTGTCCCGGACGGTGAGGACGGCTTGGTGCCATTCCTTGGCGACGCTGGTGCGCACGGTCGTGCCCTCCGGGGTGTGCGTGCGGGCGTTGGCCAGCAGATTGGCCACGATCTGGTGGAGCCGGGCCGGGTCGCCGACGACTTCGACGGGTTCGTCGGGCAGGTCGAGCTCCCAGCCGTGTCGGGGGCTGGCGGCGTGCGCGTCGCTGACGGCGTCGATGACCACCTGGGACAGGTCGACGGCGCCCTGTTCGAGGGGTCGACCGGCGTCGAGGCGGGCGAGCAGCAGCAGATCCTCGACGAGCGACGACATCCGAGTCGCCTCGGACTCGATGCGTCCGATGGCGTGGCCGACACTGCCGGGGACGGGCTCGTTTTCGCGTCGGGTGAGTTCGGCATACCCCTTGATGCTGGCCAGCGGCGTGCGCAACTCGTGGCTGGCGTCGGCGACGAATTGGCGGACGCGCTGTTCGCTTTGGTGGCGTGCCGTGAGCGCCTCGCTGATGTGGTCGAGCATCTCATTGACGGCGGAGCCGACCTTGCCGACCTCGGTGCGCGTGTCGGTGTATTGCTCTGGAACGCGTTCGGCCAGAGCGACTTTCCCCTGATCGAGCGGGAGCGCGGCCACCGCGGTGGCGGTTGCGGCGACCCGATCGAGGGGGCGCAGATTACGCCGGACCAACCAGGTCCCGGCCAGTGCCACCGCGCCGAGACCGACCGCGGTCGTGGCGATCGCGGTCGACACGGCATTGCGGGTGGCCTTCTCGGCCGGGCCCAGTGGGAGCCCGAGGACGCGGATGTATCCCGATCCGGGTGCGGCGATGGCCCGGTACTCGCCGAGGTCGTCACCGAGGTTCACGGTCTTCGCGGTGCTGCCCAGGTCGGCGGCATCAAGCGCCGCCAGTTGGCTGTCGGACAGATCCACACACCCGCCCGTCCCCGTCGTCGCGGTCCCCATCCCGACGCCACCGGTGTTGAACAGGGCGACCAGCCCCTGGTCGCCGGGGCCGTGCCGGTCGGTGCGATTCGTGCAGCGCAGGTCGTCCATGCCCATCCGGCCGCCGGGTCCGGTGATCCGGCCGGCAGAGTCGAGCAACTGGCGGTCGATCTGGTTGTTCAGGTATGCCTGCAGCGAGAGCACCGTCACGGCGCCGGTGACGACGGCGATGACGGTGAACAGCGCCAGCATCGAGGCGACGATCTTGGCTCGCAGGGTCCAGTCGCGCACCGCGAGCGCTCGACGCAGATCCAGTGGCATCAGCCGGCCGGTTTCAGGACGTACCCGACTCCGCGCATGGTGTGGATCATGGGCTCACGGCCGGCGTCGATCTTCTTGCGCAGGTAGGAGATGTACAACTCGACGACATTCGCCTGCCCGCCGAAGTCGTAGTTCCAGACCCGGTCGAGGATCTGAGCCTTGGACAGGACCCGCTTGGGATTGCGCATGAGGAACCGCAGGAGTTCGAATTCCGTTGCGGTGAGGTGGATCTCGACACCGCCCCGGGTGACCTCGTGTGAGTCCTCGTCGAGGGTCAGATCGCCGACCGCCAAGACGGACTCGTCCTCGCCGTCCATCGCCATCAGCGCGGTGCGCCGCATCAGCGCCCGCAGTCGGGCGACGACCTCTTCGAGGCTGAACGGCTTGGTGACATAGTCGTCGCCGCCGGCCGTCAGGCCCGCGATCCGGTCCTCGACCGCGTCCCGAGCCGTGAGGAAGAGCACCGGGGTGCGCTCGTCGTGTTCGCGCAGCTTGCGGAGCACCTCAAGGCCGTCCATGTCGGGCAGCATCATGTCCAGGACGACGGCGTCGGGACCGAACTCGCGCGCCGCCCGCACCGCGGCCATCCCGGTGCCCGCGGAACTGACGTCCCAGCCCTCGTAGCGCAGGGCCATCGCCAGGAGCTCGGTGATGTTGGGTTCGTCGTCGACGACGAGGACGCGGGGGTTGGATCCGTCGGGGCGCTGCAGCTTCGGCGCGCGGGAGGACTGGGTGCTCATGACCACCATTGGACAAGAGTTGGCTGTGGTCCGCCCGCAGCTCACCTGTGGTCTTTCTGTGACCGGACTATGTCGCGCGGCGGGTGGTGGCGGCGATCGTCAGCTTCCCGATATCGCGGCCACAGGTTCGGCACAGCGGCGAGGTCCAGAATCCGGCCCATGTCTTCACAGCTTCCGGAGGCGGACTTCGGCGGAGCCGGCCTGCCCCAGCCGGCGACGCAGCCGCTTGTCGATCCCACTCGGGCGGTGCCGGTCGTGGCGCCTCAGGACCATGTCGAGGCCGTCGCGGAACCCGCCGTCCCGACGAGCCGGTGGTCGGCGAGGCGAACCGCCTGGGTGGCGGCGATCGTCATCGCGGTCTCCTCCATCGGCGCCGTGGCGGCGGCCGCGATGATGCCGTCGACCTACTCGGGGATCGGCGGTGAGAGCGGTCCCGGCGGCGGGATCGGTCGACCCCCCGGGATCGGCCCCGGCGGGGTCCCGGGTGGCGTGCCGGGCGGGGTGCCGGGGCAGGGCCAGTGGGGCCAGTTCCCGGGCGCTGGGCGGTCCGGTCGCGGCACGCACTGATCCGAACGCGCCTGCCGCATCCATCGGCGAGCGCATCGTGAGCCAGGCTCAGCTCGGGCAGGTCTCGATGAACTCGCGCAGGAGCGCCCCCAGTTCGGTGGGACGGCTCAGCATGGGCCAGTGGCCGGCGTCCAGTTCGCGACGGCAGGTAGCCCCGAGTCGGACGGCATACGACTCCTGGCGTTCGGGCGATGATTGCCGGTCTCGGGACGTGAGCACATAGCCGCGAGCCGACGGGAAGCTCGGCGATCCCACGGGGTCGGTGAACAGCCGCCGAGATTCGGCCTCGAAACCGGAGACGAGCCGGCCGGCGGTGTCGTCGTCCAGTTCGTCGGCATACCCCCGGCGCAGCACCGACGCCGGTGGCCTGGTTCCGGAGAGCCGCAACGCCGCCGTCATGAGCAGTCGCTCGCGGCGCGGCAGGGTGTCGAGGAAGGACCGACCAGGCGGGGGAAACGCCGCGCTGACCCCGATCACCCCGGCGATTCGATCCGGTGCGATCGCGCAGATCTGACTCGCGACGACCCCGCCCAGCGAATGCGCCACCAGGATCAGGCGGACGTGGCCGGATCCGTCGAGCACGGCCCGCGCGTGCTGGGCCAGCGATGCCTCGCCCTTGAGGTAGTCCACGACGTAGGTCGGCATCCGCAGTTCATCCCGCACGCCGTTCCAGGCCCAGGCCGGCAGGCCGGATCCGCTGAGGAAGGCGATCGTCGGGCGAATGGAGTCCGGCACCATGACTCGACGGTACCCCAGCGGGTTCAATGGGTCCCATGTCGAACGAACCGAATGCCGCCGTCGAACCCACCGGCCAACCAGCCGTCCAACCGGCGGTCCAACCAGCGGTGCAGCCCGAGCCGGAGGACAAGGACTGGACCTTCGTCATCGAATCAAGTTGCACCGAATGCGGTTTCGACCCGCGCTACGACGTGACCACGACGGGGGCGCGGGTGCGGGCCGCCCTGCCGCGCTGGGTGGAGGTGCTGGCCCGGCCGGCTGCGCGGACCCGGCCGGCCCCGGCGACCTGGTCGCCGCTGGAGTATGCCTGCCATGCCCGGGATACGTTCGCGATCTTCCGCGGCCGGCTGGAGTTGATGCTGACCGACGACGAGGCCCGGTTCGCCAACTGGGACCAGGACGCCGCCGCGATCGAGGGTCGGTACTGGGAGCAGGATCCCGAGACCGTATGCCGGGACCTGCTCGCCGAGGGTGAGTTGACCGCGGATGCCTGGGACGGCATACCGGCTGACGCCTGGCAGCGGGTCGGCACGCGCAGCAACGGGTCGGTCTTCACCGTGGCGACCTTCTCGATCTACTTCCTGCACGACGTCGAGCACCACCTGTTCCACGACGTGCGGGGCTGATTCCACGACGTGCGGGGCTGACGCGAACGGCGGGGGTATGCCGGTGGCATACCCCCGCCGTCGAACGGGCCCTGCGTCAGATCGTCAGGCGTTGACGTTGGCCTTGAGGATGTCGAGCTGTTCCTTGACCTCCTGCGGCACATTGCCCAGCTTCTCGAACCACTCCTCGATCAGCGGGATCTCCTTCTTCCAGTCCTCCGGGTCGACCTTGAGGCACTTCTCGACGACCTCGGCCGAGACGTCCAGGCCGTCGGTGTCGAGCGCGCCGTCGGCCGGGACGATGCCGACCACGGTGTCCTTGCCCTCGGCGGTGCCTTCGAGGCGGCCGACGATCCACTTCAGGACGCGGCTGTTCTCACCGAAGCCCGGCCACAGGAACTTGCCGGTCTCGTCGTCGCGGCGGAACCAGTTGACCTGGTAGATCCGCGGCAGCTGCGCCGGGTCGTGGGTCTGGCCGATCTTGATCCAGTGCGCGATGTAGTCGTTGGCGTTGTAGCCGATGAACGGCAGCATC
>JBDIAR010000053.1:0-18850 GCA_039812545.1 Dermatophilaceae bacterium | reverse complement strand
ACTGACGCCCGCGCCGGCCAGCGCCAGCCCGACGGTCAGCGCATCCAGACCCAACTCGACGCTGGCGTAGTAGACCAGGACCGTGGTGACCATCGCCCGCCCGAAGAACCACGCGTGCAGCCACAGGGCGTACGGGCGCAGAGTCTGGTGTCGGTACACCCAGCGAGCGCCCTCGCGGAGTTCGACGATGATGCGACGCCGTTCGGGTGGGGACCCCGGCTCGCGGGTACGAATCGTCAACAGACACAAGGCCGACACGGCATACGAAAGGGCATCGACGAGAATGGCTATCGGCGCCGAGAGAAACCTGACGAGCGACCCGGCCGCGAGAGGGCCGACGGATCCCACCGACTGGCCCATCTGTTCGAGCCGGGCAAAGGCGTCCGGCAGGGCGCGCTCCGGGACGAGCCTCGGCACATACGACTGGTATGCCGCGACGGACAGGCAGGTGACCGCACCGAACACGAACACCAGCGCGGCGAGGAGCCAGACCGTCAACGCCCCCGTGAGCGCCAGCACACCGATCGAGCCGAACACCACAAAGCCGACGACGTCGGCCCCGATAAGCAACTGCCGGCGCCTGAACCGCTCCGCGATGACGCCGGCCAACAGCCCGAACAGCAGGTAGGGCGCCCACTGGGCCGCGCGCACGAAACCGATGGCCTGCTCGTCGGCGCGCAGCGTGTCGATGAGGAGGAACTGGATGGCCAGGGCCGACACGACCGACCCGAACGTCGACACCGCGTCGCCGACGAAGAGTCTCAGGAAATCCCCGCGCAACACCCGGGTCGTTTTCGGCGGATCATCGCGCACCTCGATCCCGTTCTGCGTCAGGGCTCTTCACCTGTCGATCCGTCGGCGATCTCTCGCACGATGTCCAAGTGGCCCGTATGCCGCGCGTACTCCTGCAGCACGTGCAACAGGATCCACTGCAGCTGGGGCGCCTCCTCGGCCGTGCGGAACCGGCCGCCGACCCGGGCATGGTCGTCGAGTTCGTGCGCCTCGACGACGGCGCGAGTGCGCTCTCCCTGGGCGAGCAGAGCCCGGGCCAGGGACGCCTCGTCCGCATCCGGGGTGATCCATCCGTCGCCGGCCGAGTCCGCCCACGGGTCGAGTACGGGCTCGGCGAGGAAACCCCACAGGATCCACCGACGTTCCATGTGCAGGAGGTGGTTGACCAACCCGGCCGGCGTCCATCCCGACGGGACGGCCGAGGCCGTCAGGAAGCCTCCCGGCGCCCCCGACACCTTCGCGACGACAACTGCACGATAGAAGCCCAGGTAGTCCAGGAGCAGTCCTCGAAGATCGGGAGTCGAATCGGGTTCCAGAACGCGGGTCACGCTTCATTGTCGGGGTTCGCCCCGCCGACCGGAACAGCCGCCGCCAGGCCGGTCGGAACCGAACGCGATCTGGGACCCGCTCGGCCCGTCTCCCGGCTACCCCAGTGTTACGTTGAGCCCCCGCGGAACTCAAGGAGGAGCCCATGTCCACCGATGCCATTACCGTTCTCAAGGCCGACCACAAGCAGGTGGCCAAGCTCTTCGCAGAGTTCGAGAAGCCGAAGACCACGACCGCCCGCCGACGCGCGATCGTCGCAGAATGCCTGGAACTATTGACCGTTCACACCTTCATCGAGAACGAGATCCTCTACCCCGAGGTACGCGCCGCCGTGCCGGACATCGAGGACGACATCCTGGAGTCCTACGAGGAGCACCACGTCGTCGACGTCCTCGCCGCCGAACTCGCCGCCATGGACCCCGGACACGAACGCTTCGAGGCCAAGTTCACCGTCCTCATGGAGAACGTTCGGCACCACGTCAAGGAAGAGGAAGAGGAGTGGTTCCCCAAGGTCCGCACTGCCCTTGGTCGAAAGCCTCTCTCCGACATGGGTGCTCGTATGCTGGCCGCCAAGGAGAGGGCGCCCCGCAGCCCCAAGGCGCCCGGTGAGATCAAGGCGGCCATCGACGACATCACCTCGTAGCCCGACAAATCCGTCCTCGTGGGCCTGGGGACCCGCCCTGCCGTCACACTCCGCGTGGCGGCAGGGCGGTGTCGAACCGTAGCCCGCTGAAGCCCTCCCCGGTCCCGGTCGTCTTGGACCGACCGAGCCACAACACGCTGCGACCGTCCACGGTCCGAGCGAGTTGGAAGGTGCGGCGCACCACGATCCCGTCGCGCGGCACCTCCTCCTCGGCGATCCGCAGTCGATCCGTCGTCACGTCGGCGGTGTCGCTGGTGCGCAGCACGGTCCCGCGCGGATGAACCAGCGACACCGTCCCGTCCTGGGCGAACCGGATCAGCGGCTGCCGCTGCAGATCGGTGGCGAGCGAACCGGCCGGCCGATTCTTCGCCGGCACCGCCACGAACGGAATCCAGTTCTCCGGCAACGGACTCATCAGCCGGTACACCAGCTTGGCGTCATCCAGATCGTCGGGCACGCTCTGTCGCAACGACACCTGGGCCGCCAGGCGATGCCACGGCACCGGCTCCCCCGTCTCCCCCGGCACGACGCGTTCGACGCCCCACACGATGTCGGCCTGCTCGTCGCGGAAGAAGACGACCTCCTCCACCGGCTCGGACTCCAACCGCCCGGCCACGGTCGGCGGCAGCACGAAGACGTCCGACAGCCGGCCCGCATCCTCGGCCCCGGTCAGGTGGTACATGCACCACCCGGGTCGACCGGCATACGGCTGGGTGGCGCGCGGCACGGTGATCTCCTCACCGAAGGTGTCGCGCACGGCTACCGAAGACACCTCGCACACCGAACCGTAGGGCAGGTCGACCGGGGCGAGGAACCAGTCGTTACCGTATGCCAGTGCGAACTCGACCAGCCCGAGCCGCGCGATGTCGTGCGGGCCGGCGTTGAGGCGTCCGAGGTAAACCCGGGTGTCCTCGAACTCGAAGAGCCGGTCCGCCGGCATACCGGGGAACCGCACCGGCGAGACGAGTTGACGTTCGGCGATCGTCGTCGTCGCGGGATCGGCGGCCCCCGCCGCGGCGAGCGAGGGGCCGGCGGTCGCGGCGAAGTCGTACCAGTCGAGTCGGCCGTCGGTGTATTCCTCGGCGGTCAGCAGCACATCACCGGAACCGGTACGGCCCTGGACGGCGAAGGAGTACTCCTGGCGGTAGGGGTCCCACGAGAACGGCGCACTCCCGCCGCCACCGGCGCCCACGGGTGCCGCCAGATAGCTTGCATACCAACGGTTCCAGGCGGTCAGCGCGTCACGTAGCTGGTCCGCGGCCGGGAGTCCCGCCAACGCAGGGGGCAGGTCGGTGATCGCACCGTCGCCGTCCACCCGCCCGGCCAGGTCGGCCATCAACCGTGCGGCGTCGACGACGCGGCCGGCCAGCACACCGCGACGGGCCGCTCCCTCGGGATCGTTGCCCGCCAGCGCCGCATCGGCCGGTGCGAAGGCGTAGGACGCCAAGAGCGCTGCCCGCACCTGCGCCGTCACGGGTGCGCCGAGGGCGGCGAGAGCGCCGCCGACGAGCCGGAGCAGGTGCTGCCCGGCTTCGGCGCGGATGCGTTCGGGCAGGACGGCGGGGGTCTCGGCCTCGACGGCGGTTTCGAGCGGGATCGCGGGGAAGTCCACCGACTCCCCCGCCGGGTCGGGTCCGAGGCGGCCGGCGTGGAATCTCGTCATCGGGCCCGCGGTCCCGTCGACGGCCACGGTGATCGGCGATCCCGCGTCCTCGGCGTGCAGTTCGCCGAACTGCCACTGACGGGCGGCGAACCACAACGGGTCGGCGACCGCGGCCCGCAGCCCCGGTGTCAGGTCGCCGCGGGTCAGTCCCAGGGGCTCGAGTCGCGACCACGTGACGATCGACGCCCTGAGGACGAGCTCGTGATTAAGAGCGACGACTTTGGCCATGTCGTATGCCATTGCAGCTCAGCCCTTCCCGGCGATCGTGGCGATCTTGGCGAAGCCGGTGGCGAAAGCCCGCTCGCGTAGTCCCTTGAGGGGCACCGAGGCCACATCGCGGGTGTAGCAGTCCGGCAGATACCAGGCCGGCAGGAAGCCGCCGAGGACCGACAATTCCTTCATCGTCAAGGTCCGTAGCCGGGCCAGGTCGGCGGCCTCGGCGATGGTGTCCAGGACGGTGTCGAGATCCCAGGTGCTCGGGTCGACCTGCGGATGGACGGCCAGCAGAACGGTCTGCGGCGGTCGCGAGCCCGGCGCGTCGACGTGATACGCCAGTGCGGTGGTGGCAGTGGCCGACGGCAGCGTCTCCGTCCAGCTGTCGACGAGGAGACCGGCTATCGGTCTGGACAGGTCCGGAGCGGTCGGCGCATGGCACACCAAAGCCGCGGTCCCGTGCGCCGGCGGCGCGGAGAGGTCGGCCAGCGGCAAAGCGCACCAACGCGTTCCAGGTGCATGCGGCGCCTGCACGACCCGCAGTTCCCCGGCCACGTCGACGTTGTCGGCCTCGTTGTGCCGCAACAGCATTCCCAAGGGGTCCACGTGCGGACGCACGAGGGCGCGTTGGTGCAGCCAGGTCACGACCGCGAAGTCGTCACCGCTCAGCAGAGCCGCTCGATCCGCCAGGGAGGCGGTCGCGGCGGCGGCGTCGGACAAGGTGAGCACGGGCAGCATCGGTGCTCCCGGACCCAGCAGGATCCGCACCGCCGCGATGAGGCCGTCGACCTCGACCGGGTCTCCGGTGGCGGCCACCGCCGCGAACTCGGTGTCGAATCGAGCAGCCGCCGCGGTCAGGGCGGTCAGGACCGTTTCGGCCTGGGCACTCAGTGAGGTTGCCGCGTCGACGGACATCGGCACGTCGACGGGCAGCGCCGTCGAGTCGAAGACCGATGCGGTCAGCAGCGCGTGGAACAGGTCGGCGGCCGCGCCACCGGCGATGGCCGCCCGCAGCCCGGACGGCCCGTCCAATGCCGTGGTCAGGCTGGTCCGCACTTGCGAGACCCGAGAACGCAATTCGGCGGTATCGACCGTGGCGCCCGCCCCTGCGGTCGCGCCGGACGCTGCGAAGTCCGGCCCCGACACGGACTGGGAACCGACCACCTTCCCGGCGGCTTCGAGCAGGGTGAGCAACAGCGCGATTCCACGTGCCGGATCCCCCGGGGCGCCCTCCGGAAGCAATTCGATCCGATCCCCCGGGCCCAACGCGGGCGCGGTTGCCCGCAGTACGAGGGCGATCAACCCCTCCAGCTCGCTCGGGCCGCCGACTCCGGGTCGAACCGCTGCTCGCACCAACGACAGCGGGCCCAACCCCACCTGGTCCAGGGTGATCGGCGGGAGATCCTCGACCGAGCCATCGGCCCGCAGCAGCCGCGCGGTGACGGCCCACCCGGCCGGCGGACCCAGGACGGTTCCGAGCCAGGTGTCCAGACGAGGTTCGGCCCGGCCACGGATGTCACGCGGCCAGCCCGGCGCGGGGCCGTCGTCCTGCAGCAGGACGCCGACGCGCTGAACCAGCACCGCCCCGTCGCGCGGGGTGCGCAGGACGTCCAGATCCGGTGGCGCGCTTTGCCGGTCGTGTGCGCCGAGGGCCGCACCGGCCCGCTCGAGATTGCCCTGAGCCGCCTGGTGTACCGCTTCGGCGACGAGTCCGTCGCTCACGCCGTCGTAGATTCCGGCAACGGCGTCGAGGACCCCGCTCACCGCTCCCGCGTCGCCGGGCGCGACCCGACCGGCGGTCAGGACGGCCGCGCGGTCAGCACGCCACGCATCGAGCAGGGCGACGCCGTCGACGACGTCGCGGGCCGCGATGGCCTGGGCCGGCTGGTCGGGGTTGTCGCCCTGGCTGTGCAGCGGGTAGGCCGCCCGGAAGTGCCAGATGTACCTCGTGATCAGTGGGCCGGCGTCCTGCAGGCGCCGTTCGATCCGGTAGCCCAGCAGGGCGGTGAGCCGTTGCCCCTGGCCGACTCCGCCGAGGACGGCCAGGGCCTCCTTGGCCCGGGCCGAGGTCAGTTGAACGTCGAAGACCTCGCCACCGGGTCCCTCGTGCCCCTGACGGGCGCTGCGCAGGAGGGCGGCGGTCGTCGCCTGCGGGATCGACGGGGTGTGAACGTAGCCCAGCGTGCGATCCCCGCGCCCCTCCGGCCTGAGATCCTCCACCCAGCCCCAGCAGCCCACGTGTACGCCGGTCGGCCGGGCCGCCCGGTGGTCCGCGAGCCGCGAGGACGCCAACGCGGTGAACCACGCATCCATGCGGCTGGCATACGCGTCGAGTTGCCCACGGAAGGCCCACTCGAGTTCGTCCGCGGGAGCCTGGGCGAGGTCCTTCAGTGCCGTGGCGAAGCGTCCCATCCAGTAGTGCGGATCCGTCGGCACGCCGAGGTCCGCGATTCGGTCGAACCACTTGGCGGCGAACTGACTGGTCACGGCAACGGCAACGGGTTGAGTCGGGTCAACCTGGGGCACAACGGCTTCGGCGAGTTCCCGCATACTGGCCGTCGCCAACTTGAGCTGGGCGTCGGCGACCGGCGTCTCGATCCGGAAGGTGTCCGCGACCTTGGGCAGCGTGAAGACGTCGCGCACCTCAGCCGGATCGCCGACGACCGGCTTGACCACGGTCGCCGCGACCGCCGCGATTTCGGCGACCGCGGAGCAGGCGACGAGCGCCTCGAGGAGGGCTTCGGAATTCTCGCGCAGCCGGAGCACCAGTTCCCCGTGCGGGTCGGTCAGCAGTTCCGCGATCTCGGCCAGGTAGACCGCCGGGTCACCGGTGGCGCGCCCGTCGACTGTCGGACGCACGAGCGGGACGTCCAGGCGGTGGCTCTGCTTGTCCAGGGTCAGCTCGGAGAGCCTGGTCAGGGTGTAGGTCTGCAGCTTGGACCAGATGATCGCCGTCCAATCCCGTTGAAACGCGGCGATCATGTCCCAGTACACACTCATCGCCTTGCGTTGTACCGGTCCCACGGCCGAGCGGAAGTCGAGTGACCACGCGACCGGGGTCCGTTGCAGCAGCGCCAGCAGGGCCTCGTCGACCGCGGCGCTCGTTCCGGCCTCGGGTAGCCGGGGAACCTGTCCGACTAGCGGTTCGGCGAGATCGCGCAGGACTGTGGCGACCTTGAGGACATCGCGTTCCGCGGGTCCGTGCGGGGCGAATCGGCGTCGGGCGACGATCGGGAGGATGCCGTAGGGCTGGCGCCCGCTGCGGATCGTCGGGATGGGACCGCCGGGCCGCAGATGGGCGACCGCGAACTCGCGCATCCTGGCGTCGATCTGAGGCGAACTCGCCACCGGGTCGAGCAGGTCCGTGAGGTAGTGTCCGGGGCCGGCGCGCCAGAGCACCTCGGCCAGCGCCGACTGCCAACGAGGTTCGCGCAGCCCGGCGTGGGGAACGGCGTCGAGGGTTTCCGGCCGCAGGCCCAGAGCCGCCGCCAGGGTCCGGGCGGCACCGTCGGGGACCGGGTCGGTGGGCTCGAACGGATCGTAGGCCCGCGGGTCGGTGGCCGACCCGGCTCCCGCTCCCGCATCGGTGTCCGCGGTGTTGTTCGTCGGGGTCCCGGCTGGGACGAAGGACATGTCCCCCTCGGCGTGTTGGGCGACCAGGAGGGACTGAAGTTCGGCGGCCGACTGCTCGGGCGTGCGGGTCCAGTCCAGCCCGCACACCAGGATTCGGTCGACCCCGTCGCCGAGGCGGGCACCGGTCCCGGGGTGGATGTCGTCCTGCGTGACGGTGATGAGGAGTCCGACGCGCTCCGCGGCGGCCGGGTCCCGGAGCCAGGCCAGGGCCGGGTCGTCGGGGTAGCCGTCCTCGGCCTGCGTGAGTGCCGCGGGCGAGGGGCCGACGGCGAGAGTGTCCGGGATCGAGGCCCCGCCCCACACCCGGAAGATCTCGGTGTACCTGCCCTCGCCGTCTCGTCGGTGGCCGATGACGGCGACGCGGTCCGGTAGCGCGCGTGCCATCGGTGGCCGGCTCCACCCCTCGGCCCGGCGAGCCGGGTCGGGGTATGCCGGGGGGTCCGGCGGGGAGTTCGTGGGCCGCATCGTGTCGACGACGAATCGCGCCCTACCCGGCCGGAATCCGGCCACCATGGTGTTCCAGGCGTCCGCCGCCACCGTTGCGTCGTCCAGCCGCTCCCAGCGCAGCTGCCAATAGCGCTGTCCCGCGTCGATCTCGGCATCGGTCAACGCCTCGTCGTGAGCGGTGACGTGGAGTTGGTCGGGGAAGACGCGCACCAGCAGCCGGTCGGGGCTTGCGTACTTGGTCTCGATCCGCACCGGTAGCAATGCGATGGGGGTCCGTCCATCCAGTGTCGCGATCGCGCGCTCGGGATTCCCGACTGCCTCGACGATGGCGTCGGCCCGTTCACGGACGGCGTCGATGAGGCGGGTTCGTTCCTGCAGGATCGCGTCGCGGCCGGCCTGCGCCTCGGCGAGGGCGGCGGTGAGATCGGTGATGTCCGCCGGGTCCGCGCCGCGCGCGAGGCGATCGCTGAGATCCAGCCGGAGGTCGCGGACGCGGACCGTCGCGTCGCGCAGCGCGTCGTCGGAGGCGACGGATTCCCTTCGGACGGCGTCGATGCCGCTCAGGTCGATGCCGGGCATTGGCTACTCCTTTGACGCTGGATCACGGGCCGCACCTACTCGCGGACCAGATGCTTGGCGTGGACGACGAGCTTGAACGGACGCTGGAACAGCGCCGCCGCAACGTGATCGGCTCGATCGGGAGCCGGATTGGCCGGTACGGACCGCAACGCGGTGGTCGTCAGGTGCCGGCCGGGGGTCACCGTCGGCAGGTGCTGCCAGGCCGCGTCGTCCCACCGCGTCGGAGTCGCCAGGGTCGAGGTCTCGTCGAGTCCGAACCGGGGCTCGGTGGGCGGTTCCATGAGCGCGAAGAACCAACCGGGATCGGCGATCACCTGCTCGGTCTCCAGAGCGAAGCCGAAGAAGCTGACATCGGGGTCGAAACGGCCGAAGACGATGGGGCGCAGGACCTTCGTCGCGTCCGGCGACGGAGTGCGTGGCCCGATGGCGGGCACGGCGACGACGATGGTGTTCGGATAACGCCGCAGCAGCTGACCGCGGATCAACAGCACCAATAGTCCCTTGGGGTCGGCGGTCTGCTCGGGCAGTCCACCGGTGCTCCACTCGTTCATCGGCGTGATGTCGTCGCGGCCGTCCAGTCGGGTCCAGAAGTGCTGGAATGGCGTCCCGCGCAGGTCGGTCGGGAACCGGCGCCACATGAGCTCGCGTTCGGTTTCCTGGTTGAGTCCGGCGAGGAAGGCGGCGATGAAGCGCGGATTCGTCCGCAACAGGGTGACCGAATCCGTTGGCACCTGGTCGATTCCGGGACAGAACCTGGTGCGGTCGAAAGCCGCCAGCAGTTCGTACGCCCCCCGGGGGAAGTGGGGGTATGCCATGACGCGGTCGGCGAGTTTGGGCAGCCGCCAGCCGGGTAGCGCAAGCCCGCCGGCGATCATGCCCGCGGCACTGCCCGCGAAGGAGACCATGGCGTCACGCCGTGCCGCCTGCACGATGTCGGGATCGCAGCGGCGCACGACAGCCGACGCTGCAGCCGCCAGGGGGAACTGGACGATCTGGCGCGTCGGTTCGACCTCCGCGAGCACACTCTCACGCAGTTGATCCTGCGCGGCCGCACGGAAGACCCCGATGACGGACTGGTCGACGATGGGGGCCGCGACGGTGATCGTCGTCGATCCGTCGGCGGGGGGCTGGAAGACGGCGGGGTCGACGCGCACGATCGGACCGGGGCGGACGACGACGGGACCGATGGGCCCCACCGGACCGATCGGGCCCACTGGACCAACCGGGCCCACTGGACCAATTGGGCGTACCGGGCCAACAGGGATGACGGGCCCGCGGCGCAACACCGGGCCGCGCGCCACGATCGGTCCGGCGTTCCCGCGGATCACGGGACCCGGGGCGACGTCGCGTTTCAGCTGCACTTCGCCGGCATTCACCCCGGGAAGGATGACCGGAGCCACGGCATCGGGTGCGGCCTCACGAACCGTCAGTGCCCCGGGGGGAAGCGCGGCCAGGACATCGCGGATCGACACGATCCCGTCGAGGGCCGGCGAGATGCGCACGACGGGTGTCGCCGTTCCGCCGTCCAGCGGTGTCGCGACCACGGTCCCGGCACCCTTGACGGTCAGGACGTTGACGTCGAACGACCCCGTCTTGGTGATGTCGAGCACGACGCCCACCGTGGACTTCGCGGTGGCCGCCGCGTCGATCGCGGTGGTCAGCACGGCATCGGTGCTGATGCCGTGCGTGAAGGTGCCCCGGTCGACCAGTCGCTTCGCCACCTCGCGAGCGGCCAGCCGGGCAGAGGACAGTTCGGCCCGCGAAACGATCCCGACGGTCGCCAGATCGTCCCTGATGCGGACGGCATCCGCCCCCACTGGCGCCGGCATGGCAGTGAGCACCGTCTGACTGCGCGCGACCCGTTCCGCGTCGGCCGCCGGCACCACGAGATCGATTCCGAGGTCGCGGTAGTCGACCGTTCCGTCCCCGCGGTCGACGGCGCGCATCCCGACGGAGCCGTCCACACCCGACCAAGCGAAGGCCGTCGCGTCGATGTTCTGGTGTCCGTCGGCGAGCCGGGCGACCATGCCACCGAAGCCGATCGGCGTCCCGATCAGTCGAGTAGCCCGGGTGATGACCCGCCCGGCCGGTGAGAGCATTCGTCGCGCGGCCGGGTCGGTGACACCGGACGGCATACTCGTCACGTCGATCTCGGCGGCCACGGTTCGCTGGTCCAACGGGGTGCGACCCGCCATGGGGGCGGCCAGGTGCAGCAGGCGATCGGGCGGAGTGGTCAGGATGTGCCGCTCCCGGAACCGGCGTCCCGCCTCCAGGCTGAGCCGAGCCCGCGACAGCGCGGCCTCGGCCGCGAGCACGTCGCCGACCTGTTCCCACGCGGCCGCGACGACATCCTCCTGGTTGGCGCGCAGTACCTCGGCGCCCAACCCGGCCGCCACCCGGGATCGTGGGTCGGTGTTCGCCTCGCGGAACCACAGCGGGTCGGTCGGTTCGACGACTCGGCGGCGGGCGGCATACTGCCCGTAAACGGGTGGGCCGACGGGTTGCCCGGATTCCGGGGTCGGGTCGCCCTGACCGTCCAGTATGCCGTCGGCCGCGTCGGCGACCAGCCCGGCCATCGTGGCCAGCCCGTCGCGCAGCGGTTGGACGATGTCGCCGAGAGTGCCGGGTTCGTCGGTGGGCGCCATGAGAGCGCCGTCCATGTCGACAATCCGGCCGGGATCACCGGACGGCAGGGCGATTGGGGGCGCCGCGGCGCCGACGTACATGGCGATCCGTCCCACTGCCGTGTCGACCTTGAACGGCTTGAGGCGTCGGGCCAGTGACTCGAAGTCGCCCTCCGGCCCGGTGGTGAAGCGCCAGTGATAGTAGACCGGAAGGCTCGCGGTGTCGCCGCCGGTCCAGGCGGGGCCGAGCGGGCCGGTCCCCGGGTCGATCCCGAGGCCGCGCTTCACGCCGGCGTCGAAGGCCGGGAGCAGCACGGCGAGCCAGGAGGCGTTCGGCCGCAGTCGTCGCGGGCAGACGAGCCGGGCGACATTGGCATTCGGGTGGTCTCGCAAAGCGGCGCCGACGGACGCCGGTGACCCGTCGCCGGCGTCGGAGTCGAGGAGCTGGGCGTGTGCCCACGCCCAACTGTCCGTCAGATCCGGCAATTCGGCGGCCGCGCCGGAGGCGATGGTGAGCACGGGCAGCGGGGCACCGGCCGGGGGCGGCACGATGGCGACGCCGGGTCGGTCCTCGACGACGGCGAGCACCAACCAGGGAGCGAGTCGTTCGCCGGGGGCGGCGCCGGATGGCGTGAACAGCCAGGGCAATTCGGGCTGGTCCAGATCCACCGCTGCGAGGTAGTTCGGCTCGACGCTGGTCGCTCCGTCGGTGGGGTAGGTCCGCACGACGACCGATCGGTCGAGACCGATGACGTCGCCGGGGCCGTTGAGGGTGGCCCGGGTCGACACCGCATCCACGCCCGTGATCTTCACCCCGACCTCGATGACCGCACGTGCGGGCAGGGGGGCTCCGGTGGCACCGGCGGGGACGGCCGAGGACAACCCCCGACGGGCCCAGGGCAGGAAGCGGTGAACCGCGACGCTCACAACGACACCTCGTATTCCTCGATCACGCGGCAGCTGTCCATGACGGTGCGCCCCTGGGCGGCCACCAGATCGGCCACCAGCGCCGGGGAGGACGCCACGGACACCGGCACCTCCAGCGCCGAGGTCAGCGTCGCTGCGTCGACGACGGCCAGGGCGGGCGCCGCGACCGCGGCTCGGCCACGGTCGGTGGGTCGCAGGGCGGTCATCGCGGCGCGCTGTCCACGGGCTGCCGCCCCGAAGGGGACCAGTGACTCGGCCAGCGAGTGGGCCATCGCCTCGCGGCCCAGCGAAACCACGGACCAGTAGAGATGCAAACGTGGTTCGGGTTCGAGGACGCTGACCTCGTAGTCGGCGGATGCGGTCGTGGAGGCGCCCGGCACCAGGTAGCTCGACGAGCCGAATGCGATGCCGCAGTCGAATCGTTCGAAGGAGTGCAGATCCAGCTTGTCCTGGTTGGACAGTTCCATGAAGTGCCCGCGCGCGAACCACTCCTGCACCGGTTCGGCCGCGTCGGTCGGCAGGCCGCCGATGGTGACGGACTCCACGGCATACGTCGAAGCCCCCTCCGACAGCGGTGCCGTCCCCATGCGATCGATCCGGACGCCGAGCGGGAGGGCCTTCTGTCGCACGGCCATCCGCCCGAGCGGGTGGGCCAGTGCCCCGGACTCCTTGCCGGCGTACAGGGTGACCAAGGAGTTGCCGCCGAGGGGAGCGCTGGTCTCGATACTGCCGGGGTCGGCGAGCGCGGCCTGCAGCGCCTGTTTGGCGCTGGCCGATTCGGTGGTGACGGCCGGTGCCGAGCCCCACCGTTCGTCGAAGGAGATCGACTTGTCCCAGAACAGGATCGAGAACGAGAAGCTCCCGGAGATGTGCCACTCCCCCGGCCCCTCGAGCGAGGCGTCGACCTGAACCGACATGAGGGTGTGCCCGAACGCCTTGAGCTTGACCCCGAAGTGCACGTCGACGATGAAGTGGAACTTCGGACTGACGTAGAGCAGCGCGTCGAAGCCGAGCCAGCCCTCGATGGAGGCGATCCCGATACTGGCCGACACGGTCGTCTTGGTTCCGGCCTGGACGCTGTTCGAGGTGACCGCGAAGTACACCTCGACCTTGAGCCGAATGATGTTGATGTTGAACGCGACGCTGAGGCGTTCGAGTTGGGCGGGCACTCCCGCGGGGACGTCCTTGTATGCCGGGTGGAACCCACCGGCCGACAGCACGAAGGCCGGTTGGTCGCCGAATCGCATGGCGAGCAGGAACTCGCCGGCCAGGTCCAGCTTGGTGACGCCCTCGATGCCGACGAAGGAGTCGCGCAGTCGGGCGTGGATCCACAGGAACTTCTCGTCGGCGTCGTAGTACCCGTCGATGTCGACGATGAGTTTGAGAATGGCCGGCGATCCCGTTGCCTTGGGCGGCAATTGGGCGAGGATCTGGCCGAGGAGCACGATCTTGGAGAGGCGGACCGGCCCGGTGTCGGCGAGGGCGTTCTTCACC
This sequence comes from Dermatophilaceae bacterium, assembly GCA_039812545.1. Lineage (GTDB taxonomy): Bacteria > Actinomycetota > Actinomycetes > Actinomycetales > Dermatophilaceae > JBDIAR01. Next base: position 5,289 of record JBDIAR010000053.1, on the reverse strand, counting down.
TCGAAGATCAGTCCGATGTTGAGGTAGACCACGGGCGGCTGGCTGAACGCGAGTTGGAGCATCGGCCCGAGGATGAGCGTGCCCTCCTCGTAGGGGAACAGCGTGCGGAACTGGTTGATGATCCGCGGCGCCTGCCCGACGGGGTCGGCGGGGAAGAGGATGTCGTCGAGCGCACCGGTCTTGGTACCGGCTTTCAGGGCCGGCAGGTCGACTCGGTGATGCAGGCCGACCAGGCCGCCGATGCCGGTGAGGAAGATGCCGAACGCGATGTGGACGGAGAACTGTCCGTAGATCGCCACGAGGAGCGCCCAGCCCTCGGAGCCGTCCGGCTTCTTGGTGTCGATGATGGCGATCGCCTTGAGACTGAAGGTCATGATCTTCAGTTCCAGGGCACCGGCATACTGGCCCTTCTCGGCGTCGATGTAGAGGTACCCGCCGCCCTTGACCGGACCCGCTTCGAGGACCAGCCCGATGCCCTTGGGCGGGCTGAACGCGACGAGTTCGCTCAGCTTCGTGCGACCGTCGATGACGTCGCCGATCCGCAGGGATACCCCGATCCGGTCGACGCTGGCCTGGAATGGGCCCAGGTGCAGGGAGAATCCGCCGTAGATGTCGACGACCGGGTTCGCGTCGAGGGTGGCCTCCAGCTGGAGGTATTGAACGGTGAAGACGCCGAACAGGTTGGCGTTGACCGGGAGGTTGACCTTCAGTCCAGTGCCGCCGTCGATCCGCACGCCGTGTGCGGTGTCCAGCAGCAGGCCGAGATCGATGGGCACCTCGATATTGCCGCCGGGCAGTTGCCGAAGGAAGGAGTCGCCGTCACCGAGGACGATGGCGAGCTTGCCCTTGTGGGCGTTGACGCGTATCCCCGCTCCCCCCGAATCGCATTGCACGCCAAGGCCCAAGCGGCCGATTTCGAACCGGGTCTTGCCGGGCACGCCGATGAGCAGAGCGGGCTTGTCGGCCCCGGCACCCTCGGGCGAGACGGTCAAGCCGAACGACGGCGTCGCTCCGGTCAGGATGCGAACCGGCTTCTTCTCGAACGGAATGTAGAGAACGAAGGCGCCCCCGAGGCCGGCCTCGAAGGTGACCTTGAGGCCCTCGACGGTGGCGCCGTACTTCAGGTGGCCCGATGCGCCGAGCATGAGGCCGGGTCCGCCGTGTTCGCGGGCGATGGCGACGATGCTGAGCTGCGGTGTGACCGCCCCGCCGTCCCCGGTGGCGATGGGGATGCCGACGGTCAGGGTGCGGGAGGCGGCGATGGCCGCGGCGGGGTCGTCGCCGGGAGCCGGGTCGTAGCCGAAGAGCACCTCCATCGGCCCGGTACCCGCGTCGGGTCCCGCCTCGGCGAACTTTCTCGTCACTGCGTCGGCGATGACGACGCCGCCGCCGGCGAGCATCGACAACCGGTCGATCCACGCGTCGGTGTCCGAGGCAGTGGTGTTGCCGCGCAACAGCTTCAGCGCCGGCGCGGGATCGAGAACCTCGAGGGTCTCCTCCTCGGCGCTGATCAGGCCGACGAGTTGGCAGAGGGCGTAGGCCGCCGGGTTGCGCTCCTTGAGCGACTGGACCGACCAGACCCGGAAGAGCAGCGTGACCAGATCCCAGGGGTCCACCCCGTCCGCGGCGACCGCGTCGGCGAAGGTCTTGACGGTGTCGATCAGTCCGACGATCTGGCCGACGGTCTGGATGAATGCGTCCTGGGTGAGGTCCTTCTCCTTGGTGGCGGCGAACTTCTCGATGGCCGCGCGCTTGTCGGCCGGCACCGCCGGGGTGGCGGGGTTGTCGGTGTTGAGCCCGAGGTCTTCGCGCAATTGCGCGGCCAGAGCGGGGTCGCCGAGGGTCTCCTCGACCCAGTCGACGGCGTCCATGACCCAGCGACCGACCCGCTGGAAGAAGGTCGGCGGCTTCTCCGGGACCGCAGCCATGTCACACCGTCCTCAGTTGTGGGGGCACCAGGGCTTGCCGGGCGGTGGAGACCGTGTGGGTGGTGAAGCGCCCACCGTCGGAGGACGTCGCCCCGTCCGGCGAGAGGATTTCGTGGGTGACCACGACCTCGTCGGGTCCGTCGGCGGCGAACGAGATGACGCCGATATTGTTGCGGAACACCATGAGCCGCAACGGATCGATCGTCTTGGCGGCCAGCGTCGCATGGTAGCCGAGCACTCCGGCATACCCCTGAATGGGATCTGCGCCGAGGCTCGGCAGGAGGCCGGCTGTGGTGTCCTCGAAGGGACGCAGCGGGTTGGCGCTCTCGTCGCGCAGGCTCGCCAGGCGCCATCGGTATGCCGGTGGCTTGGCGGGGTCGACGACCGTGCCGGCGGGCCAGCCGGCGGCCGGGACTGCGCCCGGCGACCGCTTCAGGCGAGCGCGCCGGCCGGGCCGCAAGTGCGCTCCCGGTGGCACCGTGATGGCGGGTTCGGAGTCCCAGCCGAGCCGTTCGTAGGGCACGCCCATGAGCAGGGCCTGACCCGAGCGCAGCGACCGGATGACGGCGCGTTTCATCCGGCCGGGGTCGTTGCGGGCCGCAGAGGAGGTGAACTGGATGATCCGGGAGTCGGCGACGTCGTCGCCGGCGGCCCAGAAGTCCAGGACCATGCTCGAGGCGAAATGCACGTCACCGGACAGGATCACGACCCGCGGGTAGGTCCCGCAGCGGCGCAGGAAGGTCTCGTGCGCCGATTCGACGCAGTGCCAGCTCTCCAGGTCGTACTCCTGGGCACCGAGGATCGTCGCGCCGCGCTTGGCCGGGTCGGCCTTCTCCTTGCCGGACACATGGTGTGCGAAGTCGAAGACCTCGGCGGCCACGGGTTGGACGAGGACGTCGAGGAATCGCGGGAACAGGACCGGGGCCGCGGAGACGACGACGAGCAGGGTATGGCCGTCGTGGAACGGTCCTGCGGGCAGCTGGGTGTCGAGGGTGCCGCCGAGCAGTTTGGGCGGGCCGTCGCCCGTCCCGTCGTAGGTGCGCCGGGTGCGCGTGTCCAGCACGCGCACGAGGTGCAGCGGTCCGGGCACCGAGTAGTGGAATCGCACCTTCGGTGATGCCGTCGGCGAGGTCAGCCCGAGCAGGTCGTCGAGCTTGTCCCGGGTGGTGGTCGAGGTCTGGGCGCCGTCGGCGGCATACCGTTCCAGGGCATCGAGCAGGTCGCGTTCGGGCGGACTGGTCTGTCCCTGCAGCTCGTAGGCCTGTGGGTCGTTCCCCCAGCTCTGGCACAGCGTGTATGCCATGAGGCCGTTGCGGATGACCGTGCGGCCGAGGGGGGCGGTGAGGACTCGGCTGCGCCAGCGCGCCGAGATGTACCAGTCGTCCGTGATCTCGTGGTCGTCGCAGATCATGTAGGTCGGCACGTTCGCCAGGGCCCGGGCCACCTTGGGGACGGCGTCGCGCCACTGTTCGACGCGGGAGCGTTCGGCGGCGAAGCGCTCCTCGTTGGTCGGGTCGCCCTTGGCCTCGCGAGCCGAGCGCCATTGGGCGACACCGCCGTGCGCGGCCTCCCAGTCGGTGAGATGCCAGCCGTCGGAGCCCGCCGGCTTGGCGCGGAAGACGTCGTCGGCCTCGGCCAGCATGCTCCAGGCGTGCGGGGCGAACGCGAGGAGGTACATCGCGACGTATTCCCCGAAGGTGAGCAGGTGGTTGTCCGCCTCAGTGGAGGTGAACCGGGCGATTTCGCGGGTGAGTCGTTGGCGCCGAAGGGCGGGCAGGTTCGTCTCGCTCGCCTCGACGTCGACCCCGGAGACCGGCAGCTTCTCGGTGAACCCGAGCGCCTCGATGCCGACCCGGGAGACCAGCGGAAGAAGGCAGGCGCCCAGGTCGTCGGCGTAGATCTGGTCCCCGGTGAGGAAGAGCTGTTGCGGCCGGGCGACCGGGTCGAGTTGGTTGTCGGAGATCTCGTCATCCACCCAGGCCAGTGCGTCCGGACCGGACCCGTTGCTCTTGCGGCACGACGTGTGCACCAGCCGCAGGTCCGCCAGGGTCGGGGCGGCCATCGCGAACATGGGCAGGCGATCGAGTTCGTAGCCGATGGCCAGGTGCTTGGGCGCCGACGTGGACACGTCGGCCGGGCGATCGGCATCTGAAGAGACGTCTTTGAGGAGCCCGAGTTCCTTTAATCCCTTTCCGTCGCATACCAGGTCGTAGGAGTACAGCGATCCGGGAGCCAGGGCCGTCGTGGCCTTGGCGGTGACAAGGGCGACGTGCAGGTGAGCCCCGAACGGTCGGGTCTGGGCGGTGCCGTTGGCCACCGCGACTCCGGCCGCGGTCCCCGGCCCGGTGGAGGTTTGCGGCCCCGGGAAGACGGTGACGGACACCTGGCAGGCTCGGCTCAACGCCACCCATACGCTGACGAAGCCGGGTTCGACTCGGCGCAGGATGGGTCCGGCGAGTAGGAATGGCAATGACATCCGAACCGAACCCTCCACTGGCAGCGGCGGTCGGAGGCCCGGCTGCGGGCATGCGGCTCCGACCTGTTGACCCTCTCGACGGTAGGAGGGCGGTCGACCGAGCACATGAGTAGTGACTACTCGATTCGCACGGAGGGCGACGCCACGCCGACGGCACGCCAGACGACGACGGACTCAGAAGCAGCGGTCCGACACCATGTCCGACACCGACGTGAGAACCGTCTGGGAGTCCTCAGACCGCGGATACGCAACGAGCTCTGGCGTGAGATGCCTGAGCGTTTCGGAGGTGAAGACCACGCCCCCGGCGTTCCACTCGAAGCGGCTGTCGGCGCCGAGCAGTTCGTAGGTGCTCCCGGAAGCGGGCTGCGACCAAGCGCCACTGTCGATGTGCCACGGGTGCGCGGGGTTGGACAGCGCCACGCGCTCGACGCTCTTGTCACCCGTGATCGGAGTAGCCCTCCGGAGGGTCGCCACGGTCTGGTCTCCTGACGTGTTCAGCAAGAGGCGATCAAGGCGTCCTACGCACACGAGCACGACGGCCACCGGCCTGCCCGACGGGTCGACACTGAGGCCGATCTGGCCGGCGTGGTCGGCCGGCTGGCAAGCGGACAGCAAGGGCATCGCCATAGCGGCGATGCAGCAGCGACCAAGGTGTCGCGCCGCGCCCCGTGACGTAAAGGCCCCGGAGCGCGCCACGTCACGCAGCTCCGCCGATCCGCTGACAGTCGATCAACACGTCTGGAATTCTGCGGGGAGTTCGCCCGTTTCTGCGTCGACGATCAACGTCAGTGTGCATGCGCCTCTCGGTTCTTGCGCCGTCGCGTGGCCGGGAACGTACTTTCCAGGCACGTACATGGGTGAATGTGCATAGGTCAGGACCCAGGC
>JBDIAR010000052.1:0-18865 GCA_039812545.1 Dermatophilaceae bacterium | reverse complement strand
CCGGCACAACGGCATACCGTGGCGGCGTAGACGTGACGACGACCGAAACCGTGAGGCGCGAACTCGCTTGGCGGGATCTGGACGGTCGGCCATGATCGATGCCGTGCCGACCCTTGCCTCGATTCCGTCCGAGTCCGCCGCTCGTGCCCAGTTGGAAGCGCTGCCCGGGTTGACCTGGCACGTGCCCGACCGTGGGGAGCTGTCCGAGTACGCGGCGCTCTACGCCGCGTCGGACGCCCACGACCGAAACCCCGAACGCATGAGCCTGGACCGGCTCGAAGACTTCTGGGACTCGCCGCGATCGCAGCCCGAGGCCGACCTGATCGTCGGACGGGATGGCCACGGGGCGGTGGTCGCGCTGGGCTGGTCCGGCTGCAACCGCGAGCTGACCGAGGTGCGGCGGGTCTTCCTCGGCGGCACCGTTCACCCGGCCCGTCGCAATGCGGGGATCGGCCGGGCGCTGTTGGCCTGGGAACTCGGCCATGCCAAGGCCTGGGACACCGATACTCGGAGCGCGGGAGAGGGCTTCGGGCCGTTGGTGCTTCGTCTCTACGCGCCCGTCGAGCAGGGCGACGTGCGGGATCTCGCCGAAAGATTCGGCCTGTCGACCCAGCGGTACTTCTTCGAGATGTCCCTCCCACTGACCGGCGAACCCGTCCGGCGCCAGACTCCCGCGGGCATCCGACTCATCGACTGGGACCCGGAGCGATCCCGCGAGGTTCACGCCGTCATGGACCGGGCCTTCCGGGACCATTGGGGCCACGTCGACTGCAGCGCCCAGATGTGGGCCGATCAGATTGCGGCACAATCGTTCCGGCCGCAGTTGTCGGTGCTGGCGGTCGACGAAGCGACCGGCGCCGTCGTGGCTGCCGCGCTGAACGCGGCATACGAGCAGGATTGGGAGCCGCAGGGTTACTCGGAGGGGTACACCGACGAACTGGGTGTACTCGCCGACCACCGTGGCCGGGGGGTGGCCGGAGCGCTCCTCGGTGAGTCGATGCGCAGGTTCGCGGCGGCCGGCTTGCAGGCGGCGGGCATCGGCGTCGACGCCGCCAACGCGTCCGGGGCGCTGCGGCTCTACGAGGGGCTGGGGTACCGGACCACGGCTGCGACCTGCGTCCACGAGTTGACCAGCGGTCCACGGCTGCGAGTGGAGTGACCGATGACACCCCCGGTCGAGCCAAGCCGTGCGCCGGCCGCGAAGCTGTCGGCCGCGGCCATGGCCGCCCTACTCGGCGTGGCCCTGGCGGCCGGGACGGCCGCCTGCAGCGCGTCCAGCCCCGATCGCCCGAGCGGCGCGACGACAGTCAGACCCACTGGCGCGGCCGACCGAATCGTCGAATCCGAGGTGATCGTCGCCAGCGGGTCGCGGACGTTCTCGGCACGAGTGGCTCAACCGCGCGTCGGCACGGCATACCCCGTCGTCGTCTTCGGACACGGATTCCTTCAGCCGCCGGACAACTACGCCACGATCATCGAAGCGCTGGCCGCCCGCGGCTACGTCGTCATCGCTCCGGAAAGCGCCACCGAGCCGCTACCCAGCCATGCCGGGCTCGCGGCGGACCTCATCGCCTGCGCCGAATGGGCGCGCACTCATGTGCCGGCGGCGTCCGGTGGTGGCGAGGGACAGGGCCTCGTCGGGCACTCCATGGGCGGGGGCGCCGCGCTACTGGCGGCCCAGGACCACGCGCGGTTCACGGCGATCGCAACGCTGGCCGCCGCCGAGACCCGCCCGTCGGCGGTGGCCGCGGCCGGACGCCTTCGCGTCCCGGTGTTGTTCGTCGTCGGCAGCCAGGACACGCTCGTCCCGCCCGGGGTAACTCGGACGATGTATGCGGTGTCACCGAGGGAAAGCAGGTGGGTGGCGATCGCGGGCGGGTCGCACTGCGGCTTCGTGGACGAGGCGTCGTGGGGCGGGTTCGGTTGTGACTCCGGCACGCTTCCACGATCGAGGCAACTCGAGCTGACCGCTCAGCTCGTCGGTGATTGGCTCGACGTCCGGTTGAAGGGCCGGCCCCCGCAGCCTGCGCCACCGGGGGTGTCGGTCGACGAGCGGTAGCTGGGTAGGGTAGAGCCGTATCCAGCCGCGCTGCTTCGGAGGGTTCCCGATGGGACGAATCATCATCGACGTCATGCCCAAACCCGAGATCCTCGACCCGCAGGGACAGGCTGTGAACGCGGCTCTACCGCGACTCGGCTTCGTCGGGATCACCGACGTCCGGCAGGGCAAGCGCTTCGAGATCACGGTCGAGGGTGAGGTGACGGCGGCGCATTTGACGCAGGCCCGCGAGGCGGCCGACAAGCTGCTGTCGAACCCGGTCATCGAAGACGTCGTGTCCGTGCGCGCCGAGGACCCCCGATGAAGGTCGGCGTCGTGACCTTCCCGGGGTCATTGGACGACCGGGATGCCGCGCGCGCGGTGCGCGCCGCCGGTGGAGAGTCGGTTGCGTTGTGGCACAAGGACGCCGATCTGCGCGGCGTCGACGCGGTGATCCTGCCGGGCGGCTTCTCTTACGGGGACTACCTGCGCTGTGGCGCCATCGCGCGCTTCGCGCCCGTCATGGAGGTCCTCATCCCGGCGGCCCGTGGCGGTCTGCCGGTGCTCGGCATCTGCAACGGCTTCCAAATCCTCTGCGAATCGCACCTGCTGCCGGGGGCGCTCATCCGCAACGACCACCGCAAGTTCAACTGCGTCGACCAGCGCCTCGTGGTGGAAAACGTCCAGACCGCGTGGACGTCCGACTTCACCCAGGGCCAGGAAATCACCGTCGTCTTGAAGAACGGCGAGGGCGGCTTCGTCGCGGACCGGCATACCCTCGACGAACTCGAAGGGGAGGGGCGCGTCGTCTTCCGCTACCTCGGCGACAACCCCAACGGGTCGTATCGCGACATCGCCGGGATCACCAACGACCGCGGCAATATCGTCGGGCTGATGCCGCACCCGGAGCACTGTGTCGAGCCGGGGTTCGGACCGTCGACGGACGGACTCACGTTCTTCACCTCGGTCCTGTCCCGGGGGCTCGCCGAGGCGGTGAACGCCTGATGGCCGCGCAGGAGACTTCGAGTCCGCAAGGGGCGGGCGCGACGGGCGCCCAGCTCGACACCGTGGCCCACGCCATGAGTACCCCCGACCACGAATTGCCTTGGGCTGCCTTGGGAATGAAGGAGGACGAGTTCGAGAGGGTCAAGGAGATCCTCGGGCGACGGCCGACGGTCGCCGAACTCGCGATGTACTCGGTCATGTGGTCCGAACACTGCTCGTACAAGTCGAGCAAGGTGCACCTGCGCAAGTTCGGCACGCTGCCGGACGAAACCCCGCTCGGCAAGACGCTGGCCGGCATCGGAGAGAACGCCGGCGTCATCGACATCGGCGGCGGCTGGGCGGTCACCTTCAAGGTCGAGTCGCACAACCACCCGAGCTATGTCGAGCCGTACCAGGGCGCCGCCACCGGCGTCGGCGGCATCGTCCGCGACATCATGTCGATGGGCGCTCGGCCGATCGGGGTCATGGATCCGTTGCGGTTCGGCAATATCTCCCATCCGGACACCGCCCGGGTGCTCCCCGGGATCGTCGCCGGGGTGGGCGGTTACGGCAACTGCCTCGGTCTGCCCAATATCGGCGGCGAGGTCGTCTTCGACGACTGTTACCAGGGCAATCCGCTGGTGAACGCGCTGTGCGTCGGGGCGCTGCGGCACGAGGACCTGCACCTCGCGCACGCCACGGGGGTCGGCAACAAGGTGGTCCTCTTCGGCGCCAAGACCGGCGGCGACGGGATCGGGGGCGCCTCCATCCTGGCCTCGGAAACCTTTTCCGAGGATGGCCCGGTCAAGCGGCCGAGCGTCCAGGTGGGCGACCCGTTCAAGGAGAAGATCCTCATCGAGTGCTGTCTGGACCTGTATGCCGCAGGCGTCGTCACCGGCATACAGGACTTGGGCGCGGCTGGGCTCTCTTGTGCTACAAGCGAACTGGCGTCGGCTGGTTCCGGCGGTATGCATGTCGAGCTGGACACCGTCCCGCTGCGCGATCCGACGCTCAACGCCGGCGAGATCCTGATGTCCGAATCGCAGGAACGCATGATGGCCGTCGTCGAGCCGGCCCGCCTGGAGGAGTTCCTCGCGATCTGCGACCGCTGGGATGTCGAGGCCACGGTGGTCGGCGAGGTCACCGACGGCGACCGGCTGATCATCACCTGGCACGGCGAGGTCATCGTCGACGTGCCGCCGCGGTCGGTGGCACACGACGGCCCGGTTTACCAACGCCCGATCCGGCGACCGGCATACCTGGACGCCCTGCAGGCCGACGGCGCCGCGCGACTGCCCCGCCCCACGAGCGGTGAGGAGTTGCGGGCCACGCTGCTGGCGCTGCTGGGTTCGCCGAACCTGTGCGACAAGTCGTGGGTGACGGACCAGTACGACCGTTACGTGCTCGGCAACACCGCGCTCGCGCAGCCGGACGACGCGGGCGTGTTGCGGGTCGACGAGGAGACCGGGCGTGGGATCGCGCTGGCGACCGACTGCAACGGCCGGTTCGCCAAGCTCGACCCGTATGCCGGGGCGCAACTCGCGCTGGCCGAGGCGTATCGCAATGTCGCGACGACGGGGGCGCTGCCGCTGGCGATCACGGACTGCCTGAACTTCGGCTCGCCGGAGGATCCCGGAGTGATGTGGCAGTTCGAGCAGGCCGTGGAAGGGCTCGTGGACGGCTGCCGGGCTCTCGGCATACCGGTCACCGGCGGGAACGTTTCGTTCTACAACCAGACCGGAGAGGTCGCGATCCATCCGACGCCGGTGGTCGGGGTGCTCGGCGTCCTCGACGATGTCGCGGTGCGGGCGGGTTCGGGATTCGTCGTGGACGCATCCGCCATCTACCTGCTCGGCACGACCCGGGACGAACTGGACGGGTCGGAGTGGGCGCACGCGCTGCACGGCCATCTGGGCGGGCGCCCGCCGGTGGTCGACCTGGCGGCCGAGCAGTCGCTGGCCGAGGTGTTGCGGTCTGCGGTCGCGGCCGGGGTGCTCGACTCGGCGCACGACCTCTCGGACGGCGGCCTGGCGATCGCGTTGGCCGAGTCGGTGCTGCGCCGCGGCGTCGGGGCGTCGGTGTCGGTCACGCCGCTGTGCGAGCGCGACGGGGTGGACGCGTTCGTCGCGCTGTTCGCGGAGTCCACCGCTCGGGTGCTGGTGTCGGTGACGCCGGGCAGCGACGCGGACTTCCTCGCGCTGGTCGGGGACGTGCCGTGTCTTCGCCTCGGCGAGGTGGACGACTCCGTCGACGGGCTGATCGTGGACGGCCCGGGAGGCGACCGGCATACCCACCGGTTGATGCACGTCGGGCTGGCCGAACTCCGGGAGACCCACCAGGCGTTGTTGCCGCGAGTCTTCGGCCGCTGACGAGACGCTTCTTGCGGTTGGAGGTAATAGGGGGGCCTGCGAGCGTCCGCTATTACCTCCAATCGGCAGGAGCGGGGGACGGTGGGTCATGCGGCCGCAGGTGTCCCCCAGAGCTGCAGCGCCCGCCGGATCTGATCCAGGTACGCGGCTTCATCGATCCGCAGCCCCAGCAGATCGATGCGGAGGACCCGGTCATTGCTCAGCGTGAGTTCGTTCTGCCGCAACGCGTCGATGGTGCGGGCCATCGCCTGACGATGGCCGGAACCGTCGATCTCCACGACCAGGCCGGCATGGTCCCAGTACAGGTCGAGATAGGCCCGACCGCGCGGCAGCACCCGCAACTCTTGACGAGTCGGAGCCGGGATGCCTTGGGAACGCAGCATCGCAGCGACGTCCAACTCGCCCAACGAGTGGGCTCCGTCGGCGATGTCCGCGACGAGTGCCCGGATCGTCGCCCGCCGGGTGCGACCGCGAACCCGGAGCCGGGCCTGGGTGAGCAACGCCCCGGTCGTGAGGCGTTGCTGGACCGGCATGACCAGGAGCAGCGCGGCCTGTCGATCGGAGACCGCCCAGTGGGCGGCGCGGATCGCGGCGGCGGCGGGTTTCGTCCGAGGCAGCCCGACCTCGGTCACGTCGCCCGGGTCGCGGCGGCGCACCTTGTGGACGACGACGCCGACCACGGGTTCGATGTCGTGCCGGTGGATGACCGAGACGTGGACCCGATCGTCATCGAACCCGGTCATTCCCGCGACCTGGAGCGCGGTCACTCCGTCGATGACCGCGATGCCTTCGCCGACCTCCCACACCGCCCGCCAGCGCTGCGCCTGCGCGCCGAGGGCGCCGTTGTGCAGGGCGACGGTCTGCCGCCCATGGAGGACCCATCGTCCGGCAGCCGTCTCCCGGGCGATGTCGTGTCGCGTGTACTGCAGGTGGGCGAGCCGACGTCGCGACAGGACCCCTCCGTATGCCGTGGACATCGTGGTGGCGTCGGCGCGAAGCTGGGCGCGGCGCTCTCGAGCAGTCATCCCACCACCGTGGCGAGCACCGCGTCGATCGGCTAGCGCGGTGGCGAAGGCTGTGCACCGGCCGTCCCGGGTTGCGTCCAGGGACGGCCGATCCACAACCGCACCAACCCGATTGGAGGTAATAGGGGGCCCTACGAGCGTCCGCTATTACCTCCAATCGGCGGGAGGGGGGGCCGGGGGGCCGCGGGGTAGCGGTTAGAGGTCGACGGTGACGATTTCGGGCATGGTCAGCGCGGCCCAGAACGCTCCGGGGTCGGCCAGGCCGGTTCGGGCGGTCAGCCACACGGTCAACGCCAGCCCGTGGGTCGACACCACGATCGGCCGGCCGTCCGCGTGCGCCCGCGCGTCGGCGAGCCCCTCGTCGAAGCGCGCGACGACCGCCTCGTGCGGCTCCCAATCCGGCGCCACCTCCCCGGCGAGGTAGGCCAGCCGGATCGGGGTGGAGTCGGCGTCCAACCCGTCCGGACGGTCCACCTCGCGGAACCGGTCGTCGCGATAGGCGTGCCCCCGGTCGTCCGGGTCGATCGTCTGCCACGCCTTCGGCTCCGGGCTGGCGACGAGCAGCGCGCCGGCCGGCAACCGATCGACGACCTCCCGGGCCGCGGCGAAACCGGCCTCGCCGAGCTGCCAGCGAGCCGGCGGCACGTGCGGGTCGATCTCTGGTTCGGCGTGCCGGACGAAGGTGATGCGCAGCGTGTCGGGTGCCTGGTCGGTCATCAGCGAATCCTCCAGCGGCCGGGTTCGGGCGGTGTCGGGGAGTCCGGCGGTATGCCGGTGGCCTCCCATGGTCGGGCCCCGGCCAGGAGCGCGTCCAGTTCCGGTCCGTATCGCAACCTCGCCGGGACGGGCGCACGCGCGAGCGCACGGGCGAGGTCGGCCGGCTCCCACGCGTCAACCGCCCGGCCGGCGACGAGCACCGCATTGCCGAACCGGCGGCCCTTGAGCACCTCGGCGGTCCCGGCCAGCCCGACCCGGTTCAACCCGGCCGCCCGGATCGTCGCCAGGGTCCGCAGGGCATGTCGCAAACGCGGTTCGTCGGCGGCGTTGACCAACACCATCCCGCCGACACCAAGAACCCGGACGCATTCGGCCGCGAACGACGCCGAACACAGCACCCCCGGCATACGACCCCCGGCATACGCATCGACGACGATCACGTCGGCGCTCCCGGTGGCCAGCGCGCCGATGCCGTCCTCGCCGCTGACCGGCCGAACCCGGATCCGGTGCCCCCGGGGCAGGGGCAGCTCGCGGCGGACGAGCGCGGTCAGTGCCTCGTCGGGCTCGAGGACGAGTTGCGGCGAGCCGGGGCGCTCGACCGCGACGTACCGGGCCAGGGTCATCCCCGCCCCGCCGATGTGGGTCACCCGCAACGGTCCGGCCGGGAGGGCGTCGAGGCAGGCGGCGAAGATGGCGATGTACTCGAAGGCCAGCAGCCGCGGATCGGCCGGATCGACGTGCGACTGGGGCTGCCCGTCCACGATCACCGTCACGCCGCCGCCGTCGGGTCGCAGCTGTATCCCGGACCATATGCCGGGCCGTATGCCGGTGGTTGCCCCGCGCGAGCGCCGTTCGCCCATCGGCCCACCCTACGGCGGGGCGACGCCGGTCGGGCCCGGGCCGGGCAGGGCCGGCCACAGTTCGGTGACAACGCCGTGTGAGCGTTGACAGGGTGGCGTGGGGGCAGGAAGGTAGCGGCCTGCGCAGGCTGTTGGCCGGGTGTTCACCTCGGCGCGCGATTCGCGTCAACCCCGAGGTCGTGGTGGCCGATAAGGTACCGCGCAGACCCCAGTCGGCCCGAGTCCATCGGGTCGCCCGAGACCCAGGAGTTCACCGCATGAAGCGTCTCTCCCTCACCGTCGCAGGGCTGGCCGCCCTGTCGCTGGTCATGACCGGATGCGCCCAGAAGTCGGGCGACACCACCACCGCAGGGTCCGGCTCGTCCGACTCGGCGGGCAAGACCATCAGGGTTCTCATCTCCGGCGACACCAATATCGAGGGCCTGTGGAAGAACAACATCGCCAAGGGCTTCGAGGCGGCCAACCCCGGCTACAAGGTGGACGTCACCCTCGACCTGCACGGTGAGCACGACGCCCAGAACATGGCCAAGCTCTCGGCCGCCGTCCAGGGCGGCAAGGACTCCGGGTACGACCTGATCGACGGCGGTTTCGTCACCCAGGCCGCGATCTCCAACCTGCTGGAGAAGGCCGACAAGAGCACGGTCAAGGGCCTGGCCGACGTGCCCGACGACACGATCGCCGCCGGCTCCGGCGGCGGGATCCCGTACCGCGGCTCCTCGGTCCTGCTGGCATACAACTCGACGAAGGTGCCGAACCCCCCGAAGACCCTGGACGAACTCCTCTCCTGGATCAAGGCGAACAAGGGCCAGTTCACCTACAACTCGCCCAAGTCCGGCGGCTCGGGCGGCTCGTTCGTCACGACCGTGCTGGACAAGTACGTCCCCGAGGACGTTCAGAAGAAGATGCGCGTCGGCTACGACCAGACCCTGGAGTCCAACTGGGACAAGGGCTTCGAGGAGCTGCGCGGCCTGAACCAGTACGTCTTCCAGTCCGGGGTCTACCCCAACGGCAACAAGGCCGTCCTGCAGTTGCTCGGCACCGGCCAGATCTCGATGGCGCCGGTCTGGTCCGACATGTTCATCTCGGGCCAGAAGAGCGGTGACATCCCCGCCGAGGTCAAGGCGACCCAGATCTCGAACCCGTCGTTCACCGGTGGCGCCGCCTACCTCGGCATTCCGAAGGGCACGCCCAACAAGGACGCGGCAGCCAAGCTGGTCGACTACGTGCTCTCGCCCGACGCCCAGAACATGATCGCCACGACGATCGCCGGGTACCCCGTCATCCCGCTGGACAAGCTTCCGGCGGCCACCCAGGAGATCTTCAAGGCGGCCCACCCGGAGACGCTGCGTCCGACCTACTTCTCCCAGATGAACAACGACATGCAGAAGCTGTGGGACGACAAGGTTCCCGGCAAGTGAGTTCCCGCAAGAGCGTGGTTGGCCGGACCTCCGGTCAACCACGCTCGGCTCGGGCCTTCGTCATGGCCCTGCCACCCGTCGTCCTGATCTGCTTCTTCGCCGGGCTCCCGATCCTGCTCGCGGTCGGCTACTCCCTCGGGCACACCGGCGGTCTGAACGCCGTGACCGCCTCCTATGCCCTGCACCAGCACGTCGCCGACTCCTGGTGGGGGACGCTCGGGGCCTACCGCGAGGTACTGAGCTCCGAACGGTTCCGCACCGACGTGGCGCTCACGGTCAGCGTCACGCTGACGGCGACCTTCGTCGTGCTCGTTCTCGCCCTCGGCATCGCGCTCTACCTGCGGCTGCGCGGCGGCTTCATCGCCAAGATGCTCTCGCTGCTCGCGGTGGTGCCGCTGTTCATCCCCGTGGTCATCGCGGCCTGGGCCATCGTGACGTTCTACTCGCAGGTCGGTTTCCTGCGCAGCGTCCTGGCGCACTTCGGCATCGAGGGGCCGGTGTGGGCGTACTCGATGGCCGCGGTCGTCATCGGCTCGGTGTGGACGTCGCTGCCGTTCGCGGTCCTCATGGTGACCTCCGGGGTCCAGGCCGTCCCGGATTCGATGATCGACGCCGCCCGGGACAGCGGCGCCGGCCTGGCCCGCACCACGTGGTCGATCATCCTGCCGATGGCCGGCATACCCATCGTCATCGCCTCGACGTTCACCGCGATCGGCGTCCTCGGCTCGTTCACGGTCCCGTACTTCACCGGCCCGAACTCCCCGAAGATGCTCGGGGTCGACATCCAGAACTTCTTCGCGGCATACAACCAGCCCCAGCAGTCCATCGTGTTCGCCGTCGTCGTCTTCGCGCTGGCGTCGGGCATCGCGGTCCTCTACATCTGGGCGAACTTCCGTTCGGCGACGAAGCGAGACAACTGATGGTCCGCCGCCTCGCGCTCAACGCGCTGCTGACGATCCTGCTGGTCGCGGTGGTCCTGTTCATCCTCGGTCCACTGATCTGGCTCGCGGTGCGGGCCTTCGCCACCGACTGGCGCTACCCGAACCTGGCGCCGGAGGGCTGGACCCTGGACTGGTGGCACAAGGTGTTCGCCGACGGGCAGCTGTCGGCCGCGATCGCGAACTCGCTGACCTTCGCGCCGTTGACCGTGCTCGTCTCGGCGATCGTCTGTCTGCCCGCCGCGTATGCCTTCGGCCGGCACGAGTTCTGGGGCCGCAAGGTGTTCCTCGTGGGGCTGTTCGCGACCAACGCGTTCCCCAAGATGGGTCTGTTCGCCGCGATGGCCTCGCTGTTCTACGCCCTGAACCTGATGGGCACGATGGTCGGCATCCTCATCGTCCACGTCATGGGAACCGTGGTGTTCATGACGTGGATCCCGGCGGCGGCGTTCGGGGCCGTGCCGCGCAGCCTGGAGGAGGCCGCGCGGGATGCGGGAGCTTCGCCGTTGCGGGTGTTCTTCCGGATCACCCTGCCGCTGGCGCTGCCGGGCATCCTGGTCGCGGCGATCATGAGCTTCCTGGCCTCCTTCGACGAGGCGCAGGGCACGTACCTGATCGGGTACCCGGACTACGTGACGATGCCGACCCAGATGTACACGCTCGTGCTCAACTATCCGCTGCAGATCGCGGCGGTCTTCTCGATCCTGCTCTCCGTCCCCTCGGTTCTGCTGCTCGCCCTCGCCCACAAACACATCATGGGCGGCCAGCTGGCCGAGGGCTTCCAGCTGCGATGAAAGCGACCAGATGACCACTCCCGTCCCGACCGTCCCGACCGTCCCGCCCGTCGCGTCCGCCTCGCCGGCCCTCGAACTCGACGGCCTCGGCAAGGTCCTCGGCGGTCGTGACATCGTCAGCGACCTCGACCTGTCGGTGGCCCGCGGGGAACTCGTCTGCCTGCTGGGTCCCTCGGGCTGCGGCAAGACCACGACCCTGCGGATGGTGGCCGGCTTCCTCATCCCGGATCGCGGCGCCATCCGGGTCGCCGGTCAGGACGTGACGAACCTGCCGCCCGAGAAGCGTCCCTCCGCGATGGTCTTCCAGTCGTATGCCCTGTGGCCGCACATGACGGTGTTCAAGAACGTCGCCTTCCCGCTCAAGCTCAAAGGCGTGGCGAAGGCGGACATCAAACGGCGCGCCGAGGCCGCGCTGGAGATGGTCAACCTCACCCACCACCTGCATTCGCGGCCGAGTCGGATCAGCGGCGGCGAAATGCAACGAGTGGCATTGGCTCGCGCGTTGGTCCAAGAGCCGCAACTGCTCCTGCTGGACGAACCGCTCTCCAATCTCGATGCCCGGCTGCGGGTCAAGGTGCGCGAGGAGATCCGTGAGATCCAGCAGCGCCTGGGGATCACCACCCTGTTCGTCACCCACGACCAGGACGAAGCGCTGTCGATCAGCGACCGGATCGCCGTGATGAACGAGGGCCGGATCGAGCAGTTGAGTTCGCCGACGCAGTTGTATGCCGACCCGCGCAGCGAGTTCGTCGCCACCTTCGTCGGTTCGCTGAACCGGCTCGAGGGGCGCCTCCAGGACGGGCGGCTCATCCCCGGTCCCGAGGTCACCGGGATCCGGCCCGAGGACGTGGACCTGCGTCTGGCCCCCGAGTCCGGGACCTTCCCGGCCAAGGTGCTGCGGACTATCCCGCACGGCTCGTTCGCCGAGGTCGTCCTGGATGTCGACGGCACCCAGTTGCGGGCCTATCGCTCCGGCGAGGTGCCGGTCGCGGGCTCGTGGGTGGACGCCCGGGTCGCCAAGCAGCTGGTGTTCCAGGACGGGAAGCGCATCTCGTGAGCCCGCGCCCACGCCGCGCGGCGGTCGTCGCCCATCGCGGCGATTGCTTCCGGTTCCGCGAGAACACCCTCCCGGCCTTCCGGTCCGCGCTCGACCTGGGCGTGGACCGGGTCGAACTCGACATCCGGACCACCGCCGACGGCCATTCGATCGTGCTGCACGACGCGACGCTGCTGCGGTTGTGGGGCCTGCCGGAACGGCCGGAGAACCTGTCGTATGCCCAGATCGCCGGGCTCGGGTTCGCGGACGTGCGGATCCCGCTGCTCGCCGAGGTTCTCGACCTGCTGGACGGGACGGGCGTCGGGGTCCTCATCGACACCGGCGATCCGGCCACCATCGACGCCGCCCTGACCGCCGTGCGGGACCGGCCCCGTGACCTCGAGGTGCACTGGTGCGGCGCGGTGGCGGCCATGCAGCGGGTCCGCAATCTCGACACGGACGCGGTGGTCCACTACAACGTCGAGGACGGCGTCGTCGACCCCGAGGTCGTGCGCGCTCTGCGGCCGAGCTACCTCAACATCGACGGGACCCTGCTCGATCTCGGCTTCGTCGACCGCGCCCACGCGGAGGGCCTGCAGGTGTCGGTCTGGACGATCGACGACGCGCAGGCGCTGCGGCTGTGTTTCGGGCTGGGCGTCGACTCGGTCACGACGAACCGGTCCCGGCGGGCCCTGCAGGTGCGCGCCGAGGACCGTATGCCGTCGTCCCCGCATCCTTCGACCGCGAACGGTGACGCCGCCGCCGAACGGCTCGCCGGCGAGCTGGGAGCCTGGGCACTGGCATACGTGCGCGGCACAGACGTCGGTCCGATCGAGACCAAGGCGCATGACGCCGACCTCGTGACGGCCGTGGACACCGCCGTCGAACGGCAGGTGCGCGCCGCGATCGCCGAACAGCTCCCGGACCACCACGTCGTCGGCGAGGAGGAGGGCGGGCACGCCGTCCCCGGCGAGCCGTGCTGGTACCTCGACCCGGTCGACGGCACCACGAACCTGGCCGCCGGCCTGCCGTGGAACTCCTTCTCGCTCGCGCTCGCGATTGATCGGGAACCCCAGCTCGCGGTCGTCGCCGACCCGTGGCGTGCCGAGCTCGTCACCGCTCGTCGGGGCGCCGGCGCCCGGGTCGCCGGTATGTCGAGTCGCTGCCCGGACACCGCGCGCCTCGCCGGCGGCCTCGTCCTCACCGAATGGCTGGCGCACGTCCCGTTCGCCGGTATGCCGCGGCTGCTCGCCGAGTTGGCGCAGCGTGACGTGACCACGCGGATCATGGGCTCGGGCACCCTCGCCGTCACCTCGGTCGGGGCCGGGCGTGCGTTGGGTGCCGTCATCGGCTGGTTCAACCCGATCGACCACCTCGCCGGGGTGCTCATCGTCCACGAGGCCGGCGGGGTGGTGCGCGATCGGACCGGGGCGGACACTCTCTGGCCGGCCGGCGGACCGTTCCTCGTCGCCGCTCCCGGGGTGGCCGACGAACTGACCGAGCTCTTCCTCGCGGTGATCTCCCCGGCTCCGGTGTCGGCGTCCCCGAACGCGCCCGCGTGAGGTCCTGAAGTGAACAGGTCCTGACCCGTGGCCGCGCGCATCCCCGACGCGCAGGGTCGCGCGGCGGTCGAGGCGGTCCGGGCGGCCGGGTACGACGCCGATCGGGCCACGACCGCCACCGCCGTGCGTTGGACCCTCGCCGAACTGGCCCGGGTCGCGCCCGGCCACGCCGTCGAGGTCCGCGTCCCACCCCACGGCGCGGTCCAAGCGGTAGCCGGCGGTCGGCATACCCGGGGCACCCCGCCCAATGTCGTCGAAACGACGCCGGCCACCTGGCTGCGGCTGGCCACGGGGGACCTGACCTGGGCCGAGGGGCTCGCCTCCGGGCAGGTCCGGGCCAGCGGAGTGCGCTGCGATCTGTCGGCCTGGTTGCCGGTATGCCATAACCTGGGCGGGTGACCAAACCGCCCCACCTGCCCGACCCGCGCCCGGCCGGCCGTCCGGACCCTCGTTCGGCCACCCGCCCGGGGCGGTCCGCGGTGCCGCGCGGTCGGGGACCGTTGATCTGGGTGGCGCTGGGGTTCCTCGTCGGGTTCGTCGCGGGGGTGGTCATCTCCAGCCGCGCCCCGGAGGTCGCCAGCTACAGCCCGCGGACCTCGGCGCTGTTCATCGGCAGCGCCCTCGGCCTACTCGGCGGCGTCCTGGGGGCCGTGGGGTTCGCGCTCCTCGACCTGCTCCGACAGCGCGCCGACCGACGCTGAGCGGGCCGCGACCCCGGGCCGCGCTCGGCCGGTAGTCGAGACGGGCCCGTCGGCGCTGTGGGAGAATGCCGTGGTGAGGCGCGGCGACGGCAGGCTCAACCTGGACCTCGGCTCGACCGGTGACCCCGACGACGCAGAGCGACATCCGCAGGATGCCTGCGGCTGTTTCGGAGTCTGGGCGCCCGGCGAGGAGGTCGCCAAACTCACCTACTTCGGCCTATACGCCCTGCAGCATCGCGGCCAGGAGTCCGCCGGCATCGCCACCTCGGACGGCACGAAAATCCTGGTGTACAAGGACATGGGCCTGGTCAGCCAGGTCTTCGACGAGTCGTCGTTGAGTTCGCTGCGCGGGCATCTGGCGATCGGCCACACCCGGTACTCCACGACCGGCGGGTCCACCTGGGTCAACGCCCAGCCCACCCTCGGCGGCAGCGACGATCACGTCATCGCCCTGGCGCACAACGGCAACCTGATCAACACGATGGAGCTGCGGGACCTCGTCGTGCAGCGCTACGGACACACCCCCGGCGGCGAACTGGCCCGCGGCAACACCTCGGACACCGCCGTCGTCACCGCCCTGCTGCAGGCCGGACCGACCGGCGACCTCGAACAGGTCGCGTTGGAGGTCCTGCCCCGGTTGCGCGGCGCGTTCTGTTTCGTCTTCATGGACGAACACACCTTGTATGCCGCTCGCGACCCGTGGGGGATCCGTCCCCTCTCGCTCGGCCGGCTGGACACCGGCTGGGTGGTCGCCTCGGAGACCTCCGCCCTGCAAACCGTCGGCGCCGCCGTCATCCGCGAAATCGAGCCCGGCGAACTCATCGCGATCGACGAACGCGGTCTGCGGACTCACCGGTTCGCGCCCGCCCAGCCGCGGGGCTGCATCTTCGAGTACGTCTACCTGGCCCGACCGGACACGGTGATCTCCGGTCGCGTCGTCCACGAGGCCCGGGTCGACATGGGCCGCCGGCTCGCGGTCGAACACCCCGTCGAGGCCGACCTGGTCATCGGCGTACCCGACTCCGGCGTCCCCGCCGCCGTCGGCTACGCCCAGCAGTCCGGGATCCCGTACGGCCAGGGCTTCGTCAAGAACGCCTATGTCGGACGGACCTTCATCCAGCCCTCGCAGACCCTGCGACAGCTCGGCATACGGCTCAAACTCAACCCGCTCACCCACACGATCAAGGGCAAGCGCCTCGTCGTCGTCGACGACTCCATCGTGCGCGGCAACACCCAACGCGCCCAGGTGCGGATGCTTCGCGAGGCGGGCGCGGCCGAGGTCCACGTGCGGATCTCCAGCCCGCCGGTGACCTGGCCGTGCTTCTACGGGATCGACTTCGCCACCCGGGCCGAGCTGATCGCCACCGGCCTGAGCGTGGAGGAGATCCGGGCCTCCATCGGGGCGGACTCGCTCGGCTATATCTCCGAGGAGGGGATGATCGAGGCGACCGGGCAGCCGGCGGAGGCGCTCTGCCGGGCGTGCTTCACCGGCTCCTACCCGGTGGACCTGCCGGACGCCG
Organism: Dermatophilaceae bacterium; assembly: GCA_039812545.1. Taxonomy (GTDB): domain Bacteria; phylum Actinomycetota; class Actinomycetes; order Actinomycetales; family Dermatophilaceae; genus JBDIAR01. The sequence continues at coordinate 2,903 of JBDIAR010000052.1, read as the reverse complement.
ATCGGCTCGGCAAACACGTCCTGGAGACCCTGCCGCTCACCGTCCGCACGGGGCACGACCGGTCGCTCGACGTCGAGGGCGTCGGCCTCGGGTTGCGCGGCGGCGCCGAGAACGCCCTGCTGCTGCCGTGAGCCCGCCGCACCTACCCGGGCAGCCGCGCCGGGGTCGGCCCCGTGCGCGGGCGATCGCCCTGCGCGACGGGGCCCTGCTGGTGATCCGGCGCCGACGGCACGGCGAGGATTACGTGGTCCTGCCAGGCGGGGGGATCGAGCGTGGGGAGTCCCCGGCAGCGGCCGTCGTCCGGGAGGTCGGTGAGGAAACCGGGTTGACCGCGCGGGTGCTCCGAGCGCTGTGGGTCGATCCCGACGAACACGGCGACATCCACTACTTCCTCGTCGAACCGGGTCCGGGCACGCCGCACCTGCACGGCGCGGAGTTGCTCAAGCACAGCCCGTGGAACCGGTACGCCCCCGGCTGGCTGGACCTGGCCCGGATGGACGACGAACCGCTGAAACCGCGTGGAATCGCCGCGCGGATCCGCCTCTTGCCCGAGGCGTTCGCGCCGGCCGGGCCGGCCCCTAGGGTGGAATCGTGAACGAACCCATCACGTATGCCGGTGCCGGCGTCGACGTCGAGGCCGGCGACAAGGCGGTCGAGCTGATGAAGGAGCGGGTCCGCCTGGCGACCCGCCCGGAGGTGGTCGGCGGGCTGGGTGGTTTCGCCGGGCTGTTCGACGCCTCGGTCCTCGGGCGGATGCGGCGGCCGCTGCTGGCCACCTCGACCGACGGCGTGGGGACCAAGGTGGCGATCGCCCAGGCGATGGACGTCCACGACACGATCGGGTTCGACCTGGTCGGGATGGTCGTCGACGACATCGTCGTCTGCGGCGCCGAGCCGCTGTTCATGACGGATTACATCGCCACCGGTCAGGTGGTGCCGGAGCGGGTCGCGGCCATCGTCGGGGGGATCGCCCGGGCGTGTGCCCAGGCGCGGGTCGCCCTGATCGGCGGGGAGACCGCCGAACACCCCGGACTGCTCGCGCCGGAGGAATACGACGTGGCCGGGGCGGCGACCGGCGTCGTGGAGTACGACGAGGTGCTCGGCCCGGACCGGGTCGAGGCCGGGGACGTGGTCCTCGCGCTGGCCGCCAGCGGGCTGCACTCGAACGGCTACTCGCTGGTGCGCCGGGTCATCGCCTCGGCTGGGTGGTCGCTGGACCGGCACGTGCCGGAGTTCGGGCGCACCCTGGGCGAGGAACTGCTGACCCCGACGCGGGTCTACGCCGCGGACCTGTTGGACCTGATCCGGCTGCCGGGGGTGGACGTGCACGCCTTGAGCCACGTGACCGGCGGGGGGTTGGCGGCCAATCTGGCCCGCGTGCTGCCGCCGGGTCTGCACGCCCGCCTCGATCGCTCGACCTGGTCCCCGCCCGCGGTCTTCGACGTGATCCGCGATCTCGGCCGGGTGCCCGCCCCGGATCTGGAGCGCACGCTGAACATGGGCGTCGGTTTCGTCGTGCTCCTGCCGGCTGCGCGGGCCGGGGAGGCCATCACGTTCTGCGCGACGCGCGGCATACCTGCATGGCTCGTCGGTGAGGTCGAATCGGCGACGAATGCGCGGTTGGACGGCGATGCCGAGGTGATCCGTGGGGCCAAGGGGGTCGTCGGCGGCTCGGTTCAGGTCGTCGGCAGGTATGCCTGAGGGGACGACCCCGGCGAGTCACCGACCGCCGTCGGCCCAACGCCGGTAGTCGTCGACGGGAGCGCCGTTGTCCGCGACGCCGTCCCCCTCGTCGTCCTCATCCCAATCGTCGGACGACTCGTGCGTTGAATGAGGCGAGTCGTCGTCCTCGTCATCGTCCTCGAAGTCGTCGCTCGACCCGCCACCCGGCGAGTAGCTGGAGGCCCCACGTTGATGGAGCTCGCGCTCAAGCTGGCTGAAGTCCGTGTTGGGGGAGTAGTACTTCAGCTCCCGCGCAACCTTCTGCTGCTTGGCTTTGGCCCGGCCGCGCCCCATGGCGTGACCCCCTCGTGCGTCTGCCGGGACGGCATCACTGTGACCGCCGGTATCGACGGCTCCGCGCAGCGGCCCCGGGAAGTGTGTGTTCTCGTGAGGGCAACGCTACCTCAGCAACGGCCTGTGCGCTGTCAGGCGTCCGGGCCGGCGCGCACTGGCCCCCACCGAACGTTTATGACCGATTTGCCAGGTTGTCCCGGTACGTGCTCCAATGAAGGTCGGAGTCCGGTATGTACTCGGATGGGGGAACACCTGGGGCCGACGCCTGGGGGATGGGAAGCATCATGTTCGAAGAGCGCCGTGACGCAGAAAAGCTGCTGACACCGGCCGAGGTCGCCGCATTGTTCCGCGTCGACCCGAAGACGGTCACGCGGTGGGCCAAGGCCGGGAAGTTGCAGTCGATCCGGACCTTGGGTGGCCACCGTCGCTACCGTGAGTCCGAGGTCCGCGAGCTGCTGACCAAAGAGGTCTGAGGCGCCGGGGCTCAGGCCTGACAACACCTTTTCGAAGGCGAACGTGGGTCCTGCCACGTTCGCCTTTGCGGCGTCCGGCAGCGTGCTCGGCGCGCGGTTATCTGCGAGCGTCGGCGGGCGACGTGGGACGGGTGGCGGGTGGACCGCGGGGGACGGTATGACCTTTCCAGAATGTGGACATGGTGTCCGACAGGCAGACACAGGCGGGCTGGAAACCGGGCGATAACCGGCATACCGGACAGGCTGCCTGACGCGGCGTTACCTCCCGGCGACATTCGCCGGGTTAGTTGACCGTTCAGCGCACAACGACCCTTTGGTGGTGGACACCTGTGATGGCGTTCACACTAGTCTGCGACCTGTCTACAGCCCTGCCAATGGAGGCCCTCAGATGGCGTACGCAGCACCAGCCCCGCA
>JBDIAR010000051.1:0-18903 GCA_039812545.1 Dermatophilaceae bacterium | reverse complement strand
CACAAGCGCCTCATCGACATCATCGACCCGACCCCCAAGGCGGTCGACTCCCTGATGCGTCTCGACCTGCCGGCCGACGTCAACATCGAGATCAAGCTCTGAGGCTGACGACATCATGACCACTGCAACACAGTCGAACCCAGCGACCAAGACCCAGAAGGGCATCCTCGGCGAGAAGCTCGGGATGACCCAGGTGTGGGACGCCGACAACCGGCTGGTCCCCGTGACCGTCCTCGCCGTCGGACCCTGCGTGGTGACGCAGGTCCGCGACGAGGCCACCGACGGCTATTCCGCCGTCCAGATCGCATACGGCGCGATCGACCCGCGCAAGGTCAACAAGCCGATGACCGGTCACTTCGCCAAGGCCGGCGTGACCCCTCGGCGTCACCTCGTCGAACTGCGCACCGCGGACGCCGCCGACTACTCGGTCGGCCAGGAGATCACCGCGGCCGATTTCGAGGCCGGGGCCTACGTCGACGTCACCGGCGTCACCAAGGGCAAGGGCTTCGCGGGCGTCATGAAGCGACACGGCTTCCACGGCGTGAGCGCCTCGCACGGTGCGCACCGCAACCACCGCAAGCCGGGTTCGATCGGCGCCTGCGCCACCCCGAGCCGGGTCTTCAAGGGAGTCCGGATGGCCGGCCGGATGGGCGGCGTGCGCCAGACCACCCAGAACCTCGTGATCCACCAGGTCGACGCCGAGCGTGGGCTGCTGCTCGTCAAGGGAGCCGTCCCCGGCCCTCGCGGCGCGGTCGTCCTCGTCCGCACGGCCGCCAAGAAGGGGGCGTGACACTCGTGGCCGACACCAAGCTCGAGCTTCCCGCGCAGATCTTCGACGTCCAGACCAATGTGCCGTTGATCCACCAGGTCGTCGTCGCCCAGCTCGCCGCCGCCCGCCAGGGCACGCACGCCACCAAGACGCGCGGTCAGGTGGCCGGCGGTGGCAAGAAGCCGTACCGCCAGAAGGGCACCGGCCGGGCTCGTCAGGGTTCGACCCGGGCCCCGCAGTTCGCCGGCGGTGGCACCGTCCACGGACCTCAGCCCCGCGACTACGCCCAGCGGACCCCGAAGAAGATGAAGGCCGCCGCGCTGCGCGGAGCACTGTCCGACCGCGCCCGTCACGGCAGGATCCACGTCGTCGCCGGAGTCGTCGAGTCCTCGACCCCCTCGACGTCCGCCGCGGCCAAGCTGCTGGCCGGCCTGACCTCGCGCAAGAACCTGCTGGTCGTCTTGGCCCGAGGTGACGAGGTCGGCTTCAAGTCGGTTCGCAACGTCGCCGACGTGCACGTGCTGTTCGCCGACCAGCTCAACACCTACGACGTGCTGTGCGCCGACGACGTGGTCTTCACCCAGGCCGCGCTCGACGCCTTCGTCGGGACCGCTGCGGCCACCGACACCAGCGCCGCCCCGAGTCAGGAGGAGGGCCAGTGACCGCCCAGAAGGACCCCCGCGACATCCTGATCGCCCCGGTGGTCTCGGAGAAGTCGTATGCCCTGCTCGACCAGGGCAAGTACACCTTCGTGGTCGACCCCCGGGCCAACAAGACCGAGATCAAGATCGCCGTCGAGCAGATCTTCAAGGTCAAGGTCGACTCGGTGCACACGCTGAACCGCCCCGGCAAGGCGCGTCGCACGCGTTTCGGGATCGGTCGCCGCAAGGACACCAAGCGGGCCATCGTCACCCTGCGTGACGGCGGTTCGATCGACATCTTCGGCAGCGCTCGCTGACGGCATACGGATAAGGCTGAGAAACATGGCTATTCGCAAGTACAAGCCGACGACCCCGGGTCGCCGTGGCGCGTCGGTCGCGGACTTCGCCGAGGTCACTCGCTCGACTCCGGAGAAGTCCCTCGTCCGGCCGTTGACCAAGTCCGGCGGCCGCAACAACGCCGGCCGGATCACCACCCGCCACATCGGTGGGGGTCACAAGCGGGCCTACCGGGTGATCGACTTCCGTCGGCACGACAAGGACGGGGTGCCGGCGAGCGTCGCGCACATCGAGTACGACCCCAACCGCACCGCCCGGATCGCGCTGCTGCACTACGCCGACGGGGACAAGCGCTACATCCTGGCCCCCAACAAGCTCAAGCAGGGCGACCCGATCGAGGCCGGACCCGGCGCGGACATCAAGCCCGGCAACAACCTGCCGCTGCGCAACATCCCGGTCGGTACCGTCGTGCACGCGATCGAACTCCGGCCCGGTGGTGGCGCGAAGATCGCCCGCTCCGCCGGTGCCCGGGTGCAGCTCGTCGCCAAGGACGGCCCCTACGCCCAGTTGCGTATGCCGTCCGGTGAGATCCGCAACGTCGACGCCCGGTGCCGGGCGACGATCGGTGAGGTCGGCAACGCCGAGCAGTCGAACATCAACTGGGGCAAGGCCGGCCGCAACCGCTGGAAGGGCAAGCGCCCGACCGTGCGCGGCGTCGTCATGAACCCCGTCGACCACCCGCACGGTGGTGGTGAGGGTCGCACGTCCGGCGGTCGTCACCCGGTGTCGCCCTGGGGCAAGCCCGAGGGCCGGACCCGCAAGGCGCACAAAGAGAGCGACAAGCTCATCGTGCGTCGCCGTCGTACGGGCAAGAAGCGCTGATAAAGGAGCCGATCACAAATGCCTCGTAGCCTGAAGAAGGGCCCCTTCATCGACGACCACCTGCAGAAGAAGGTGGACGCCCAGAACGAGAAGGGCACCAAGAACGTCATCAAGACGTGGTCGCGCCGGTCGGTCATCAGCCCGGACATGCTCGGCCACACCTTCGCCGTCCACGACGGGCGCAAGCACGTGCCGGTGTTCGTCACCGAGTCGATGGTCGGTCACAAGCTGGGCGAGTTCGCCCCGACCCGGACCTTCCGGGGCCACGTGAAGGACGACAAGAAGGCGCGCCGCCGGTGAGCACCATGACCTCGCAGACAACCTCGACCCCGGAGATCTCGCTCGTGGCCCGCGCCCAGGCGCGCCACGTGCGGGTCACCCCGATGAAGGCCCGCCGCATGGTCGACCTGATCCGCGGCAAGGCGGCCGGCGAGGCCGTCACCACCCTGCGGTTCGCACCGCAGAGTGCGGCCGAACCCGTGCGCAAGGTCCTCGAATCGGCCATCGCCAACGCCCGGTTCCTGGCCGATCGCGACTCGCAGCCCTTCGACGAGAGCGCCCTGCGGATCGACGAGGCGTTCGTCGACGAGGGGCCGACGATGAAGCGCTTCCGTCCGCGGGCCCAGGGCCGCGCCGGTCGGATCCTCAAGCGCACCAGCCACATCACCGTGATCCTCGTGCAGGAGGAGCGCAAGGCTTCCGCTGCCAAGGCGGCCACCAAGACCGCCCCGAAGAAGACGGCAGAGCGTAAGCCGGCCAAGGAAGGGACCCGCTGATGGGACAGAAGGTCAACCCGAACGGCTTCCGTCTCGGCATCACCACCGATCACAAGAGCCGTTGGTTCGCCGACTCCACCAAGGAGGGTCAGCGGTACCGCGACTACGTGAAGGAAGACGTCGAGATCCGTCGCCTCATGGAGAAGGGGATGGAGCGGGCCGGCATCGCCAAGGTGGAGATCGAACGCACCCGGGACCGGGTCCGCGTCGACATCCACACCGCGCGCCCCGGCATCGTCATCGGGCGCCGCGGCGCCGAGGCGGACCGGCTTCGCGGTGAACTGGAGAAGCTCACCGGCAAGCAGGTCCAGCTCAACATCCTCGAAGTCAAGAACCCCGAGATCGACGCCCAACTCGTCGCCCAGGGCGTCGCCGAACAGCTGTCCGCCCGCGTGTCGTACAAGCGCGCCATGCGCAAGGGCATCCAGTCCGCGCTGCGGGCCGGCGCCAAGGGCATCCGGGTGCAGTGCTCCGGCCGACTCGGTGGCGCCGAAATGTCCCGCTCGGACTTCTACCGTGAGGGCCGGGTGCCGCTGCACACCCTGCGGGCCAACATCGACTACGGCTTCCACGAGGCCAAGACCACCTTCGGCCGGATCGGCGTGAAGGTCTGGATCTACCGCGGCGACCTGACCAGCAAGGAACTCGCGGCCCAGCAGGCCGCGGCTCCCCGTCCGCAGCGCGGACCGCGTCGCGACGGCTCGGACCGTCCGGCCCGCCCGCGTCGCGGCGAGCGTCCCGACTACGGCGCCGAGGCGCCCGTCGAGACCCCGTCCGCCGAGGCCGCCGGTGCGGCCACCGAGACCGCCGCGGCAGTTGCGACCGCCGCCGGCACCGAGAATGCGTGAGGCCCGACCATGTTGATTCCCCGTCGAGTCAAGCACCGTAAGCAGCACCACCCCGGTCGTTCGGGGGCTGCCAAGGGTGGCACCAAGATCGCCTTCGGCGACTACGGCATACAGGCCCTGGAGCCCACCTACCTGACGAACCGCCAGATCGAGGCGGCCCGTATCGCCATGACCCGCTACATCAAGCGTGGTGGCAAGGTCTGGATCAACGTCTACCCCGACCGGCCCATCACCAAGAAGCCCGCCGAGACCCGGATGGGTTCGGGCAAGGGTTCGCCGGAGTGGTGGGTCGCCAACATCAAACCGGGACGCATCTTGTTCGAGCTCTCCGGTGTCACCGAGCCCACGGCCCGCGAGGCGATGCGGCTCGCCATGCACAAGCTGCCCATGAAGTGCCGTTTCGTCAGCCGCGAAGGTGGTGACAACTGATGGCCATCGGGACCAAGGATCTGGCGTCGGAGCAGTTGCGCGGGATGGATGACGTCCGTCTCGGCGAGGAACTGCGCAAGGCCAAGGAAGAGCTGTTCAACCTGCGCTTCCAGTCGGCCACCGGTCAGTTGGACAACCACGGGCGGCTGCGCGCGGTTCGCCGCGACATCGCGCGGATCTACACCGAGATGCGCGAGCGCGAACTCGGCATCGCCCCGGTGCCCGCCGCCGCGGCTCCGGTGCTGGACGCCAAGGCCGCCAAGAAGGCCGCGAAGGAAGCGGCCAAGGCAGAGAAGGCCGAGAAGAAGGCCCCCAAGGACGCCGCTGAGAAGGACGAGGCATGAGCGAGAACACCAGCCCGGAGGTCGCGGGCTCCCGAAGCGGCGACCGCAACTACCGCAAGACCCGGCAGGGCTATGTGGTCAGCGACAAGATGGACAAGACCGTCGTCGTCGAGGTCGAGGACCGGGTCAAGCACGCTCTGTACGGCAAGGTGCTGCGCCGCTCGTCCAAGGTCAAGGCCCACGACGAGGGCAACACCGCCGGCGTCGGCGACCGGGTCCTGATCATGGAGACCCGCCCGCTGTCGGCCACCAAGAACTGGCGGGTCGTGGAGATTCTGGAGCGTGCGAAGTGATTCAGCAAGAGTCACGCCTGAAGGTTGCCGACAACACCGGCGCCAAGGAGATCCTGTGCATCCGGGTGATCGGCGGCTCCGGCCGTCGTTATGCCGGCATCGGCGACACGATCGTGGCCACCGTCAAGGACGCCATCCCCGGCGGCAACGTCAAGAAGGGCGATGTCGTCAAGGCGGTCATCGTGCGCACCGTCAAGGAGCGTCGCCGCCCGGACGGTAGCTACATCAAGTTCGACGAGAACGCCGCCGTCATCCTCAAGAACGACGGTGACCCCCGCGGTACGCGCATCTTCGGTCCGGTGGGCCGCGAGCTGCGCGACAAGAAGTTCATGAAGATCATCTCGCTGGCTCCGGAGGTGCTGTGATGAGCAACGCCAAGACCAAGGCGCCGAAGCTGCGGATCAAGAAGGGCGACCTCGTCCAGGTCATTTCCGGTCCGCGCGAACGCCTGCTCGCCGACGGTCGCAAGACCGAGGGCGACCGCGGCAAGCAGGGCAAGGTCATCGCCGTGTACCCCCAGACCCAGCGGGTCCTCGTCGAGGGCATCAACCGGGTGACCAAGCACGTCAAGGCCGGCACCACGGGCCGCGGCGCGCGCACCGGTGGCCTGACCCACACCGAGGCCCCGATCCACGTCAGCAATGTGCAGGTCGTCGACCCGGGGACGAAGAAGCCGACCCGGATCTCGGTCCGCCAGGAGACCGTGGAACGCGACGGCCGCACCAAGATCACGCGCGTGCGCGTGGCCCAGAAGTCGAAGAAGGACCTGTGACGCCATGACGACCACCACCACTACCGCGCCGGCCGCGTCGCAGGACGTGAGCGCGCCGCGACTGAAGAGCCGGTACCGCGAGGAGATCCGCACGGCCCTGCAGGACCAGTTCTCGTATGCCAACCCGATGCAGGTTCCCGGCGTCGTCAAGGTCGTCGTCAACATGGGTGTCGGCGACGCCGCGAAGGACGCCAAGCTCATCGAGGGCGCGGTTCGCGACCTGACGGCGATCACCGGGCAGAAGCCCGTCGTCACGAAGGCCCGCAAGTCGATCGCGCAGTTCAAACTGCGCGAGGGTATGCCGATCGGTGCGCACGTGACGCTGCGCGGGGACCGGATGTGGGAGTTCCTGGACCGGCTGGTCTCGGTGGCCCTGCCGCGGATCCGCGACTTCCGCGGCCTGTCGCCCAAGCAGTTCGACGGGCGCGGCAACTACACCTTCGGTCTGGTGGAGCAGTCGATGTTCCACGAGATCGACCAGGACCGGATCGACCGGGTCCGCGGGATGGACATCACCGTGGTCACCACGGCCGCCAACGACGACGAGGGCCGCGCGCTGCTGAAGGCCCTCGGCTTCCCCTTCAAGGAGATGTGACAAGGCCATGGCCAAGACAGCGTTGATCAACAAGGCGAACGCCAAGCCGAAGTTCGCGGTCCGGGCATACACCCGCTGCCAGCGGTGCGGTCGTCCGCACTCGGTCTACCGCAAGTTCGGCCTGTGCCGGGTCTGCCTGCGGGAGATGGCGCACCGCGGCGAACTGCCCGGCGTCACCAAGAGCTCCTGGTAATTCGCCCCATCCGTTAGCACCCATCCGTTCTCGCACCACCGACTACACCGCAGGTCGGCACCGGCATACCGCGCAGGTACGCCACCAGAGCTGAAACCACGGTGAGGAAGGGCATGAAGCCCACATGACCATGACCGACCCGATCGCGGACATGCTGACCCGCGTCCGGAACGCCAACTCGGCGCACCAGGACCAGGTTCAGATGCCGTACTCGAAGCTCAAGAAGAACATCGCCGAGATCCTCCAGGCGGAGGGGTACATCAGCTCGTGGACCGTGCAGAGCGCGGACGTGGGACAGACCCTGGTGATCAACCTCAAGTACGGCCCGAACCGCGAGCGCTCCATCGCCGGGGTCCGTCGGGTCAGCAAGCCGGGTCTTCGGGTGTATGCCAAGTCGACCGGCCTGCCGCGCGTGCTCGGCGGACTGGGCGTGGCGATCATCTCCACGTCCTCCGGGCTGCTCACCGACAAGCAGGCGCACGAGAAGGGCGTGGGTGGGGAAGTCCTCGCCTACGTCTGGTAAGGGGTAGCCACCATGTCGCGAATCGGACGTCTTCCGGTGACCGTCCCCAGCGGGGTCGACGTCACCATCGACGGTCAGAGTGTCTCCGTCAAGGGACCCAAGGGCAGCCTTTCGCTGGTCGTCGCCGAGCCCATCTCGGTCGGTCGGGACGACGACGGCGCCATCGCCGTGACCCGGCCCGACGACGAGCGGGCGTCCCGGTCTCTGCACGGGCTGACCCGCACCCTCATCGCCAACATGGTCACGGGGGTCACGGCCGGCTACGAGAAGAAGCTGGAGATCGCCGGGACCGGTTACCGCGTGACCGCCAAGGGCAGCGACCTGGAGTTCGCCCTCGGCTACTCGCACCCCATCCTGGTCAAGGCCCCCGAGGGCATCACCTTCGTCGTCGAGGCCCCGACCCGGTTCTCGGTGCAGGGCATCGACAAGCAGCAGGTCGGCGAGGTCGCCGCCAATATCCGCAAGCTCCGCAAGCCCGACCCGTACAAGGCCAAGGGCGTTCGGTATGCGGGTGAGGTCATCCGTCGCAAGGTTGGAAAGGCCGGTAAGTAAGCCATGGCAGGTATCGTCAAGCGGAGCACCACGAAGTCCGCAGCACGCCTGCGTCGTGCCTTCCGCGCGCGCAAGCGGATCAGCGGCAGCGCCGGGCGGCCCCGCCTGGTGGTGTCCCGTTCCTCGCGTCACATGTTCGTCCAGGTGGTCGACGACACGGTCGGCAAGACGCTGGCCAGCGCCTCCACGATGGAGGCCGACGTCCGCGGCCACGACGGTGACAAGACCGCCAAGGCCAAGAAGGTCGGCGAACTCGTCGCCGAGCGTGCCAAGGCCGCCGGTGTGGAGGCCGTCGTCTTCGACCGCGCGGGCAACAAGTACCACGGCCGGGTGGCCGCCGTCGCCGACGGCGCCCGGGAAGGCGGGTTGGCCCTGTGAGCAGCCGGATCGCCTTCAGCAATGACCTGAGCAATGAGATGAGGAACATCTGATGCCCGGACCCCAGCGTCGCGGCACTGGCCCCGTCGGCACCGGCGGCGACCGGTCGACCGACCGCAACGACCGTCGCTCCGAGCGTCGCGAGGACCGCCGCGGCGGTCGCGACCGCGACTCGCGCGAGGCCGAGAAGAACCTGTACATCGAACGCGTCGTGACCATCAACCGCGTCGCCAAGGTCGTCAAGGGTGGCCGCCGGTTCAGCTTCACCGCGCTGGTCGTCGTCGGCGACGGCGATGGAACCGTGGGCGTCGGCTACGGCAAGGCCAAGGAAGTCCCCTCGGCCATCGCCAAGGGCGTGGAGGAGGCCAAGAAGGCCTTCTTCAAGGTCCCGCGCATCCAGGGCACCATCCCGCACCCGGTTCAGGGGCGGGCGGCCGCCGGTGTGGTCATGCTGCGTCCGGCAGCCCCCGGTACCGGTGTCATCGCCGGTGGTCCGGTGCGTGCGGTCCTGGAATGCGCCGGCATCCACGACGTGTTGTCCAAGTCGCTCGGCTCGGACAACGCGATCAACATCGTCCACGCCGCCGTCGACGCGCTGCGTCAGCTCGAGCGTCCCGAGGCGGTCGCGGCTCGTCGCGGCAAGTCGCTGGAGGACGTGGCGCCGGCCGCCATGCTGCGCGCCCGCGCCGAGGGCCTGGCCGCCGCCGCTGCGAAGGCTGGTGCGTGATGGCCCGGTTGAAGGTGACGCAGACCCGTTCAGAGATCGGCGGCAAGCAGAACCACCGCGAGACCCTGCGTTCGCTGGGTCTCAAGCGGATCGGCGACGTCGTCGTCAAAGAGGACCGCCCGGAGATCCGGGGCATGGTCCGAGCGGTGGCCCACCTGGTCGCCGTAGAGGAGGTCGACTGATCATGGCAGATGCCAAGAAGAGCACCGAGGGCGCGGCCCTGAAGGTGCACCACCTGCGTCCCGCGCCGGGCGCCAAGACGCCCAAGACCCGGGTCGGACGCGGCCAGGGGTCCAAGGGCAAGACGGCCGGCCGCGGTACCAAGGGCACCAAGGCCCGGTACCAGGTGCCGGAGCGTTTCGAGGGTGGCTCGATGCCGCTGCACATGCGGCTGCCCAAGCTGCGCGGCTTCACCAACCCCAACCGGGTGGTCTACCAGATCGTCAACCTGGCTCGCCTCTCCGAGCTGTACCCGGACGGCGGCACGGTGACGGTCGAGGACCTGGTGGCCAGGGGAGCGGTCCGCGACGGGTACCCCGTCAAGGTCCTCGGCAACGGCGACGTCGACGTGGCCCTCGCCGTCACCGTTCACCGCGCATCGGCCACCGCCAAGGACAAGATCTCGACCGCCGGCGGCTCGGTCACCGAGCTCACGCCCGGCCAAGACTGACGACCCGTGTCCACCCGCCCGCCCGATCTTCCGGACGGGCGGGTGGACGTCGGTTCGGGGTGTTATCGTCCTTCGGGAATGTCGGGACGCGCGCCACTTCGGGCAGCGCGTGAGGAGGGCTCGCATTGTTGACGACCATCGTCCGGGCGTTCAAGACGCCGGATCTGCGCAAGAAGCTTCTCTTCACCCTGATGATCCTGGCGATCTTCCGGCTGGGGTCGCAGTGGCCCTCGCCGGGCATCGACTACACGGCGGTCTCCCGCTGTCTGTCCGGCGTCAACGCCGCAGGCCAGAACGGCTTCTTGTCGATGGCCAATCTGTTCTCCGGTGGCGCGCTGCTCCAGCTGTCGATCTTCGCGCTGGGGATCATGCCGTACATCACGGCCAGCATCATCATCCAGCTCCTCACCGTCGTCATCCCTCGCTTCGAAACCCTCAAGCAGGAGGGCCAGGCCGGGACGACCAAGCTCACCCAGTACACCCGTTACCTCACCATCGGTCTGGCGGTCCTGCAGAGTTCGACGCTGATCACCTTCGCCCGCAACCCGCAGAGCCTGTTCGGCAACAGCCCGGGGTGTACCACGATCCTGCACGACGACTCGGTCGTCACGATCGTCATCATGGTGCTCGCCCTGACCGCCGGCACCGGCCTGATCATGTGGCTGGGTGAACTCATCACCGACCGCGGGATCGGCAACGGCATGTCGCTGCTGATCTTCACCTCGATCGCCTCGCGGTTCCCGTCCTCGCTGTGGGGGATCAAGGAGTCCAAGGGCTGGGGGTCGTTCCTCCTGGTGATCTTGCTGGGGGTCTTCGTGATGGCCGCGGTCATCTTCGTCGAACAGTCCCAGCGCCGCATACCGGTGCAGTATGCCAAGCGTCTCGTCGGGCGCCAGATGTACGGCGGTACCGCCACCTACATCCCGCTCAAGGTCAACATGGCCGGCGTCATCCCTGTGATCTTCGCCTCATCGTTGCTGGCGCTGCCCTCGATGGTCGCCCAGTTCAACCAGACCAACACGGAGGATCGGGCGCCTTGGGTTGCCTTCGTTCAGGACAACTTGACCCGCGGTGACCACCCCATCTACATGGCCGTCTACACCGCGCTGATCCTCTTCTTCACCTTCTTCTACGTCTCCATCACTTTCAACCCGACCGAGGTTGCTGACAACATGAAGCGGTACGGCGGTTTCATCCCGGGCATCCGGGCGGGCCGTCCCACCGCGGAGTATCTGGGGTACGTCCTCAACAGGATCACGGTGCCGGGAGCCATCTACCTGGCGATCATCTCGCTGATCCCGTTGGTCGCCCTGGCGTATCTGGGTGCGGATGCGAACTTCCCGTTCGGCGGCACGTCGATTCTCATCATCGTCGGCGTGGGGCTTGACACCGTGAAGCAGATCCAGTCCCAGTTGCAGCAACGTCACTACGAAGGGTTTCTCCGCTGATGCGCCTCCTTATTCTGGGTGCGCCCGGTGCCGGCAAGGGCACGCAAGCGGTGCAGATCGCCGAGCACTACGGCGTGCCGGCTATCTCCACGGGCGACATTTTCCGCAGCAATATCAAGTCCAAGACCGAACTCGGCCAGCAGGTCGAGGCCATCCTCGCCTCGGGGGGCTTCGTGCCCGACGAGGTCACCAATGCCATCGTCAAAGACCGTCTGGGTCAGGCCGACGCCGAAGCCGGCTTCCTGCTGGACGGGTACCCGCGTACCGTCGGCCAGGTCCACGCCCTCGACGAGTTGCTCGCCGAGAAGGGCCTGCGGCTGGACGCGGTGATCGACCTGGTCGTCGACGAGGACGCCACGGTCGCGCGCCTGCTCAAGCGGGCCGCCATCGAGGGCCGGGCCGACGACACCGAGGACGTCATCCGGGAGCGGATGGCGATCTACCACCGGGAAACCGAGCCGCTCATCGCGGTCTATCGCGACAAGGGCATCCTCGTCGAGGTGGACGGCATGGGCGAGGTTCCTGACGTCAAGGACCGGATCGCGGCAGCGCTGGACGCCATCCCGGCCTGACCCGGTGTTCTCCCGACGCCGATTGCCCGGCCGGACCGACGAGCAGCTGCACGCGATGCGCGTGGCCGGCTTGCTGACCGGGCGAACGCTGGCACTGCTCGCCGACTACGTGCGGCCCGGCGTGACGACCGGTGAACTCGACCGGATCGCGGAGGAGTTCATCCGCTCCCATGGCGGCATACCGAACTTCCAGTTGGTGCCGGGATATGTCAACACCTTGTGTACGAGCGTCAACGAACAGATCGTCCACGGCATACCGGGTGATCGGGTGCTGCACGCGGGCGACCTGCTGTCCATCGACTGCGGCGCGCAGGTCGACGGCTGGAACGGCGACGCCGCGATCACTGTCGTCGTCGGCGGTTCGCAGGAGGGTCGTCCGCAGGATCTGGCGTTGAGTTCGGCGACCGAGCGGGCCATGTATGCCGGTCTGGCGGCGTTGCGTCCGGGCGGTCGCCTCCACGCCGTCGGCGCCGCCGTGGAGGACAGCCTGGAGCGTTCGGCGGTGGCCGACGGGCAGACCTACGGCATCGTGGAGGAGTACGTCGGCCACGGCATCGGCGAACAGATGCACCTGGATCCGCAGATCCCCAACTACCGGGTCCGGGAGAAGGGGCCGCTGGTCACGGCCGGGTTCACCGCGGCCATCGAACCGATGGCCACCTTGGGTTCGGCGGAGACGACGGTGCGTTCGGACGGCTGGACCGTGGTCACCGTCGACGGTTCGCGCGCGGCGCACTGGGAACACACGGTCGCCGTCATGCCGGACGGTTTGTGGATCCTCACCGCCTTGGACGGGGGCGCAGCGGCACTCGCCGAGCTCGGCGTGGCATACACTCCCCTGCCCGACTGAGGACACGCCGGCCGCACCGACAATGCCGAACGGCGTCACCCGGTGGTCCGGGTGACGCCCTTCGTTCTGATCAGAGGGTCGTGTTCAGGCTGATCGCGATCAGACGTGGGTACGGCTGAGGTCTGCGTGGGCCAGGTCGACCTTCTTGCCGCCGGTCACCATCTTGTGGATGAACCAGACGCCCAGGAAGATCGGCAGGCCGATGTACGCCCCGAGGACGGTTCCCCAGTCGTTGTCCCGGATTGCCTCCCAGCCCTGGCCGAGGATGATCGTGATGCACAGCAGCAGGGCGATGATCGGTCCGAGCGGGAACCACCGCGCCTTGAACGTCAGGTCCTCGAGCTTGTGTCCTTGCAGGAGGTAGGCGCGGCGGAAGTTGTAGTGACACCACGCGATGCCGACCCAGGCGATGAAGCCGGACAGCCCGGAGATGTAGACCAGCCAGGTGTATGCCTTGCCGTCACCGACCTTGCTGGAGGCGAAGCAGGCCATGCCGACGAACGTCGTGGCGTAGAGCGCGTTGACCGGCACACCGCGGGCGTTGACCTTGGCGAGCACGGCGGGCGCCTTGCCCTCCTTGGCCAGGCTGTAGAGCATCCGGGTGGAGGCGTACAGGCCGGAGTTCCCGGCGGACAGGATCGAGGTGAGGATGACCGCGTTCATGATCGTGGCGGCGGCCAGGATGCCGGCGCGGTCGAAGACCAGGGTGAACGGGGCGACGGCGATGTTGTCTTCGGCTCCGGAGAGTAGCCGGTCGTCGGTGTAGGGGATGAGGAAGGCGATGACACCGATGGCGCCGACGTAGAAGAGCATGATCCGGAAGAACACGGTCCGGATGGCGCGCGGGATGTTCTTGGCGGGGTCCTTGGACTCGCCGGCCGCGACGCCGACGAGTTCGGTGCCCTGGAAGGAGAATCCGGCGACCATGAAGATGCCGATGATGCCGACGAAGCCGCCGGGGAAGGGCGCATCTCCGGTCGTCCAGTTGCTGAAACCGGGGGATGGGCCGGCGAGCACGCCGAGGATCATCGCGATGCCGACGACGAGGAAGACGAGGATCGTCAGGACCTTCACGCTGGCGAACCAGAACTCGCCCTCACCGAAGGCGCGGGCCGACATGAAGTTCAGGCCGAACAGCAATGCGAGGAAGAGCGCCGACCAGATCCACGAGGGGGTGTCGGGCAGCCAGTACTTCATCACCAGCGCGGCCGCGGCCAGTTCCGCGGCGACCGTGATCGCCCAGTTGAACCAGTAGTTCCAGCCCATCGCGAAGCCGAACGAGGGGGAGACGAACCGGGACGAGTAGGTCTGGAACGAGCCGGAGACCGGCAGATAGGTCGCCATCTCGCCCAGGCCCTGCATGATGAAGAAGACCATCATGCCGATGACGGTGTAGGCGAGCAGTGCGCCCCCGGGGCCCGCCGAGCTGATCGACTTCCCGGATGCCACGAACAGCCCGGTGCCGATGGCTCCGCCGATCGCGATCATGTTCAGATGTCTGGCCTGCAGACTCCGATGGAGCTCTCCGTCGGGTTTCAGGCTCACAGGTGCCGTCATGGGTGCTCATCCCCTAGCGTGTGCGCCCCTCATCATTGAGGGGGAAGAACCGAAGTACTTCGGCGATTGACCACGATACGCCGAGATTTTCCCGTTGGAAGGCCTGTAGAGAGGAATATTTTGATCTGTCGTTATGGTGGGGTGAGCGGTCGTCCTCTGCGCCAGCCGGTCCACCGGCCGTCGCAGAGCAGATCGCGGGGCCGGCAGCGAGCCGGGGGATGCGGGGCGCCGCCGACGGATTTCAGGGCGGCCGGGACCATGGCGTACTCTAGTGCGTTGGGTGTCCGGCACCACACGGCGTCATCTCGGCACCCGCCAGCACCCACCCCAGCCGCCGGCCCGCTCCAGGGCCGAGCGACCGACAGATTGACGGAGGATATGGCCAAGAAGGACGGTGTCATCGAGATCGAGGGCACGATCGTCGAAGCTCTCCCGAACGCGATGTTCCGGGTCGAGCTCTCCAACGGTCACAAGGTTCTCGCGCACATCTCGGGCAAGATGCGCCAGCACTACATCCGGATCCTCCCCGAGGACCGGGTCGTGGTGGAACTCTCGCCGTACGACCTGTCCCGAGGGCGGATCGTCTTCCGCTATCGCTAGCACGACCGCCGGGCGGCGGCAGGCTGCCATCGCCCCGGCTCTGGCATACCGCTCCCGCTCGCCGTCCGGCGCGCGAGAGCACAACCCGAACCCACCGTCGCGGGTGGCGTACGGCCCCGGCCGCACGGTAGCCGCGACACGATCCGATTGAGACAGCAGGCGATGAAGGTTCAGCCCAGCGTCAAGAAGATCTGCGACAAGTGCAAGGTGATCCGCCGCCACGGCCGGGTCATGGTGATCTGCGACAACCTGCGCCACAAGCAGCGCCAGGGCTGATCGCGGCACCGACCGGAAACAGTCGGGATCGACGCACCACCCGCGAGCTCACCGCAGCTCGGCACAACTCAACAACGCAGCACCCGGCCCCTGACCCAGGTCAGGACGTCACCCCCCGCACGGAGGCGGGGGACCGTTGGTCGTCCCGACGGAACGGTGCTGTCCAGAAGACCTCCGCTACCGATCAGGAGAACACCAGCACATGGCACGTCTAGTCGGCGTGGACCTGCCGCGCGAGAAGCGCGTCGAGGTCGGCCTGACCTACATCTTCGGAGTGGGTCGTACCACCGCGAGCAAGGCGCTGGCCGTCACCGGCGTCAGCCCCGATACCCGCGTCAAGGATCTCACCGAGGCCGAACTCGTCGCCCTGCGCGACTACCTCGAGGACAATGTCAAGATCGAGGGTGACCTGCGGCGCGAGATCGCCGCCGACATCCGTCGCAAGGTCGAGATCGGGTCTTACGAAGGGCTGCGGCACCGCCGCGGGCTCCCCGTCCGCGGACAGCGGACCAAGACCAACGCCCGCACCCGCAAGGGTCCCAAGCGCACCGTCGCCGGCAAGAAGAAGGCCGGCAAGTAGCCGACCCGTCGGCAGCGTTCGGCCCGCCCGAACGCCACGGCATGCGCCTCACCCAGACCGAAGAACTTCGTAGGACGAAAGAGAAGACCACAACATATGCCTCCCAAGGGACGCCAGGCGACGGCCAAGACCAAAATCCGTCGCAAGGAGAAGAAGAACGTCGCCCACGGGCACGCTCACATCAAGAGCACGTTCAACAACACGATCATTTCCATCACCGACCCCACGGGTGCGGTGATCTCGTGGGCCTCGGCCGGCCAGGTCGGCTTCAAGGGCTCGCGCAAGTCCACCCCGTTCGCCGCGCAGCTGGCCGCCGAGGCCGCCGCCCGTCGGGCGATGGAGCACGGTATGCGCAAGGTCGACGTCTTCGTCAAGGGACCCGGATCCGGTCGCGAGACGGCCATCCGGTCCCTGACCGCCACCGGCCTGGAGGTCGGGGCGATCAGTGACGTCACGCCCTCGCCGCACAACGGTGTCCGTCCGCCCAAGCGCCGCCGCGTCTGACCCGCGGCCCTTCACAGCGCAGACATACGGGAAGAAGTGATCTAAGACCATGGCTCGTTACACCGGCCCCATTACCAAGAAGTCTCGGCGGCTCAAGGTCGACCTCGTCGGCGACGACCGCAACTTCGAGAACCGCCCCTTCCCTCCGGGTCAGCACGGCCGGCGCCGGATCCAGGAGAAGGAGTACCTCACCCAGCTGCAGGAGAAGCAGAAGGCCCGCTTCACCTACGGCGTCATGGAGAAGCAGTTCGTCCGGTACTACAAGGAGGCGGCCAACCGCCCCGGCAAGACCGGTGAGACCCTGCTGACCATCCTCGAGTCCCGACTCGACAATGTCGTCTACCGCGCGGGCCTGGCCCGCACCCGTCGGCACGCCCGCCAGCTCGTCAGCCACGGCCACTTCGAGGTCAACGGCAAGCGCGTGGACGTGCCCAGCTACCGGGTGGAGCCGTACGACATCATCACGGTCCGCAAGCAGTCCCAGGAGCTGTTCCCGTTCGAACTGGCCCGCCAGACCTACGGCGAGCGTCCGGTTCCGGCCTGGCTGCAGGTCGTTCCGGGCACCTTGACGATCCTGATCCACCAGCTGCCGGTCCGGGCCCAGATCGACACCATCCTGGCCGAACAGCTCATCGTCGAGCTCTACAGCAAGTAGCAGACTCCCCGCACCGTATGCCGTTCGCCGCGCCTGTCGAGATCAGGTGCGTGAACGGCATACGGTGCAGGACAGGACCGGTTCACGGACCGAGCTGAACCGGTCGGTCGCACGACAGTGCGGCGTTCACGCGACGTCATATAGCGGGCGTCCGTGGGAAGGATATGAACAGTGCTCATCGCACAGCGCCCCAAGCTCTCCGAGGAATCCCTCTCCCCGACGCGCTCCCGGTTCGTCATCGAGCCGCTGGAGCCCGGCTTCGGCTACACACTCGGCAACTCGATGCGCCGCACCCTGCTCTCCAGCATCCCAGGTGCCGCCGTGACGAGCGTTCGTTTCGACGGCGTGCTCCACGAGTTCTCGACGATCCCGGGGGTCAAGGAGGACGTCACCGAGATCATCCTCAACATCAAGGAACTCGTCGTCTCCTCCGAGCACGACGAACCGGTCGTGATGTACCTGCGCAAGCAGGGCCCGGGGGTGGTCACCGCGGCCGACATCGCCCCGCCGGCCGGGGTCGAGGTGCACAACCCCGACCTGCAGCTGGCGACGTTGAACGCCAAGGGCAAGCTGGAACTCGAACTGACCGTCGAGCGCGGCCGCGGCTATGTCTCGGCTCAGCAGAACAAGTCCGGTGACCAGGAGATCGGGCGCATCCCGATCGACTCGATCTACTCCCCGGTTCTCGCGGTCACCTACAAGGTGGAGGCCACCCGAGTCGAGCAGCGGACCGACTTCGACAAGCTCATCGTCGACGTCGAGACCAAGAACTCGATGGTGCCGCGCGACGCGATGGCCTCGGCGGGCAAGACGCTCGTCGAGCTCTTCGGCCTGGCTCGCGAACTCAACGTCGAGGCCGAGGGCATCGACATCGGGCCCTCGCCGACGGATGCCGCGCTGGCCGCCGACCTCGCGCTGCCGATCGAGGACCTCGACCTGACCGTCCGGTCCTACAACTGCCTCAAGCGCGAGGGCATCCACACCGTGGGTGAACTGGTGGCCCGCAGCGAAGCCGACCTGCTCGACATCCGCAACTTCGGGGCGAAGTCCATCGACGAGGTCAAGGCGAAGCTGTACGGCATGGGACTGGCCCTCAAGGACAGCCCGCCCGGATTCGACGCCGGCTCGATCGCCGACAATTTCTCCGACTTCGACGACGACGCCTCGTTCGCCGAAGACGAGCAGTTCTGACCTCCCGCCGCCCTCACAACTAGGAGAAAGACACCATGCCCACCCCCTCCAAGGGTCCTCGTCTCGGTGGCGGCCCGGCGCACGAACGGCTGATGCTCGCCAATCTGGCGACCGCGCTGTTCGAACACGACCGGATCACCACGACCGAGGCCAAGGCCAAGCGGTTGCGCCCGCTCGCCGAGCGCCTGATCACCTTCGCCAAGCGCGGTGACCTGCATGCGCGTCGCCGCGTGATGACGGTCGTTCGCGACAAGAGCGTCGTGCACCGCCTCTTCACCGAGATCGCCGCCGACATGGCGTTGCGTGCGGGCGGCTACACCCGGATCACCAAGATCGGCCCCCGCAAGGGCGACAACGCCCCGATGGCGGTCATCGAGCTGGTGCGCGAGCCGCTGTCGCGCAAGCAGGCGACGGTCGCCGAGGCGACGGCCGCCACGAAGCGTGCGGTCAAGGAGGCCGAGGTGGCCGAGGAGGCCGCGGCGACTGCACCGGCCGACGAGGCGTCGCAGCAGGAGGACACCCAGCAGGAGTCCGCTGCCGCGGTCGGTCTGCTGGCCCTGCCGGCCGGCGTCGAACCCCACGACGACGTCCACGCCGCGCTTGAAGACGGCTCGGCCCCGGAGGGCTTCCCGATCAAGGGCAACGCGGACTCGATGAAGTACCACACCCCGGAGTCGCCGTGGTACGACCAGACGATCGCCGAGGTGTGGTTCGCGACCCCCGAGGCTGCGCAGGCCGCGGGCTTCGTCGCCCCCGGCGAGAGCACCGCCGACGAGGCATCGGGCAGCACCGACGAGTCCTGAACCGAATCACCACCATCGACGACGGCCCGGTCCCCTTCGGGGGATCGGGCCGTCGTGGCATCAATTCCCCTCGTCGCTTCAATTCCCGTCGTGGCATCAAATCGTCGCTTCAATCGGCGAGCGGGGTATGCCAGGTGGCGCGTCGGGCGACGAACCGTAGCGGTTGGCCCGGCCGGCA
>JBDIAR010000050.1:0-19194 GCA_039812545.1 Dermatophilaceae bacterium | reverse complement strand
CCGGGTTGACTCTCACACGATGGCAGCCGACATGGTGGTCCCATGACGGCCGACGAACCCTCCGAACGACTCTTCCCGATCGGGCGCTTCTCCCGGATCACGGCGCTCAGTGTGCGCATGCTCCGCCACTACGACGAACACGGCGTGCTGGCACCGGCATACCTCGACCCGCACACCGGCTATCGCCACTACTCCCCGAGCCAGCTTCGCGACGCGGGACGCATCCGCGTGCTGCGGGACCTGGGCTTCGGGGTGTCCGCGATCGCCGGCCTGCTGCGCGCCGACGCGGACACCGTGGCGCGCGCGCTGGCCAGCCACCGGATTGGGCTGCAGGACGAGGCACGCCGGGCCGCCGACCGCTTGAGAACCCTCGACGGTCTCCTCGCTCACCTCAAGGAGCTCCCCATGTCGCTCGACATCACCCACAGCACCCACCCGGCGCAGAGCGCCGTCACCCTGCGCCGTGTCATCCCCTCGTATGCCGACGAGGGCGTCCTTTGGGACGACCTGATGAGCTTGCTTCCGCCCCAAGCCTTCTCGCGGATCGCCGGTCCCGGCATCGCGATCTTCCACGACCCCGAGTACCGGGAATCCGACGTGGACGTGGAGATCGCGTTGCCCGTCGCCGGACCGCTCGACGTCCCGACGCCGTTGGCCTGCCGGGAACTTCCCGCCGAGGAGGTCGTCGTGGCCACGGTCAACGGTCCGTACGACCAGGTCGCCGAGGCGATCGCCGCCGCCGGCGCCTGGCTGGCCGCCCACGACCTGACGATGACCGGGACGATGTACAACCGGTACCTCGTGAGCCCCGGCCAGAACCCGGACCCGCAGTCGTGGGTCACCGAGGTCTGCCTGGGCGTCACGTCCGCCACGGCCTCGCCGTGAGGGCCGGCGGTCAGCTGGGGCAGAGCGAGTAGACGGTGAAGGTGCCGTCGAATCGTTCCGGCCCGCGCGAGCCGAACGTGCCGTGGCTGCCGAGGCCCTTGAGGGTCACCCGCCCGGTGACGCGCGAGAGTTGGGCGTCGTACGTCGCCGACACCGAGGACAGGCTGCGCCAGAAGGTCCCCGGTCCGAACCCGAAGTCGTAGCCCGCATCCCACGCCACCCGGTGCTTGATCGAGGGGTCGAAGATGTCGTCGACCGTGAAACTCCCCCCACCGCGCGCCGGGTCGATGACGCACTCCCTGCCGAGGAAGATCGGCACCGCGTCGAAGGCCAGGGTCTGCCCGGGTTCGCCGCCGCCGCCCGGCCAGGTGCCGTTCATCGGCACGGACTGGGTATGCGGGACCGTCGCGTAGGGCGTGACCGTGACGGTCCCGCGTCGGCTGTCGCTTCCACCGCCGACGAGGACGACGTACTCGAAGACGCCGTGCTGCGGATAGGTGTAGGCCGGCAGGGTGAACCGCTTCTGGCCGCCGGCGACGACCGAACCCACCGTGGCCGATTGGACCGGCTGATTGGGCCCCGGGGTCCAGGTGGCCACGAAGGGCTCGCTGGCGGACCCGCCACGGTTCTCGATCATCACGGTCACCTGCACCGCGCTGACCTTGGCCCGGGGCGACACGGGATCGAGATCGACCGACACGATCTTCAGATCGCTCGGCCGGATCACCGTCAGCGCAATCGAATTGGGATCCGGTTGGTCCGGCCACCGCAGGACGAAGTGCGTTCCCGGCTTCACCGACTGCAGTTTCTCGGTGCCGAAGTCCAGGTTGATCTGGTAGCGAGTCACGTAGGAAGCGGCCACCGTCGCGGCCCGAACCCGGGTCCCCGCGGCGTCGACGAGATCCACGCTCGGCACCGCGTCGTAGCGGAAGTCGTAACCGTAGACCCCGACGATCTTGTTCTCCGGCGAGGTCAACGTCCAGCCATCGGTGCCGGCGCCGCCGGTGGCCCGCACCTCCATGGAGTTCGGGGTGACCTGGCATACCGAATGCTTGGGCGGATCGGGGACCCTTCCGTTCTTCTTCCAGAAGGCCATTCGGTCCGCCAGGGTCCGCAGGCTCGCCGTGACCCGGCTCCGGGCAAAGTCGGCGTTGCACCTCAGCTCGGTGCCGAACCTGGCGATTAGTTGCTCGGCGGTCAACCCCGCGAGTTCGACGGTGTCCTTGGCGAGCGCGCCGATCTCCGTCGTGGCGTCGGTCAACAAGGAGCGTGCTTCGGCGGACAGACCGGCGGACTCGGTGCGGATGAGCGACTCCAGATTCGTCTGCAACTGCGGTAGTTCGTTGCGCCAGGCCGATGATTCCTGCTGAATCGTCGAGGTCGTCTGACCGACGGCGGCGATCGCCTTGTCGACGGCATCGGTGACCTGACACGCTCCGAGACCGAGCAAGAGGACGGCCCAGACGAGCACCGTCGCCAGGTGCCGGGAGCGGTTGCGGCCGGTGGATGGGATGTAGGACATGGCACATCACCAGGTTTCGTCGCAGCGGGAACTTCCACCACAAAAGATCATCCCGCGGGTCGTGCGATACCACCCGCGCACGTGACGTACCGGACATCCGCGGATCCGGTGCTGGCCCCGGGCGCGCGGGACACGCATGCTGGGGCCATGAATGATGTGACGCCGGTCACCGGCGCGAGCCCCCGACCACGCCGGCGCCGGCACCGGACCCTGCGCCGCGTTCTGCTCGGTTTGCTCGTCCTCGTCCTGGTCGTGCTCGGCGGCGGCTACCTGTATGCCAAGCCGTTGCTTTTCACCGCCACGGGGTATGCCGCTCACAACGACTGCGCCGTGCGTGCGGTGGCCGGCCGCTCCGACCCGATGGCCGACCTGCCACCCAATCCGCTGGTCCCCTACCTTCGCACCCAGCAGGACGGAACCACCACGACCGCCTCGGTGCTCGGCGTCATCGCGCGGCAAACGGCAACCAGCACAACGGCATACGGCTGCACCTTGGGTGGCACGCCGGCCGGGGCCGAGCCGCCGACGGCGGTGCCGGCGGATGCGGCACGTTACGTCGGTCCTGTGCGCACTCCGACGGGCCAGACCGGGGCCGCGATCGCGGCGGCCTTCGGTGACGACCTGTCGGCCGCCGAGCAGAGCCGCTTGGGCACCCGGGCCGTCGTCGTCCTGCGCAAGGGCGTCCTGGTCGGCGAGCGTTATGCCCCGGGGTTTACGGCGGATACCCCGCAACTGGGTTGGTCGATGGGCAAGAGTGTCGCCAATCTGCTGACCGGCCGCGTCGTGGCCGCCGGGAAGGTCTCGATCGGCGACGCCAAGCTGCGGCCGGAGTGGACCGACGATCGGGCGCGGATCACCGTCGAGGACCTCATGCGGATGACGAGTGGCCTGACGTGGGACGAGACCTACGACCTCGGCACCCCCATCACCTCGATGCTGTACCTGGAACCGGACATGGGCGCATACGCGGCGAGCCTGCCGTTGGCTCACCCGGTCGGCACGTACCAGCAGTACTCCAGCGGCAGCACGAATCTGCTCTGCTCGGTCCTGCACGATCGGACCGGGATCGGTGCCGATCTGCCGCGTCGCGAGCTGTTCGCACCGCTCGGCCTGACCAGCGCCGTCTGGGAGCCGGACGCCGCGGGCACGCCGGTCTGCAGCTCGTACCTGTGGGCCACACCGCGGGATTGGGCGACGCTCGGGCAATTCGCGCTGCAGGACGGCGTGTGGGGCGGTCAACGACTCCTGCCCGAGGGGTGGATGCGAGAGTCGGTCACCGCCAAGGCGGTGTCGGCCACCGAAGAGGACGGGTATGCCGCCGGCTGGTGGGTCAATCGCCGCGCCGACGGTTCGCTGGTCGATGCGACCCTGCCCGCGGACACCTACTGGATGCAGGGTCACGACGGCCAACGGGTCTACGTCGTGCCGAGCGCCGAACTCGTCGTCGTCCGCCTGGGTTTCAGCCCGAGCGTCGCCGCCGGCGACCTACGCACAGCCGCATTGGTGACGGCGCTCGTGACGGCACTCGTCGCGAACCGGTGACACCCCACTGCTCACCACGCGACCCGTCACCGGCCGTGGACACCGGAGCCGAACGCACTCCCGAGCCGCGCGCCGCCCCGTGGCCGCAGTTCACCGCATACTGTGGGGCGGGCCCTACGGTGGTCCGCCCCCACGGAGGGAGACACGGTGAGGTTCACGACGTACGAGCAGGCGATCGCCCGAAAGGCCGGCTCCAACGACCTGCTCGGCTATGTGATCGACCAACTGGGCAGGTTCAACGACGGCGAGGAGATCGATCTCGACTTCCTCAGCCGCAGCGACGTGGGCGAGTTCTGCCGCACCCTGGGTTTCGCAACGACGCGGAACTGGGCGGCCATGCAACTCCCGCAGATCGCACCAGAGGGTCCGGAGGGGGTTCAGGTGGTCCCGGAGGACGAGGCCATCCTCGTCCTGTCGGCGCTCAAACTGCTCCTCCAGAAGGGCCGGCTCAGCCCCTCCGCGGACGGCGAGAAGGCGCCGCATCTGCTCAACGACTTCCTTCCGGCCGGGACCACCTTCCGTCGACGGAAGTGTTTGGGGCACCTGTGGGAGTTCCGGTACGCCCTGGCTGTCGAACTCGAGCACGGCATCACCCGCGGCACGAACGTCACGAACAACCACCCGCTGTTGACCGGCCTGGTCGTCATGGCCCACCTCGCCGAGGACACGCTGTACTACGCCCGGCTCTGGGTGATGGAGGGCGAGGGCGAGGTGTTCAACGCCCAGTTGGACAAGGCTCCGTATGCCGATCTGCACGACAAGCTCGAGCATCTGAGTTTGGCGCGCAAACACCTCGAAGCCCGGATCAGCGAGAAGCTGGGCCGGTGAGCGAGGTGACGACTGCGACGGAGACCCGAACCTGGTTCAGCCGAGCCGCGTCCGGCTTCCTCGCCGTGGCAAACGACATCACCGCGGAGCAGCTCACCCGACCGGCGTTGGGCGAGTGGGATCTTCGTGCCCTGCTGGGCCACACGTCGCGGGCCTTCTCCACCATCGAGTCGTACCTCGCCGCGGCACCGGCTGCCGGAGAAGCGCTGCCGGATGCGCTCTCGTACTACCGAGCCGCGTCCGCGGTGTCGCTCGATCCTCGCGAGGTCGCCGACCGCGGCCGTCAAGCCGGGACCGGTTTGGGCGCGGACCCGGTCAGCGCCGTCCGCGAACTCGCCGCTCGCCTCGTGGCTCTCGTCGACGTCACCCCCGACGACGCCCAGGTCGCCACCTTGTTCGGCCCGATGCGCCTCATCGACTATCTCGCGACCCGAGCCTTCGAACTCACGGTGCACGGCATCGACATCGCCCGCGCGCTGGGCCGCCCGATCCCACCCGACCTCACCGCGGCGGCGCGGCCGGCCATCGAACTCGCCCTGGACATCCTGCCCCCGCAGCGCTTGCCCACGGTCCTGGACGCACTGACCGGACGCAGCGCACTCCCGAAAGACATCTGGGCTCTGTAGCGGGGCCCGTTGCGGCAGATCGCTACGTCGTGCAGCCGTCGGCGATCCCGGCGAGGAGGCCGCCCAGTTCCTGGGGTTTGGTGAACATCGGCCAGTGGCCGGAGTCGATGTCGACAAACTCGACCCGCCGGGCGGCGGCCAGCTCCGGCGCTTCGCCCTGCTCGATCCACGTCCGGGCCTGGTCCGAGGTGAACTCCGGGCAGACGACGTACACCGGCACCGCGAACCGCCGGTCGTCCGTCAGGCGGACGCTGCCGTGGACGACTGCCTCCGCCACGGGCACCGCCCGCTCCTCGAATCGTCGTCGGGCCGCCGCGTCCAGATCGTCGGCGTCCGGCCCCTCGAACGGCTCCCAGCCGGGGAAGACCGACCAGCCCTGTCGAACCTCGGCGAAACCGGCATACGGCTCACCGTCGGCCCCCGGGAAGCCACCGATCAACACGACGGCCGCGACCCGCTCCGGCCGGGCGTCGACGGCCATCCAGGCCAACGAGGTCGCCGCCGAATGCCCCACGACGACAACGCCCTCGGACCTCGCCGCGCTGTCGTCCACCGCGCCCACCACGGCCGCGACCTGGTCGGCCAGTCCCGCGGAGACGCCGTCGCCCTGACCGGGCAGCGCGATCGCCCTGGGGAGGTGCCCCCGGGCGGCCAGCTCCGGCACCACCTGGTCCCACGAGTCCGGCCCAAGCCACAGCCCGGCAATCAGAAGAATGTCCATGCCGGAGACGTTATCACCACCCGCGGACAGCTCCCCGGCAATGGCAGGATGGCGTCCATGACGGGCGCCAGGGCGGGGATCCTCGCCGCCGTCGCCGTGGAGATCCTCTACGGGGTCAGCTTCGTCTTCACCAAGAACGCCACCGACGTCGCACCGCCGATCTCGTTGCTGGCGTGGCGGTTCGGTGTCGCCCTCGCCATCCTGCTGGCGCTCGCGGCCGCCCGGGTCATCCGTCTGTCGCCGCCCCGGCGCCAGTGGAGTGCCCTGGCATTGCTGGCCCTGTGCCAACCGATCGTCTACTACCTCGGCGAGACCTTCGGGGTGGGCCGCACGACCGCATCCGAGAGCGGGATCATCCTGGCGGCCATCCCGGTCACCACAGTGGTCTGCTCGTGGGCCGTGTTGCGTAAGCAGCCGACCCGCCGACAGGTCGTCGGCATCTTGGTGACCTTCGGGGGGATCCTCGTCACGGTCGTCGCCGGCGGCGTGAACGCGGCCCTCGACGTCGTGGGTTATGTATGCCTGTTCGTCGCCGTCGTGGCGTACTCCCTGTTCTCCGTCCAGTCCGAACGCACCACCGAGGTCCGAGACATCGACAAGACGTTCGTGATGATCGCCTCGGGCGCCGTCGCCTTCGGATCGATCGCGTTCGCGGATCACGCGCGTCACGGCACGGTGAGCCAACTCTGGCGGCTCCCGCTGGATCATCCGCCGGTTCTCGTGGGCGTCGGCTATCTCGCCGTCGGATCCTCGATCGGGGCGTTCTTCCTGCAGAACGTGGCCATCGCGCGGCTCGGGTCGAACCGGTTCTCCACGTTCATCGGCATCTCCACGATCGCCGCCCTGACGGCCGCTGCGCTGGTGCGCGGCGAGCGTCTGGGCACCGGTCAGTTCGCCGGTGCCGTCATCATCCTGGCCGGCGTCTACGTCGCCAACTCCGGCGTCCGCGGGGCATTGGGCTCGGGTCAGCGCCCCTGGATGTCGCGCCGCCGATAACCCCGAATCCCCATCGCCACCAAGACGATCGCCAGCGCGCTGACGATGATCACGGGGGGCCATGACATCGGTCCGGCGGGCAGGTGCGGCAGGTGACCCCAGGGCTGAAGTTCGACCAGCCAGGCGGGTAGGTTCTCGAAGAGGCTGGCGATCCAGGTGCAGAACACCGTCCAGCCGAGCAGCACCCAGACCAGCCCGAACCCCCGGGGGACGACCCCGACGAGGAAGAACGCCAGGCCGACGGTCAGCCAGACGCCGGGCAGCAGAGCGAGGGCGGCGCCGACGAGCGTGCCGACAATCCCCACGTCCCCCTCTCTGAGCACCTGTGCCAGGGGCAGCAGCGCCCCGGTCAGGACGAGCAGAACGGTCGGCAGCCCGAGCGCCCAGGCCAGGTGGGACCAGGCGAAGGCGGGACGTGACGTGTCGGTCGACAGCATCACCTCGGCGCGCCCGGCGGTCTCCTCGGTGCGCAGTCGGTTCAGCAGGACGACGCCGGCGAGCGCGATGATCGTGGCGAGAATCCCGAGCATCGCCATGTAGAACGCGTCGCGGAGCACGCTGCTACCGCCCATCCTGCGCATCATGTCGGCGACGGCCGAGTTGCCCTCCGTCAGTTGGTCCATCGACAGCGACAGCGAGCCCATCCCGGCGGCCGCGAGGAGTATGCCGATGCTCCAGCCCCAGGCCCCGGCCCGTTGCAGACGCCAGGCCAGCCCGCGCGCGCCGCCGAGGTCGGCGCCGGCCGCTGCGGGCCCGGGCCGGGTCGCTCGCAGGCCGGCCCCGAGGTCACGGGCGCTCTCCAACCGGAAAGCGACCAGCACCAAGGCCGCCGTGGTCGCCACGGGCAGCAGGAGAACCCACCAGTGGTCACCGGCATACGGGCGGGCGAGCGCCGCCCACTCCAGCGGAACGGCCCACCGGAGCGGCGTCAGCGCGCTCCCGTCGCCGGATCCGTCGATGGCCGCGCGAATGAGGTATAGGCCGCCCAGGACGATTCCCAGAGCCCAATAGCGTGCAGTGCGAGCACTTTCGAAGATCTGAGCACAGACCGCGCCCACCCCGGCGAAAACCGCGCCGGTCAACCCGATGCCGAGGCCGGAGAGCAGTGCGCCGGCGGCCGGAGTGTCCAGCTTGACCAGGGCAACGGCCTGCACGAGCGCGAAGACCACGTTCGCACCGACGGCCAGGATGACGGCCGCGGCCAGCGGTGCGTGCCGCCCGATCGCTCCGGAGCGCAGCAGTTCGACGCGCCCCTCCTCTTCCTCGGCGCGGGTGGCGCGGATGACCCCGAGCGCGGACATCATCGCCGCGGCGGCCGCGACGAAGGTCCCGACCCGCCACATCGTGAAGCCGCCGGGATTGGACAAGTCGAAGGGGGGGCCGAGCATCGCGCGCATCGTCGGATTGGCGGCGAGCAGGTCCAACAACTGGGTGGAGTTGCTGCCCGGGGGGATGATCTCGTGGTACTTCGTCACGGTGGACGGCATGAGGGTGAGCAACCCGATCACCCACACCGTCCAGAACACCCGGTTGCGCCGCCAGGCCAGGGCCAAAGCCGCCGGTATGCCGGCGAAGCTGGAGGATCGGCCGGTCACCTCCGGCAGTCCGCCGCGAGCCGCGGTCGCGACACTCATGCCCGCACCGCCTCGTCGCGCGCCCTCTCGTCCGCCCCGTCTCCGCCGCCGTGTCCGGCGCCGTCGTAATGGCGCAGGAAGAGTTCTTCCAGAGTCGGCGGGGTACTCGTCAGTCCGGTCACGCCGAGTTCTCCGAGCCGCACGAGCAACGCGCTGAGGCTGGAGTCGTCCACCTCGGCGGCCCATCGGTCTGCGGTGACGACGACGTCGTGGACACCGGGCAGTTCGCCCAGGGAGGCGAGGTCTGGCGCGGCGGGGCTGCGCAGCAGCGCGGTCACCTGGGTGCGGTGCAGATGACGGAGGTCTTCGAGCGTGCCGGACTCCACGATCCGGCCGGCCTTGATGATGCTCACGTGGTCGCACAGCGCCTCGACCTCGGAGAGGATGTGACTGGACAGCAACACCGTCCGACCAGCGGCCGCGTCCTCACGGATGTAGTCGGTGAAGACCCGTTCCATGAGCGGGTCGAGTCCGGAGGTCGGTTCGTCCAGGAGCAAGAGTTCGACGTCCGAGGCGAGCGCTGCGATGAGGGCGACCTTCTGCCGGTTCCCCTTGCTGTAGGCCCGGCCCTTCTTCGTGGGGTCCAGATCGAAGCGCTCGATGAGCTGTTGGCGTCGCAGGGGGTCCAGCCCGCCGCGGGAGCGGGCGATGACGTCGATCGCCTCGCCGCCGGTCAGGTTGGGCCAGAGGTTGACGTCACCGGGGACGTATGCCAGGCGACGGTGCAATGTCGGCGCATCGTTCCAGGGATCGCCGCCGAGCAGCCGAGCCGACCCACCGTCGGCGCGCAACAGCCCCAACAGGATCCGAATCGTCGTGGACTTCCCGGACCCATTGGGGCCGAGGAATCCGTGGACCTGCCCCGTCGGGACGGTCATCGATAGCTCGTCCAGGGCTATGACGTTGCCGAATCGCTTCGTCAGGGAATGGATTTCGATGGCGGGTTGAACTGTCATGTGAACCTCCTCAGCGGGAGCCGTCGATGGGGGCGGTGCGGTCGATCGCGTGGGACGCCTCGTCGTGGTCGCCGAGGGCTCCGCGCAGCAAGTGGTCGTCGGTGAACATGCCGTGGGTGAAGAGGTCGAGAGAAGCCAGGCCGTACCGTGAATACACCTGTGGATCCATGAGATTGGCGCCGCCGAGATGGCGGGCTACGTGCTGTCCGAGCAGACCCACTCCAGCGCTGTAGGCCACCAGCATCGGGACGGCGGCCTCCGGATCGGGTGGGCGTCGCATCGTCCCGGCGGCATACCCCGCCTCCATGACCTCGGCGGTCATCGCGCAGAGCCGGTCGAACACGCGCTCGGCCAGCGGCCCGCCGGCCCGCAGGCTCGTCGCCAGGTAATCGGCGACCGGAGCCATCTCCGGGTGGTCGGCGAGATACGCCTGCAGTTCCGGGAGCGAACCGCCTGCCATGACAAGGGTCTTCTCGGCACTCAGGGCCGACATCACCCACTCGTCACAGGCCTCGCGCAGACCCTCTTTGCTCCCGAAGTGGTGGATGATCAGGGCCGGCGAGACACCGGCGTTGGTTGCGATGGCGCGCACCGTGGTGCGGTCGAAACCGGCGCTGCCGAACAGTTCGATGGCCGCCGCCCGGATCCGGGCCTGCGGCGTCCGATCGACTGAACTCATGTTCAACATCCTGAACGCATGTTCAGCTCCTGTCAAGCCGGACGGCTACCGACACCGAGGACTCCGGGCCCCAATAGAGTTGGACGATGAGCAGGCTCGATCACGCGATCTGGTGGCACATCTATCCGTTGGGGTTCGCGGGCGCACCGATCCACGACGGCGGGCGGGCCGACCGCGTGACCCATCGGCTCCCCCGACTGATCGACTGGCTGGAGTACGCGACGGAACTCGGCGTCAACGGTCTGCTGCTCGGACCGATCTTCGCCTCCTCCTCGCACGGCTACGACACCCTCGACCACTTCGCCATCGACCCCCGCCTGGGCGACGAGGCGGACTTCGAGGCTCTCGTATCCGCCTGTCGGTCAAGGGGATTGGGCCTCATGCTGGACGGGGTGTTCAACCACGTGGGCGAGGATCACCCGTTGCTTCGCCGGGCCCTCGCCGACGGGGCAGGCGGCGAGTATGCCGACATGTTCCGGATCGACTGGGGCACCGGCCGCCCCGAGCCCTGGGAGGGGCACTCGGGATTGGCCAATCTCGACCACCGCGACCCACGCGTGGCCGACTTGGTGGTCGACATCATGACCCACTGGCTGCGCCGTGGCATTGCCGGCTGGCGCCTGGACGTGGCCTACGCTGTGCCGACCTCGTTCTGGCGCAACGTGATCGGCAGAGTTCGCCAAGAGTTCCCCGAGGCCGTCTTCGTGGGCGAGGTGATCCACGGCGATTATGTCGAGTTCGTGCGCGACTCCACCATGGACTCCGTCACCCAGTACGAACTGTGGAAGGCGATCTGGAGTTCGCTGAAGGACCGCAATTTCTGGGAACTCGCCTGGGGGTTGACCCGCCACGACGAGTTCGTCGCCTCGTTCCTGCCCACCACCTTCGTCGGCAATCACGACGTCACGAGGATCGCCAGCACCGTGGGGGACGAGGGGGCCGCGCTCGCCCTCGTCGTGCTGATGACCGTTGCCGGTATGCCGTGTGTCTACTACGGGGACGAACAGGCATACCGGGGGACGAAGACCGAACGGGTCGGCGGAGACGACGAGGTGCGGCCGGTCTTCCCCTCCGGACCGGACGACTTCGCGGCCGTGGGGCAATGGATGTTCCGGCTCCACCAGGAGCTGATCGGCCTCAGGCGCCGTCACCCATGGCTGCAGCGCGCCCGCACCGAGGTCGTCGCCAAGGACAACACCACGATCCGCTACGTCTCGCGGGGGCCCGACGGACAAGAGCTGACCGTTCTGCTCGACGTCACGAAACGCCCTCGTGCACAGATCACCTCCGGGTCGACTCTGCTCTTCGCGTACCCGGATTAACCCGCTCGAGGCCGACGAGGACCGCCGCCGAAGAGTGCTTGCTCAGAACATGGGCCGCTGTTTGGGCGCCTGGGCGGCCATTCGCAGCCCGGCCAGGACCGCGACCCGGCCCTGTTCGGTGAGCTCGGGCGATCGTCCGTAGTCGTCGGCCGTCTCCGGTTCGTACCAGTCGCAGCAGCGGGCCAGTCCGTCGAACCCCCACAACGCGCTGTAGACCTGGTGCGGCGAGATGTCCTCCGGCGCCGATCGCGGCCCGATCGCCCAACGGGACGTCAGGTAGCGGTGCAGCACGCTGTCGCGTTCACTTCGCCCGGGCTTCGTCGCAGCCAGCAGCCAGCAGGCCTGGAAGACCGCGCCGTCGCCCTCCCAGGTGGTTTCGTCGAACACGACGCCGAGAGCCGACCGGGCCAGACCCGCCGGATCGTGAAGCGCACTCTTCCCCTTGGCGGACAACGAGAGTCGCCCTCGTGCCTTCGTCACCAGCCGAGCCCGCTCCAGGACGGCGCGGATCCAAGACAGGTCGGGCAGGTCGGATTCGCTGCGCACGGGGTAGGCCGGCCACGGCCGCAGCCCAAAGCGTTCGTCGGCGGCGTGGACCACGGCCGTCGGCAGGTAGCCCGACGTGGTGAGCTTCATCCCGGGCCCGATCTGTTCGAGCAGCCAACGCAGCGGTTCGAGAGTCTCGCCGACCGGCGC
The DNA here is from genome assembly GCA_039812545.1 of Dermatophilaceae bacterium. GTDB lineage: Bacteria > Actinomycetota > Actinomycetes > Actinomycetales > Dermatophilaceae > JBDIAR01. The sequence goes on along the minus strand of JBDIAR010000050.1, from coordinate 6,787 downwards.
CAGGCTCGGTTGTGGCTCGGCGAGAGCAGTCGACAGGTCGTCGGGCAGGACAATGCCGCGGCGACCCAGCCGTCCGGTCCACTCCTGCACGCGTTCGCCAAGAACTTCCGCCAGCGGCGAAGACCCGTCGTCGGCCGGTTGCCGCAGCGCCTCCTCGGTGAGTTCGGCTGACCGGGCGCGCCAGCCTCGGGCGCCCGGAACGAGCCTCCCGTCATCGATCGCCCGTTCCAGAAACCCGCTGACCTGCATGAGCACCCCGTACTCGGTCATCCCGTGCACGGACCCCCAATCGAGGAGTGAGTTCTCCGCCGGTTCCAGACCGCTGGCCCCGATGAGGGTTCGCATCCTGGCTCGTGCCTTCTCAGGGTCTCGATCCCACAGATCGAGGAGTTCATGGGTGGACTGGGCACGGCATACCGCCGCCCAGCTCTCGCGCCCGGCGGCCCGGAAGAGGTCACCGAGCGCCCAGGCGATGTCGTGATGTTCTCGTGGCTCGCAGAGCCATTTCACCGGCAGCTGGTAATAGAGGAACTCCAGCAGGTGCAGGCCGAGAAGCTGGTCGAGGTCGGCGTCTTCAGCCATCAGCCAGCCGAGGGCGGGCTCGACGGTCCCGCGGGTGTCCGGGTCCACCGTGGCCAATGCCGCGTCGAGGATGGGTCGGCGGCTGCTCATCGGGCTGATTCCGTTCGGCTCACCACGCCACTCCAGCACACCCGGCCGACGCCGTCCACCCAGCCAACCCGCGCGGCAGGGCTTGTCGCCGACGTGTCGGTATGCCGTTAATGGCCTATGCGCGATCTCGCTCACCGTCTGCGGCACCCCGGGCACCAAGGACAGCACGGACAACACGGACAGCACGGGCAGCACGATCACCACGGGCAGCACGCCGGGCCGGGCCAGGCTGGGCCGGGACACGCCGTGATGCACGCGCCCCGGTGGTACGACGCGTGCAATGCGGTCGCCTGGCTCGGTATGCGGGGCCGCGCCTACCGCAGCCTGGCCGAACGAGCCGGAATCCGGCCAGGTGAGAAGGTGGTGGACGTCGGATGCGGAACCGGCGAACTCACCCGCGCGGTCGCCGCGCTCGCCGGCACGACGGGTGAGGTGGTGGGAATCGACCTGTCACCGGAGATGATCTCCCACGCCGAAGCGCTCGGCGGCGGCCCGGCATACCGGCTTGGCGACGCGGCCTCGCTCCCCCAGCCCACCGGCAGCATCGACGTCGTCGTCTCCGCGCTCGCACTGCACCATGTGGCCGCCGAGCAGCGCAGCACGGCGCTGGCCGAGGCGGCCCGCGTCCTGCGACCGGGTGGGCGCGTGCTCATCGCCGAGTTCGTCCCGCCCGTCGGTCGGCTCGGGCGGTGGTTCTGCGGCCGGGTGCTGGGTCCGCAGATGCGGGACGACCCGGTGCCCGGCATCGCCCGGGACCTGAGGGGTCTCGGTTTCGACGCGGTGACGACGGGGCGCATTTGCCCGTACCTGCACTATGCACTGGCCCACCGCGCGAGCCCGCTATCCGGCTAGACCGCCACAGTTGCCAGCCCATGCCTGCCCGGACCACAGCTTCGTGACAGGTTGACGGCTCACTCTGCGTGTATCGGCGGATCCACCCGCCTTCGGGTAATACACGACACGCCACGAACCAAGGAGACATACATGGCGAAGTTCAAGGCCAGCCGAACCGCGACCGTGGCGGCGGCCGCCGTCATCGTCGTCGGCGCCGGTGGCGCCATTGCCTACGCCGCGAGCAACAGCCAGAACTCGACCGGCGCAACGAGCGGCTACGGGCAGGGCATGGGCGGGTACGGCCAAGGCGGATACGGCATGGGCCGGGGCATGGGCGGCTACGGCATGGGTCAGGGCATGGGTCAGGGCATGGGTCGGGGAATGGGCAACCACACGGCGGTGACCGGCGACGAGTTGGCCAAGGTCACCGCGGCCGTCAAGGCGAAGGATGCCGCGGTCACCGTCACCGCCGTCATGAAGGACGAGGACGGCTCGTACGACGTCATGGGCACCAAGGACGGCAACCGCGTCCGTGTCGAGGTGAGTGCCGACCTGGCGACCGTCACGGTCAACACCGGCGGCAGGGGGCGCGGTGACGGCGGCGGTGGCATGGGCGGCCAGCACACCACCGTGACCGGCGCCGAGGCCACCAGCGTGACGAACGCCGTCAAGGCCAAGGACTCCGCGATCACCGTCACCGCCGTCATGAAGGACGAGGACGGCTCGTACGACGTCATGGGCACCAAGGCGGGCAGCCCGGTGCGGGTCGAGGTCAGCAAGGACCTGACGACGATCACGGTGAACACCGGCGGGATGGGGCACGGAATGGGTCGCGGCCACGGGATGGGCGGGACCAACCCGAACGGAACGCCCAGCCAGGCACCGAGTACCGGCAGCTCGTCGACGACCTGACCCATCCGACCATCCCGACCTGACGCGCGCGCCCGACACCCACGCGCGAACTCTCCCGCACGCGTCGGCATACTGAACACATGACCAGGACACGGCTGTGGCGCGCGGCTGTCGTGTGCCTGCTCGTGTTCGCGGCCGGATGTTCGGGCGAGAGCCGGGCAGTGTTCCCGGACGTCGACCTGTCTGGGTTGTCCATCTTCCAACGACGGGTCGTCGAGATCGCCCGGGCCGAGTGGTCGGCACCCAAACCGGGGACCGCGTATGCCGACGGCGTCACCGAACAGTGGTGCGCGGATTTCGTCAGTTGGGTGATGCGGGAGGCGGGTTCACCGCTGCGCAATCCGCACAGCGGCGGCTGGCGGATCCCCGGGGTCTACTCGTTGCAGACGGCGTATCAACAAGCCGGCCGCTGGGCACCGGCCGACGCCGGTCACCTCCCCGCTCCCGGCGATGTCCTCATCCACGGCAAGGGCAGCCTGTTCGGCGAACACACCAATATCGTGATCGCGTATGCCGACGGTCAGGTTTGGACCGTCGGGGGCAACGAGGGCGACGGCATCCGGGTCAGTCGACACGCGCTGAGCGAACTCACCGGGCTGCTCGGTTACGGGCTACCACCGGGACGGTCGACCGGAAAGGCATAGGTACCCTGGGCGATCGCGGACGGGCGATCGCCCCCGTCGTCCACCCAGATCCGGCTCGTCCCGACGAGCCGCCGGCGACCGATCGAGTCGAGGTGGGCCCGGGCCCACAAGACGTCACCCACCGCCGGGCGGACGAACCGGATCGACAGTTCCGACGTCACCGCCATCGGCTCCACCCGACCGAGAACCGCGAACGACAGGAACCACAGCGCGGCATCGGCCAGGCCGAACTGAACGGGCCCACTCACATAGCCACCGGGCCGGATGTCCGGCGGCCCGACATCGCGCCGCGCGAGCGCCCAGTCCGGGCCGAGTTCGACGCACCGGTTGCCGTGGCCCGGGAACTGCGCAGCCACCATGGCGTTCACCTCGTCCGGTGTCGGCAGCACCATCGCCGGTCATCCTCTCCACGATCCGTCCGGTTCGCCACGGGCGATCGGTCAACTCGGCAGGTCCACGCGAATCATCGTCGTCGTCATGATGGCGCAGTGGGTTTCGACGCCGTCCGCGACGGCGAAGGCGTCGCCATGGCATACGGTGATCGTCCGGCCGGAGCGCACGACCCGACCGCGGGCGAGCAGTCGGTCGCCACGCGCCGGCGCGAAGAGGTTCATCTTGAACTCGACGGTGAGCACCTCTGAGCCGGCGGGCATGAGCGTCAACGCGGAGTAGCCACACGCCGTGTCGACGACGGCCGTGGTGGCGGCGCCGTGGAAGTAGCCCTGTTGCTGGGTGAGTTCGTCGCGGAACGGAAGCTCGATCTCGACCAGGCCGGGTTCGACGCGCCCGAGGGTCGCGCCGAGATGAGCCATCAGCCCCTGTTGCGCAAAAGAGTGGCGCACGACCTGCTCGAAATCAGGATTGCGCACCACGAAATCCGGCATGACTCATCATGGCACGCATCGTTGACGAGCACGGTTGCGGTCGTAAGGTGTCGGCCATGTGGTACTGGGTGTTCAAGTTCGCGATCATCGGGCCGGCCGCCCTGGCCGCCCTGCGACCGAAGTGGAACGGCCGGGAGAACCTGCCGCGCGAGGGTGCGTTCGTGCTCGCCGCCAACCACCTGACGATGCTCGATCCACCGTTCGTCAGCCTCGGTGTGCCCCGCAAGGTGATCTTCGTGGCGAAACGGAAGTACTACGAGGCGACCGGCATCAAGGGACGGGCGTTGAGTTGGTTCCTCACCGCCATCGGCCAAGAACCCATCGATCCCGAATCCGGACATAGCGCGGCCCCGGCCCTGGCGACCGCTCGCCGGCTGTTGCGGGCCGGCGGGGTGTGGGCGGTGTTCCCGGAGGGCACCCGCTCGCCGGACGGTCGCCTGCACCGCGGCCATACCGGCGCGGTCCGGGTCGCGCTCCCGCTCGGTGTTCCGGTCATCCCGACCGCCGTCGTCGGCACGACGCACCCGCGGTGGCGCTTCTCCCGGGCGGCCGGTCGCCGGCGGATCACCGTCACCTACGGCGCCCCGCTGGATCTGAGCCCGTGGGCGGACCGGGTGGACGACCCCGCGGCCTGGCGCGAGGCAACCGACGTGCTCATGCTCCGGCTCGCCGAGCTGACCGGTCAGGAGTACGTCGACACGTATGCCGTCCGTCCGGGACGCACGAGTACCGCGAGCTGAGCGCGAGGCTACGCACGAACCAGACCGACTGGCATACGAGCCGAGACACCCGCAGACACGCCGCGAACGGGCCCGGTCGCGGGCGTTTGCCCGTCGGACCGGCCAGTGACCTCGCCAGGCGAAGGAGCTGTGGATAGCCAACCGGACTCAAACGGCAATTAACGCATGCTTGACTGGTGAACGATCGACACGAGCGGCTCGGGTCGGCGAGCTCGGCGGACCTGGTCGCCCTGTTCGGGCGAGGCGCACTGCGGCAAGCGGTGGCCGCCGGCAGTCTCGAGCGCTATGCCCGTGGCTACTATCGGCCCCCCGACCTGCGGTCACCGGCCCGCGACCTGGCCCTCGCCCACCGCGGGGTTGTGTCGCATCTGAGCGCTGCGCTCCATCACGGGTGGAAGGTGAAGACGGAGCCGGACCGGATCTGGATCACGGTGCCACGGCACCGGAATCTGTGCGGCGGCAAGCTCAGCGGCAAGGGGCTGCGCATCGTGGCGAGCGACCTGACCGAGCGGGACAGTTCGGATCGAGTGACCACCCCGATGCGCACCATCGTCGACTGCGCCCGGTCTCTGCCGTTCGACGAGGCGCTCTGCGTGGCGGACTCCGCACTGCGGGTGCGGGCCGTAGAGCCCGAGGAAATGATCGCCCGCGCCCGGACCGTCCGCGGACCCGGCGCGCGGCGGGTGGTCCGAGTCCTCCATCACGCGGACCGGCGCTCCTCCGGGCCGTTCGAGTCGGTCCTGCGCGCGATCTGCCTGGACGTGCCGGGCCTGTCCGTCGTCCCCCAGCAGTGCGTCGCAGAGCCGGGATTGTTCGCGATCGTCGATCTCGCGGACCTCGAACTTCGCCTCGCCATCGAAGCGGACAGCTTCGGATTCCATGCGAGTCGTTCACGATTCGCCGAGGACTGTCGCCGCTACGACGAACTCGTCGCCTACGGCTGGACCGTGCTTCGCTTCTCCTGGGACGACGTCATGCGACGACCACAATGGGTCGCCGACGTGTTGAGCCGCGCCGTCGCTCTCCGCCGAGCCGGCTGACGGGCGACCCCGATTGCGGCCGGCGCCGTGGCCGAGCGGTCAGGCGTGACCGTCCGGCGGACCGGCGACCTTGTTCGCCCAGGGCGCCGGCTGATCGGTGTCCTCGTCGGCCTCGGCCGCGGCCTGCGTCTCGTGGATGCGCCCGGGCGCGTGGTGTGGGGGCGCGTACACGGTGTAGAGCTGCATGGGTTCGTCGCCGATGTTGACCACGTTGTGCCACGTACCGGCCGGGACGAAGATCGCCCAACCGTCCTCGACCTCCTGCTCGAAGGTGACCTCGTCCTTGCTCGGCCCCATCCGCACCCGGCCCTTGCCACCGTCTAGCCGGAGGAACTGATCGGTGGTGTGGTGGACCTCGAGACCGATGTCGCCCCCGACGGGGATCGACATGAGCGTCATCTGCAGGTAGACGCCGCTCCAGACGGTCGTGCGGTAGTTCGGGTTGGCCAGCGTCTCCTTCTCCAGGTCGAACGACTGCGGCTTGGGTCCGATGTCCTCGATCGTCATGCCCATCCTCCCTCGATGCTGTGGCGCGTCGGCCGATGGCGGCCGACGCCGGTCCGGTCACCCCACCATGCCATGAGTCTCGACGATCTGGGACTCGCCGGGCAGTTCGGGACCGGCGACGCCATGGAACCGGATCGGCAGCCCGCGCACCCGATCCCACACCATCGAGTCCATCGCCTGCAGATGGATGTGCGGTTGGGTGCTGTTGCCCGAGTTGCCGCACTCCCCCAGCAGGTCGCCGACGGCGACCGTGTCCCCGACGCGCACGCCCAGGCTCCCCCGCCGCAGATGGGCGACCAGGACGAAGACGCCGGGACCCGCGATCACCACGTGATTGCCCGCCACCGCAGCCACCCCGGCACGTGCCCGACGCCCCTGAGTCAGCAGGTAGGCCAGCCCGGCCGGCACCGAACGGCGGGCCACGTGGTCGACCTGGCCCTGTTCCACGGCCGCCACCGTTCCCGCCATGGGCGCGAGAACCCGCCGCCCGAAACCCACGAAACGCTCCGGCGGCTCGGTTCCAAAAGCCGCCCGCCACCCGAACGACGCGGATC
>JBDIAR010000049.1:0-19224 GCA_039812545.1 Dermatophilaceae bacterium | reverse complement strand
GCGACGTGCTGGCCCATGGGTGGTGCTCCTGCCGTATGCGTGTTTGCCCTGTATGCGTGTTTGCCCTGTATGCGTGTGTGCTCTGTATGCGTGTTGCTCTGCTGGTGGTGCGTCCGGGCTGCCCGTGCCCGGAGGTGTCGATCAACCGATCGGGGTGTGCCAGATCCGGTTGATGTATTCGCGCATCGAGCGGTCCGAGGAGAAGAACCGACACCGTGCGACATTGAGGATGGCCGAACGCGTCCAGGCGTCCTCGTTGACGTACGCCGCGTCGACGCGGGCCTGCGCCTCGATGTACGAAGCGTAGTCCGCCAACACCATGAAGCGGTCGTTGCGGAGCAGATCGTCGATGACCGGGCGCCCGACCTGTTGGCCACCGATCGCGAAGGTGCCGCCGCCGAGCAGATCCATGGCCCGCTTGAGCTGCGGGTTGGCCTCGTAGTAGCTGCTGGGGACGTAACCGTCGGCGCGCAAATCGGCCACCTCGGGCTCGGACATGCCGAACAGGAAGAAGTGCTCGTCGCCGACGAGTTCGCGGATCTCCACGTTCGCGCCGTCGTCCGTGCCGATCGTCAGCGCCCCGTTGAGCGCGAACTTCATGTTGCCGGTGCCGGATGCCTCCATCCCGGCCAGCGAGATCTGTTCGGACAGATCCGCGGCGGGAATGAGCTTTTCGGCGAGGGTGACGTTGTAGTTGGCGGGGAAGGCGACGGCCAGCCGCCCTTCGACCCGCTCGTCGACGTTGATCTTGGCGGCGACCGCGTTGATCAGGGCGATGATCTCCTTGGCCATGAAGTAGCCCGGGGCGGCCTTGGCACCGAAGATGAAGGTGCGGGGCACGATCGTCTGCGGGTCGACCGCTCCGGAGATGATGGCGTCGTACTCGGTCACGATGTGAAGCAGCTTGAGCATCTGCCGCTTGTACTCGTGCAACCGCTTGACCATGACGTCGAGCAGGTGGCCTTCGGGGATTTCGATCCCGTCGCGCACCGCGAGCAACGCCCGGAGCCGGTCCTTGTTCGCCTTCTTGGCCTGCCGGAACTGCTCGCGGAACTCGGGGTCCTCGGCGTGCACCTCCAGGGCGGCGAGGCGGTCCAGGTTGGTGACCCAGGATTCGCCGATGGCGGCCGTGATGACCTCGGACAGACGCGGGTTCGCCAGGCGCAGGAAACGGCGGGGCGTGATGCCGTTGGTGACATTGGTGAACTTCTCCGGCCACAACTCGGAGAAGTCGTGCAGGACCTTGTCGCGCAGCAACTCGGAGTGCAGTTCGGCGACTCCGTTGACCTTGGTGGCCGCCACCGTCGCCAGGAAGGCCATTCGCACCGCGCGCTCGGGACCGTCCTGGATGATCGACATCCGTTGGACGCGGGCCTCGTCGCCGGGGTAGACCTCCCGCAGGTGCTCGACGAACTCGTCGTTGATCCGGTAGATGATCTCCAGGTGCCGCGGCAGGAGCCGTCCCATCAAGGAGACCGGCCAGACCTCCAGCGCCTCGGGCAGCAGGGTGTGGCAGGTGTAGGCGAAGGTCCGGGTGGTGATCTCCCACGCCTCGTCCCATTCCATTCCGTGCTCGTCCACGAGCAGGCGCATGAGTTCCGGGATGGCGATGACGGGGTGGGTGTCGTTGAGCTGGAAGACGATCTGATCCGGGATGTGGTGCAGATCGAAATGCTTCGGCAGGGTCTGGTCGATGTAGTCCTTCAGCGAACACGCGACGAAGAAGTACTGCTGCTGCAGCCGCAGTTCGCGGCCCTGCGGGGTCGAGTCCTCGGGGTAGAGCACCTTGGTGATGTTCTCCGCGAAGGTCTGGGCGCGAACCGCCTCGGCGTAGTCGCCGGAGTTGAAGATCGCCAGGTCGAAGGCCCGCGTCGCGCGGGCGCTCCACAGCCGCAGGGTGTTGACCGTGCCGTTGCGGTAGCCGGGCACCATGTAGTGGTACGGAATCCCGAGGACGTTCCAGGCGGGGACCCAGCGGGACCGCTCGACGCCGTTGTCGTCGGTGTACTTCTCGGTGTGACCACCGAAATCGACCTGGACGGCCCGATCGGGGTATGGGAACTCCCACGGCGCCCCCAGGGAGAGCCACGAGTCCGGGACCTCGACCTGGCGTCCGTCGACGAAGGTCTGCTTGAAGATGCCGTACTCGTAGCGCAGCCCGTAGCCGATACACGAGACGTCCATGGTCGCCAGCGAGTCGATGAAACACGCCGCGAGCCGGCCGAGGCCGCCGTTGCCGAGGCCGGGTTCGACCTCCTGGGCCATCAGGGTGTCCAGGCTGATCCCACATCGGGCCAGCCCTTCGCGCACGGTCGGGAACAGCTCGGTGGCCAGCAGCGCGTTGCCGAGTTGGCGCCCGAGCAGGTACTCGGCCGACAGATAGCCGACCATCTTCGGGGTCGACTCGCGGCGGCGACGAGCCGTCTCGAGCCATTCGGCCATGAGGTAGTGCCGAACGGTGCGGGCCAGCGCGAGGTACTGGTCGTTCACCGAGGAGCGGGACAGCGCGACGCCCTGGCCGTAGTTGAGTTCGCGCAGGAACTCCCGGACGAAACCGTCGACCGAGTGGGCCGGGCTGACCACCGGGCCACGGGCCAACGGGTGGGTCGGTTCCCCTGCGGGGCCGCGGGAACGGACGTCCGTCGTCGGCGACTCGTCGGCTATCGACGTGCCGTCGGGTAGCGGCGCGGCCGGTCGGTCGATCATGTGCTCTCCAGGGGCGCGGTCCATCGACCCAGGACAGTCGCGTCATCGCGGTCGATGGAGAGTGATGTGCGGCTTGTAGTCGGACGTCGACCCGACCTTACACAGCGGAACGAACCGATGGGTAGGCGGATCTCCTTCAGGCCTTCGTATGCCACCCTCCGTCGACATGCCGTAACCGCCCGCCGCGGCGCAGGTACCGCTCGGCCGGCATGCGGGTACCGGCGCCGTGCGGGCTGCGAGGACGTCCGGCGACGTCACGTCAACCGGGCCGCGGGCCGAACCGTCTATGCGGGTGGCGGGGCTCCATCGCCGGCGCTCCCCCCGCCGGCCGCTGCGACGCACCGGTCCGCGCCGGACCCGGCCCCGCCGTCGGGCGCGCCGATCCCCCGCCGGACGCTGGGAGCCGCCGCACCGCTTCAACCGACGACGGTCAGTGCCCTGACATCGGCACGCTCGGAAACCCGGTGTCGAAATGCATGTAGTCCACCGGACCGCCCTGCCACTGCCAACCCCCACGATTGGTGAACCAGGTCAACGGAATCCCGCCCGCGGCGACCACCCCGAAGCGCTGCCAGGCCAGCTCCCGCCGGGTCGCCCAGATCGCCCCGGCCGCCGGCTCCCACGTCGTCGTCCCCGGCCGGATCCACGGGTTCTGAACGGGGTTCAGGTCGAAGGCCCGACCGTTCGCGTGCGGTGAGCTCTCCGGGGCCGAGATGCCCTCGGCGGGCTTGCGGCAGTTGAAGGCCGAGGTATTGTTCGCGGCCTCCGAGACTCGATCCAACCCGCCGAAGTACTCCACCGGAATGACGGTGTTGAGCGGGAACTTCGCGGCGGCCAGATGGTCGAACACCTCCCGTGTGTCGGTGGCGATGTCCCGGTTCACGACGAGTGCGCCGCGGTGGTACCTCCCGTCGAACCCGAAGAACGGCACCTCGACGCGCACGAAGCTGGCCGAACCCCCCGGGCAGCCCGGCCGCCAGGTTCCCGTCGCGAGGATCTGGGCCCACTGCCAGGCGGGGACGGGCGTCACCACCGCGGGCCGATTGTCTTGCGGGGGCAGGTATGCCGGTGAGCCGGCGTACCGGTACAAGAACGCCGCCATCGCCTCACGCGACACCGGCGCCGACGGCCGGAACGTCCCGTCTGCATACCCCGTCGTGATCCGCTTCGAGGCCAACCACGAGATCTGCCGATAGAACACGTGCCTGGTCGGCACATCCACGAACGCCGACACCGCCGGCGGCACGTACGCCGGCGACCCGGCATACCGGTACAAGAACGCCGCCATCGCCTCACGCGACACCGGCGCCGACGGCCGGAACGTCCCGTCTGCATACCCCGTCGTGATCCGCTTCGAGGCCAACCACGAGATCTGCCGATAGAACACGTGCCTGGTCGGCACATCCACGAACGCCGACACCGCCGGCGGCACGTACGCCGGCGACCCGGCATACCGGTACAAGAACGCCGCCATCGCCTCACGCGACACCGGCGCCGACGGCCGAAAGGTGTTGTCGGCGTACCCGGTGGTGATCTTCTGCTCGGCCAGCCAGCTGACCTCGCGATGGAAGGACTGGCCGTACAGCACGTCCGCGAAGAAGACCGGCGGCGGCTGCGGCGCGACCACCACGGCCGTGCCGGTGGTGTGGCTCGGCGTTGCGGACCTGGCGACGGCCGCCCCGGAGGCGAGCAGGAGCACGGCCATGACGAGGCCGACGAGGGGTCGGGCGGTGCGTAATGGCGTCACGGCATTCCGTCCTGGTCGTGTTCGCGGAGGCGGGCGTCGCGAGTTCCGGACGGACGCCGCTTACCGCCGGACGCGCCACACCCTACGTCGATGTCCCTACGGATGAGCGGGATTCAGCCCGTTCCGCTCAGTCCAAAGCATCGGCGGTCGCACTCCGCGAGAGGTCGCCACGGATGTGGCCGCGCAGCCAATAGGCGATGTGAGCGGCGCCGGCCAGCGTCAGGCCGGCCTGCCCGTTGGAACCGGTGAGCGTCTTGACCCACATCGACAGCACCAGCAGCAGAACCGAATCCCCCAACGCCGACGCCGTCAGCGCGGCATACAGGCGGGCGAAACCGGGGATCTGGAATGCCTCACGCATGTCGCCCTCCCTCGCCGAATCAACTCGCGATATGTCGCGTCCGCAGACAGGGTGCATCGCCAAACCCGCCTCCGCCGCCGGCTCGCGGGGTTCACCGATCGCCCAGCGCCAGGATGCCCTCGGCGGCGGCGACGGCGATCGCGTCGAATTCCGCGGGGATCGGCCCGCCGATCAGTGGTCGGATCAGCCCGTAGGGGCATTGCCGCGTCGCCACCAGCGCGAGCCGGTAGCGTCGTTCGGTCAGCCGTCCGTAACGGGCGGCGGTGACTCGCCGCAGTTCTTGGTTGACGCGGTCGTTGATCTGTGCGAGTTCGGTCCGCTGCTCGGTCGGCACGAGTTCCACGAGGTCTGGCAGGCGGTACAACGTCATCGCCTTTCCGTCGCCCGGATTGGCCCGACAGAACCGTGGGATGTGTCTGGTCAGTTCGGCCATCGCCGCGCGCGGATCGCCCAGTTGCGCCGCCTCGCTCAACCCCTCGTGGAATCGGCGGATCGACCGCGCCCACAGAGCACCGAACAACGCGTCGCGCGAAGGGAATCGATGATAGATCGAGCCCACCGGGGCACCCACCCGCTCGGCGACGTCCGCCACGGTCGCGTCACGCCAGCGATCCATCACGGCATCCCGCGCCGCATCGAGGATCTGGTCGGTGGTGAACTTGGGCGGCCTTGCCATGTCGCAAGCATAGCTCTAGTTTTAGAGGGTGTCTTCTAGATCGAGTCCTCTACATCAGCCGTCCTGGCTGCCGTATGCCGCGTGGGGGGCGTTCCTCGCCACCGTGCCGTCGGCGCTGTGGCGGGTCCTCATGATCGGCGGCTTGGTGCCCGGAACCACGGAGCTGCGGGCCTACGAGCTGGGCGATCAGCCCGCGCTGGGGTACGCCTACGTGGTGACCCTCAGCGTCGTTCAACTCCTCGCCGGGTTCCTCACGGTCGGCCTCGTCCGCCCCTGGGGCGAGACTCTCTTCGGCCGCCGCGTGCCGGTGCTGCCCGTGGTCGTCGTGGCTGCGCTCGGGGGTCTGCTCGTGACGTTCATCTTCGACGTGTGGATGCTGTCCGCCGTCCTTACCGGCATGCGGCCGGACCGCGGTCTGGTGTCCGGCGGGGCGCTTGCCGTGATGGTCGCCTGTTACGCGCCCATCCTGGCGTGGGGCCCGCTCGAACTGCTGGCGACCTACGGGTACTGGCGCCGGCGTCGCCGAGGCACCCCCGGCCGCTGACCGGCGCTGTCCGCCGCTGTGGAACTCCTGGGGGCACCTGGCCCTCTGAGCGGTATGCCGCTGCGCCGTCGCCTCCTCCTCGTGAGCCTGGTCTGCCTCATCCTGACCCTCCCCGTCGTGTCGCTCGTGCGCACGGACGCCGGCCGGTGCGGCACCGTCGGCGAATGCCTCGGCCACACCGTGGCTCTGATGGGTTACACCCTGATCCTGCCGCTGCTGGGCTGGGCGGCCTTGCGACTGCTGAAAGTGCCCGCACCCTTCGGCCACGCGCTGCTCGCCTGGGTCATCGGCCTGTTCCTGTATGCCGTGGGGAGCGCTCTGGCGACGGCCATCGATCCCCCGGCCCCGTTCGGCAGCCGTCCGCTGCTGCCCTGGCCGTGGCTACTCCTCTTCAGCGTCGTCGCGGGAGCGATCGCCACTCCCCTCACCTCGCCCGCTCTGCGACCGGACGTGCGCCCGGATCGCCGCGTCGCACTGGCATGCGCGGGCCTGGCGCTGGTCCTGTTCCCCGTTCTCGTCGGCTCGCGGGTCATCGCCACGAACGCTCTCGACCGCGCCCACCGGGACGCCATCGCTCACACCCGGCTGACGGCATACCTGCCGGAGTTGCCGCAGGCGCAACCGGGACGCGCCATCGCCGCCGGGGATCGGATCCGGATCTGGTACGACTCGGCGGAGCCCTCGTGGAGGCCCACCGTGGTCCTGCTGCCCACGCCACCCGACCTCTGCTCGTCGTTGACGATCTCCGACACCGCCTCCCGCGCGTCCTGTCGGGTGACCGGCACCCCCGACGGCGGTCGGGTGATGCGAGCCCCGTTCGCGGAGTATGAGATCGTCGCGGTCACCCGAGGGGCGACAACCCTGCTCGTGGACTCCCTCGACACCCGTCGGCTGGGCGGCGATCGCGTGATCACCGCCCTGACCTCGGCCCCACAGGTCAGCCTCGACGACCTCGCCGATCGCTACCACCCGCAGTACTGACACGCAGCCTGGAAAACGCAACTCATCGGTAGGGCTGGGCAATTCACGTCCGATGAGTCACGCTGGGGTATGGACGACTACGTGGTGAACGAACGTGCGGTCGTGCAGGCATACGATCTGATCGACCGTCGGCACTTTGTGATCGGCACGTCGTGGCCCCAGGCCCATCCGTCTCCGGCCGAGCAGGACGCCTTCACCGGACACACTCCTGGCCGGCATTCGCGTTGTGGCACTTGGCGATTGCGCCGGGGTCGCCCGAACTGACCATCGGGCACTATCAGTTCGCTTACGGGGACTTCGCCCGAGTGCATCGGGCCGCCCTCGTGGACTGTCTCGACCGGGCTCGGCGCGGCGGGTACCGGCACCTCGAAGAGGCCTGCTCCGAACTCCTGCATCGCCTCGACGCCAAGGCGGGCATCACCGTCGAGGGGTGCCCGGCTCGGTGACCTGACGGGTGGAGCGGAATCAACCGAAGGGTTGAGGTGAGCGCAGGTCGCGTGGCGTGCAGGCTCCGTATCGTCGATGATGACACCCCAGCACCACCGACGGAAGGTCTCCATCATGCTCACCCTGCTCTACCGCGCGGCGGCCACCTGGACGGCGATCGGTCTCGCGAGCGGGCTGTTCTACCGCGAGTTCACCAAGTCCAACAACGTCGACGGCGGAACCCAACTCGCGCTCGTCCACACCCACACCCTCGCCCTCGGCACCCTCATGTCTCTCGTCCTGCTCGCCCTCGTCGGCGTCTGGCGCACGCTCGGCACGAACCAGGCCTTCCGGACGGGGTTCTGGGTCTGGCAGGCGGGACTGGCGATCACGACCGGCGGCCTGCTCGTCAAGGGCTGCCGTCAGGTGCTCAACGACCCCGCCGCGAACAGCTCTGCGCTGGCCGGCATTTCGGGCCTGGGTCATATGACGTTGACCGTCGCCTTCGTCCTGCTCTTCATCGGTCTGGGGCGAGTCGTCCGCACCGACGAGGCGGCCACCCGCGACGACTCCTCGACCCGGGCCGTTTCGGCGGTGACGTCGGAGGGCTGAGCCGCCGTGACCGAGACACCCTCACCCACGCCGGACTCCCGCCGCTGGTTCTCGCTCGGCGTCCTGGCCGCGGGCCTGTCGATGATCGTGCTGGACGGCACCATCGTCGGCGTCGCCCTCCCACGCATCATCATGGACCTGCACCTGGACCTGACCGACGCCCAGTGGGTGTCGAGCCTGTATGCCATGGTGTTCGCCGCGCTCCTGCTCGCCTTCGGTCGGGTCGCCGACCGGATCGGGCGCCGGACCGTCTTCGTCGTCGGCGTCGTGCTGTTCGTCGGTGCCAGTGTCGTTGCCGGACAGGCCGGTTCGGGGGCGGCCCTGATCTCCTCCCGCGCCCTGCAGGGGATCGGGGGCGCGATGATCCTGCCGGCCACCCTGTCCACCGTCAACGCGACATTCCGTGGCGCGGACCGGGCTCGCGCGTTCGGCATCTGGGGCGCCGTGATGGCGGGAATGGCGGCCGTCGGTCCCCTTCTCGGCGGGTGGCTCGTGTCGAGTTTCGACTGGCGGTGGATCTTCTACATCAACGTCCCGCTCGGGGTCCTCATCCTCATCGGCACGGCATACGCCGTTCCACAGACGAAGGGTCGCCCGGCCGGCCCCGGGGTCGATGTCGACGGGTTGCTCACCAGCGCCATCGGCATGGCACTCGTCGTCTTCGCGCTGATCGAAGGCAATGCGCTCGGCTGGTGGATGCCGGTGAGCGACTTCGCCGCGCTCGGGTTCACCTGGTCTCGAACCGCCCCGATCAGTCTGGCCCCCGTCGCGTTCGCCGTGGGCCTGGTCTTCCTCGCCCTGTTCGTTCTGTGGGAACGCCACCGGGCCCATAACGGCCGCGACGCCCTGCTGGACCTGACGCTCTTCGGCATACCCACGTTCGCGTGGGGCAACATCACCGCATTCGCCGTCGCCGCAGGCGAATTCGCGCTCGTCTTCGTCCTGCCCCTCTACCTCATCAACGCGCTCGGCCTCGGAGTCCTCGGCACCGGGTTCGTCGTCGCCGCGATGGCCATCGGGGCGTTCTTCTCCGGCGCCCAGGCCCGGCATCTCGCGGCCCGGTTCAGCCCACCGACCGTCGTGCTCCTCGGGCTGGCCCTCGAACTCGCCGGTGTGCTGGTCACCGCCCTGCTCATCGGACCGGCCACCCCGCCGTGGGCCATCGCCGCGACGCTGGTCGTCTACGGCGTCGGTCTCGGCCTGGCCTCCGCACAACTGACCAGCACCGTCCTCAGCCAGGTACCGACCGAACAGTCCGGCTCGGGATCGGCGACCCAGAGCACCACCCGACAGGTGGGCTCGGCCCTCGGCACCGCAGTGGCCGGTTCGGCGCTCGCGGCGGGTCTGGCGCTCACGGTCGGTGACCGCCTCGCGGCCATCTCGGGCTTGCCCGGAACGGTCGCGACCCAGCTCGCCGATTCGGTGTCCGAGAGCGCGGGTGGAGTCATCAACCAGTTGCGTGGCCAGGGAACCCACGGCCGGCTCGGCGAGCTCGGACCGATGGTCACCGACGCGCTGACCGCCGGTTTCGCCGACGCGACCCGGATCGCGCTGTTGGCCGCCGCCGCGCTCGTCGCCCTCGGCCTGCTCGGCGCCGTTCGCGTCGCCCAGGTGGCCCGTCGTATGCCGGACCCCGCGCCCCACCGACCGGCCGACGGCGCGTCGGCCAACGGCGCGTCGGCCAGTACCCCGTCGATCGCCGTCACTGACTGACCCACAGCGCTGCCCCACCCGCGGCGAGCCAGATCGCCACCGGGTCCTGTTACGTTGCCCCGAATCCGAAGGAATCACATGCTTGCCCATCGTTTGACCACCCGTCGCGGAGCCTGGGTCACCCTGGCCGTCGGGCTGCTGACCGTGGTCGGCCTGCTCGGGCTCCTGCGGACCTCGCCGAATGCGACGGGAACCGAGCGAGCGCCGACGTCCAGCGAATCCACCCGCGCGGCAAGGATTCTGGCCACTATCCCCGGGCACGACGTCCAGTCGGTCCTGCTCGTGGCGACCCGCAGCGACGGCGCACGCCTGACGCCGGACGACCTGGGCGCCCTCGGCCGGCTGGGCGGTTCGCTGCCGACCGCGGCGGGGCATCCGGCTTCTACGCCCACCCCCTCCGACGACGGCCGTGCGGCCGTGATCCGGCTGCCGATTCCGACCACTGGTTCCGGCTCCGGCGACGCCCAGACCGTGACCGAGGTCCGACACCGCATATCGGCGGCGAAGCCCTCCGGTCTCGACGTCCTGGTCACCGGCGGACCGGCATACGGAGCCGACATCGCCAAGGCCTTCGACGGCGCCAACATCACGCTGCTGCTGGTGACCGTCGGCATCGTCGCGCTCCTGCTGCTGCTGACCTACCGCTCCCCCGTCCTCTGGCTCGTCCCGCTCCTCGTCGTCGCGCTGGCCGACCAGGTGGCCGCCGTCGCGACCGCTCGACTCGGGCGGGTCTTCGACCTCCAGTTCGACGCGGGCATCGTCAGCGTGTTGGTGTTCGGGGCGGGCACCAATTACGCCCTCCTGCTCATCTCGCGCTACCGCGAGGAACTCCACGGCAGCGACGACCACCGCGCGGCACTCGCCGCGGCCTGGCGGCATACCGTGCCGGCGATCGTCGCCTCCAACCTCACCGTCGTCCTCGCCCTGAGCAGCCTGGCGTTCGCCTCGATCCCGGGAACCCGCGGCTTGGGAATCGCCTCGGGACTCGGCCTGCTCGTGGCGTTGGTCCTCGTCATCACCTTGTTGCCGGCCGCGCTGGCCGTCGCCGGGCGCCGCATCTTCTGGCCGTTCGTACCCACCCCGGACAACGCGCCCGCCGCGCAGACCGGGCTGTTCGCTCGGGTGGCAGCCGGCGTCATGCGACGGCCAGCCGCCGTCGCGATCGCCGGGCTGCTGCTCCTCGCCACGCTCACATCCGGCCTCCTCGGCACCCGGATCGGCCTCAGCCAAACCGAACGCTTCCGCACCACAACGGAATCGGCCGCCGGTCTACAGACCCTTGCGGCTCACTTCCCCGCCGGCACGGCCCAACCGATCCTCGTGGTGACCGACGCGTCGCACGCCGCGGCCGTGGCCGACGCCGCGACGGCCGTACCGGGCGTACGAGTCATGGGGGGCGGCCCGGCCGCGCGGCCGACGGGGGCCGCGGCCGGTTCCGAGCCGGCGACGACGGTGGTCACCCTGGTCAGTGCAGCCGCCCCGGGCACGGCCGAAGCGCGGGCCGCCGTCGAACAGATCCGCGCCGCGGTGCGGCAGGTCCCCGGCGCGGATGCGCTGGTGGGCGGAGCCGAGGCCGTCGAGGTGGACGCTCGCGCGGGCAACGAGGCCGACCTGAGGCTGATCGTCCCGGTCGTCCTGGTCGTCAGTGGAGTGGTCCTGCTCGTCCTGCTGCGTTCGGTGCTCGCGCCGCTGCTCCTCCTGCCGGTCAACGCGTTGAGCGCGGTGGCGGCGATCGGCGCCGGGTCGTGGGTCGGGCGGCACCTGTTCGACTGGCCGGCCCTGGACCTGCAGGTTCCGCTGTTCGCCTTCCTGTTCCTCGTCGCCCTCGGGATCGACTACACGATCTTCCTGGTCCACCGGGCTCGTACCGAGGCGGACGGTCACGGCACCGTGCCCGGGATGATCCGAGCGGTGGCGTCCACCGGCACCGTCATCACCAGCGCCGGCGTCGTCCTGGCCGCCGTCTTCGCCGCGCTCGGCGTGCTGCCCCTGGTGACCCTCGGTCAACTGGGCCTCATCGTCGGCCTCGGCGTCCTGCTCGACACGGTCGTGGTGCGAACCCTGATCGTCCCGGCTCTTGCCGGGATCGTCGGCGACCGCCTGTGGTGGCCGGGCCGGCCGACCCGACCCGGTGGTCGCCCGCGGTGAAGTATGTTCGAGACGTGGAGTCGGCGCTGCGGTCCTTGACCGCCTTCCAGCACGTACTCCTCGCCGCTCTCACCGGCATCGCGTACGTTCGCGCGGTCACGCTCGACGCGCCCTGGCCGGTCCTGCTCGCCGTGACCCTCGTCTTCCTCGGCTGGTATGCCAGTGTGGCGCTGCGTTCGCGTCACCGGCCTGCGCCCAGCGCGGCCAGTGATCCCGACGGCACCGTCGTAGGCCGCGAATTCGTCGGGTGGCTCATTGGATTGACCGTCTTGTGGCTGGCGCTGGTCGCCATGTCGGCTGAGTTCGTGTGGGTCGCGTTCAGTTTGTGGCTCCTCGCCGGCCACTTCCTGCCCTGGCGTTGGGCGCTGCCGTATGCCGGTGCCGTCCTCGCCGTCGTCGTCGCGGCACCGCTGCGGGTGGCGGGCACACTGACCCCCGCACAGGTGATCGGCCCGGTGATCGGCGCGCTCTTCGCGATCATCGTGTCCCGGGGCCAACTCGAGCTCGTTCGCCACGGTCGCGAGCGCGAACGCCTGGTGACCTTCCTCGTCGCGGCCCAGGCCGAAGCCGAGTCGCTCCACGAGGAACTCGCGACCACGCAACGCGAAGCCGGCATCCTCAGCGAACGGACCCGACTGTCCCGGGACATCCACGACACGCTCGCCCAGGGCTTCTCGTCCATCGTGTTGTTGGCGCGCTCCGGCGATGTCACCACCGGAGACGACGCCTTGCGAGGGCTGTTGCGTCAGATCGACGCCACCGCCTCCGACAACCTCGCCGAGGCTCGACGGGTCGTCGGCGCGCTGGCGCCACGGGACCTGGAGAGCACGGGCCTGCCGGCCAGCCTGCGACGGCTTCTCGACGCGTTCGGCGAGCAGACCGGCCTGGCGACCGAGTTGCGGGTCGACGGGGACGTGGACGGGCTCCCGACCGCGGTCGAGGTCGCCCTCGTCCGGACCGCGCAAGGCGCTCTGGCCAATATCCGCCGCCATGCTCAGGCCTCGCGCGTCGTCGTATCCCTCTGCGAGGCCGGCGACTCGGTACGGCTGGACATCGTGGACGACGGGATCGGCTTCGACTCCCAGCGGGTGAGCGCCAGGGCGACGACGAGTATGCCGGAGAAGGGCGGTTACGGGCTGCGGTCCACCCGAGCGCGGCTTCGCGAACTCGGCGGCGGTCTTGAGATCGAGACGGCACCAGGTGAGGGAACGGCCCTGACGGCATACGTGCCCCTTGCCGGGGCGACACCATGACCCCCATCCGCATCCTCATCGTCGACGACCATCCGGTCGTGCGCGCCGGGCTGCGCACTTTGCTCGACGGACGCGCCGAACTCGTCGTGGTCGCCGAGGCGGGGGACGGCGAGTCGGCGCTGCGCGCGGCCGCGGACCACCGACCGGACGTCGTGCTCTGCGACTTGCGGCTCGGCCCCGGGATGGACGGCGTCGCCGTCACCCGCGCCCTGGCGGCGAGCCCGGTGACCCCGCCGGCTGTCGTGATCCTGACGACGTACGACCACGACGCCGACATCGTGCGCGCCGTGGAGGCCGGCGCCGCGGGCTATCTGCTGAAGGACGCGGCCACCGACGAACTCGTCGCCGCGATCGTCGCCGCGGCGGCCGGCGAGACGGTCCTCAGCCCCACCATGACCGCACGAATGATCGCGACGATCCGCACCCGGCGAGCGGGCCTGAGCGACCGCGAACTCGACGTGCTGCGACTGGTTGCCGACGGGCTGTCCAACCGCGAGATCGCCAAGACGCTCTTCGTCAGCGAGGCCACCGTCAAGACGCACCTCAATCACGCCTTCGGCAAACTCGGCGTGGACAGCAGGACGGCCGCCGTCGCCGCCGCCCGGTCGGCGGGATTGGTGGAGTAAGGCCGTCGGCGTCCCGCGACCAGCGGGCTACGGCAGGCCGGCGCGGGTGAACTCCTGTTGCAGCCGGGGTCGGCGACGGTGTTCGTCGCGCAGGGCGGCGACCAACTCGCGCACCTCCGCCTCATGCACGGTGCCGCGAACCAGGATCTGCATCCGCGCGAGACGGCGGGCGGCGGCCCGATAGCGCCGGACGTCGGCGTGGTCCAGGTCGGCCAACACCCGCGTGGTGTGGACCGGCAACACGGCGATCGGGTCGATGGTCTCGTACCGGGTCGCCAGGTCGTCCCACAGACCGAGGTCCGTCATCCCGAGCGCGTGGGCGAGTTCCCAGGCCCGATGGACGTCGTCCAGGCCGCGCAACGCGAACGACACGGCCTCGGTCGGGCGCTGTTCGAGGGCCGCGGTCACCTCGTCACGGTAATCCGACCAACGCTCCCCCGACGCGTGATACAGGGCCGTGGCGTTGGCGGCGGTGGGCCATCGGTCGAACACGAATCGCCTTGCGGCCAGCGCCTCTTCGCGCGATCGATGCTCCGCGACCAGAGAGCACCAGTATCTCGCTGCCGCCGCAGACTGATGTCCGCGATCGACATCGACGGCCCGCTTCGCCCAATCGATCGACGCGTCGAACTCTCCGATCTCCGCGAGCGCCTTGGCCGCGTCATGGAGCCGGGCAGCGACCCGGCCGTCCCCGATGTGCGTGGCGATGATCGCCTCGACGTCACGATCCCAGACCGCGAGCCGCTGTGCGTTCCAGTCCAGGACGAAGCGGGCATGCCTGTCTTCGGCCCGGCGCTCCCACCCGGATCGGTCGGTGAGCTGGTTCTGCCACGCGGCGCGTTCCTCGTCCTCGGTGGGGGGTGGCGCCAGTCGGTCGGCGATCTGGGCCAGTTCCGCCCGGTACCGCACCATGCCCTGCTCGCCGAGGGCCGGACCGTAGGCGGCCGGGTCGATCGTGAAGTAGTCGACGTCGCCGTGGAACTGGAACGTGATCATCCAGTCGACCAGTTTGGCCGGCGGAGGCGCCGCGGCTTCGGCCAGGTTCGCGTGCAGCGCCAACAGGTCCTTGATCGCATCGCCGATGATCCCGCTCGAGTCATCGGCGCGCCGGATCACCTTTACGGCGCTGGCGATGGCCCGCTGGGTGACGGAGTACACGTCGGTTGACGACTGCCGGCCGGCGGCCTGCTCCAGGAGGGTCACCGCCTCGCGCAGAACCACGCCGTATGCATTGGCCGGGCCCAGGCGATGCAGGTCGGCTCGCGTGCGGGTCATCGGCAGGACGACGTCCGCCAGCGTCTGCATGGGGCCCATCTTCTGGCATACGACGGGCAATCTCAAGAAGAACTCAATCCGAGCGTCATGGGAGTTCATTCTTCGCGTCTCATGTGTGACGGGGCGACATCAGGCCCCGCCGCAGCCCCGCGACCGGGGGTCCTGATGAGGAACGCCCAGGTCGTGCCACACCGAAAGAGCTTCGCCCCCATGCGAATCCGCCGAGCACTCACCACCGGCGTCATGGCCGCCTCGATCGCCGTCCCGGCGACTGCAGGCCTCGGATCACAGGCTCAGGCCGCGACCACCTGCACGGGGCCACGGGTGTCGAACGTCACCGACGGCACCGCCGATTCCGTGCGCTCGTGGACCAAGGTCCAACTCGACTTCTGTGGCGGGGCCCAGAAGGCCGGCGATGTCGTGACGATCACGATCCCGGCCGGCTCGCCGCTCACGTTCAACAAGGGCACCTACGACATCGTCGGCCAGGACAAGGTCACCGTGATCGGCAAGCTGGTCTCCACCGGCACCACCGCCACCATCACGTTCGGCAAGGACGTCGACGAGCGCGGCTGAAACGCCTTCCTGTGGGCCTGCCAGGCCGCCCTGCCCGTCGGCAAGCACCAGAAGTGGACCGTCTACGACAACGACTCCGGCCTGATCTACTCGGGGCTCTGGCAGATCGCCAACGGCGGTGCGCTGTCCATCAAGGACACCGCCTTGGACCAGCAGGAGTTCGATTGCACCTCCGTCAACGTCACGGTGAACCCGAACAAGGGCCGAGGCTCCACCGGTGACAACCTGGCGTCCGACGTCTACAACGCGAAGCGCGGCATCGGGGCCGGCACCGAATACCAGCCACAGCTCACGTGTTCGGCGTCGAGTCTGACGGTGTCCTGGCCGAAGACCACCAGCGGCTACTGGTACTACCTGTCGGTCGCCGCCACGCCCATCAACCGTGGCCACCTGGAGTCCAACGGCCTGTATGCCTATGGCGACACGGGGACCTTCTCGCAGTCCAATGTCGGCGACGACACCCAGCAGGCCTACGTCTACGGTGGCGGCGGCTCGGCATACCAGCACCTGCCCGAACCCGACTCCCCCGCCGACCCCGACACCTCCGCCCACGCCGAAGCCCCCGACGCCGCCCGCGCCGCCGAAGCCCGAGCAGGCCCCGATGCCCGGCCCGGCGACGGTCACCGTGACCGTTCAGGTGGACGCGTACGGGTGGGGCGCGGCCGTGGGCCGGAAGAACTCGGCCTGGTTCGGCAACAAGATCGCCTCGTTCGACGACGACTCCGTGCTGAAGTACCGCGAGGACGGCTGGATGTGGCAGTCGGCGACGGCCAAGCAGTACACGACCTTCCGCAATAAGGTGTTCTCCGTGACGATGCCCGTCGGCTACACGAAGGCGCAGCTCATCGCGGCGATCAACCAGTAGGCCGCGAAGTACGGTTTCACCAAGCTGACCACCACCGCCAAGCTCGGGACCGTGGGCGTGTCGGGCAAGGTCACCGACTACTGGGTGCTCGGTGCCGGCGCGAGCGCCGCCAAGCCGTGGGGTCCCGGTTACAACGTCAATCAGGTGTTCGTCGGCCGCGGCTGACGATCAGTGTCGAAGCGCGGGCTGCGTGGCAGCCCGCGCTTCGGCGTCTCCGGATCCCGTCTCGGTTCAGGGTGCGCTCTGGCCGGCCTGGTGAGCGAGGAACTCCCGGACGAGCTTGGCGGGAGCCACCGCGAGCCAGGCCTCGGTGATCACCTCGCGCAGTTCGGCGAGAGTGAGTTCCCCGAGCCGTGAGCGTTGGACCAGGACCGCGTTGGTCCGGCGAAAGTGGTCGATCGTGAAGAACGGGCCGTCGCCTTGCACGAGAGCCTCTTTCGCCCCGCCGTCGGCGGTGTGGATGACCACGAGGTCGTCGTAGAGCTCGCCGGTGGCCGGGTCGATGGCGGTCTTGTGCGGTTTGCGATAGAGGACGAAACCGCGGCCCTTCGGTCCGGCCGGCACCTTCCAGGTCGGCACGTCGCCCCAGGACGTGCCGAACTCGGTCTCCGGCAGCGCGGCGCAGATCCGGTCGACATCCGCGGGCCGAGCAGCGCGCAACTCGTCCTCCATTGGGCAGATCCTTCCGTATGCCGGTGGTCGCCGGTCGCTCAGGTTCGTTCGATGCGCTCGAGCAGCATGCGCAGGGGTTCGGGGATCTGGTCCGGTGTGAGGGCGGCGGCGAGTTCGCCGGCCAGCAGCTCCTTGCGTCCGGAGGCGACCCCGCAGAATCTGTGCAGTTGCTCGTCAAGTGGACGATCCAACCACGCCGGCTGCCTGCGGAGCCCGGCGAGCTTGGGGCCCAATCCGATCCGCTCCACCACGTCGACGGTTCTGCTCGTCCCGAGCGCGCGGATGAGTTCCTCCTCCAGGTCGGCCCGGCATACGAAGAACCCGTATGCCGGCAGGTCGGTCACATCGCGCACCGGTCGGCCGATGGCGGCGAGCGCTCGCTGCACGAACCGCACCTCGCCGATGTCGCACAGCCCGAGGATCTCGGTGTCCGGGGCATCCCGGTGGAGTTGGACGAGGACGCGATAGACGTTGGTGACCCCGTGCAGGTTCGCCAGGGTGACGGTCCGCAGATCGACGGCGCACAACCGCGCGACCGCGCGAATCGCCGCCACGTCGCTGACCCCCTCGAGCAGCACGACGACGCGGGTGATGGGCGATTCTGGGCGACCGGAACCGGATGGGACCACAATGGTCAGCCTGGCAGCATGGCGGGCCCCGCGGAACGGCGCGGCTTGATTGGAATCAAGGAGCGGACCACATTGAACTGGAACGACGGCATCATCGAGGAGTTCCGGGCGAACCGGGGCCACGTCACGACAATGGGTTTCGGGGATCGGCTGGTGCTGGTCCACAGCATCGGGGCAAAGACCGGCCGGACGCACGTCTTCCCGGTGGCCGCCATTCCCGACGACGGCGGTTGGCTGATCGCCGCCTCCAAGGCGGGCGCCCCGGACAACCCGGCGTGGTATCACAACCTGTTGGCCCACCCCGATGTCGACGTCGAGGTGCCGGATCCCAACGCGGCCGACGGCATACGCACCCTTGCGGTCCACGCCACCGAACTCACCGGGGCGCAGCGAGATGCGGCCTGGGAGCGGTTCACGGGCGCCTCGCCGGCGTTCGCCGACTATGCGACCAAGGCCGCGCCGCGCGTCATCCCGGTGCTGCGGCTGCTTCCGCGAGGACACTGAGTCACCTGTCGGACAGAAACCCGGCGCGCCTTCATTATGCGGACCAAACGACGCCTCCAACCTGATCGATTCGTCTAACATTCAGGTGTGCGCGCTGTGATTGGCGTGACCGACGACGCCTGGGCCACGTTCCTCCGAGACCGTCCTGAGTTGACGGAGGCGAACTTCTGGATGCCCTCGCCCCGGGGCTTCCGAGCCCTTTCTCCGGGTGAGCCATTCCTGTTCAAGACGCATTGGCCGCACAATCGACTTGTCGGAGGGGGGTTTTTCAGCGGCTACGCGGTACTCACCATTGCCGAGGCGTGGGAGATCCATGGCTTGAGCAATGGGGTCGCCTCGATGGAGGAGCTTGCTCGGCGGATCGCCAAGTATCGACGCGAGGTGGCCGACACGCGCACGGAGATCGGGTGTGTGTTATTACGCGACATCTTCTTCACTCCTGAAACGCATACCCTTCCTGCCCCGCAAGACTTCGCCAAGAACGTCGTTACATTCAAGGGTTACGATCTCACAGCGGGCAGTGCCGTTGAGGCTCACCTCAACGATCTCCTCGACCAATCCACGATCCGGCTTCATGGAGCTGACGGCGACGTTCTGCATGTCCCCGGCCCGACACAGGGGCTTCCGAAACTGACGATTCCGCGAGTGGGCCAGGACGCCTTCAAGTCTCTCGTGCTCACGTCCTATCGAAGGCGCTGCGCCATTACCGGCAACAAGGTCGAGCCGGTCCTCCAGGCAGCCCACATCAGACCTATCGCCCGAGATGGCCGCCACCGCGTCGACAACGGGCTCTTGTTGCGGTCCGACGTACATATCCTTTTCGACCGCGGGTACCTCGGCATCGATGAGGGTTACCGACTCCACGTGAGCCGACGGCTCCGAGATGAGTACGGGAACGGCGACGAGTTCT
>JBDIAR010000048.1:0-19297 GCA_039812545.1 Dermatophilaceae bacterium | reverse complement strand
GATCGGGTCGGGGGCTGGTCCGGTACGTGGGTGGTCGGGGCGATGGCTGGTCCGGGTGGGCCTGTGGGCGGAGGAGCGAGCGGGCGCCTCAATCGTCGGGCTGGATTCCGAGGGCGGCGTCCCGGCCCTCTTCGGCGATCCGCCGCGTCCGGCGCAACCGCTTGTCCGAAATGATCCGTTCCCCGAACGTCGGCGCACTCTGCTCCTCCACCGCCTCGCCGTACGCGCCCTTGGCCGGCCGGCGCTTGCGGATCGGCGGCGTCACCCCGGGGGCAAGGCGCCGCGCCGAGATCAAGAAGCCCGTATGCCCGTGCATCCGGTGTTCGGGCCTAACCGCCAAACCCTCCAGATGCCACCCGCGCACGAGCGACTCCCACGCCGACGGCTCGGTGAACGATCCGTGCGCCCGCAAGGTCTCGGCCACCCGGGACAACTGCGTCGTCGTCGCGACGTAACAGATCACCAGACCGCCCGGCACCAGGGCATCGGCGACGACATCGACGCATTCCCACGGCGCCAGCATGTCCAGCACCACCCGGTCGACGCTGCCGGGTTCGACGACGTCCGGCAGCGTCTCCACGAGGTCACCGACCCGCACCGTCCACGCCGGATGCGTCCCCCCGAAGAAGGCCTCCGCATTGGCCCGCGCGATATCGGCGAAATCCGCCCGTCGCTCGAACGACAGCAACCGGCCGTGCTCCCCCACCGCCCGCAGCAGCGACATCGACAGGGCACCCGACCCGACACCGGCCTCGACGACGACGGCACCGGGGAAGATGTCGCCCATCTGGATGATCTGGCCGGCGTCCTTGGGATAGACGACCGCGGCCCCGCGCGGCATCGACATGACGTAGTCGGACAGCAGCGGCCGCAGCGCGAGGTACTCCACTCCCGCACTGTTGACGACGACCGAGCCGTCCGGCATACCGACGAGCAGATCGTGCGCGAGAATCCCCTGGTGCGTGTGGAATTCGCCACCGGCAGCCAACGAGATGGTGTGCAGCCGACCCTTCGGATCGGTCAGCTGAACCCGGTCTCCGAGTCGGAACGGTCCACGTCGCGCGGCTAGGGCGGCCGGTATGCCGGTGCTCGCGTTCGTCGTCATCGCGCGGCTCGCGCACTGCCGTGGTCCATAGCGGTCGAGCCTACCGGCCGGGCCACTCGCCTTGAGCTTGCCCGGCCTCAGGCCCGTGCGCCCAAGGCCTGTCCGACGGCGTCGGCGGTGACGACGCCGAGCACGGTCCCGCCGTCGTCGACGAGCACCAACAGGCTCAACCGGGTCGACTGCATCACCTCGACCAGTTCGGTCACCCCCTGGTCGGGTCGCGCGGTCACCACCCAGGTCGCGGGCTGGACGGAGACGACCGCCGCGACGGGGGTGTCCATTCGCTGGTCGGCCGGGACCGCGGACACCGCCGCCTGGTCGACCAACCCCAACGGCCGGCCTGCGGGGTCGAGGGCCACGACATAACCGGGTCCGCTCAACCGGGCCGCGGCGGCCAGCGCAGACGCGACGCTACCGGCATACGACGTCGTGACGGTCGGCGCGACAACCGTCGCGACGGGGACCACGGCGAGCCGACCGCGGATGCGACCGGTCCGGATCGCCTGGGTGGCCCCGTTCCAGAGGAAGGCGCCGACGAAGGCGATCCAGACGATCGACATGAGTTCGGGGCGCTGGCCGGACACCATCGGCCGCACGATGAACCACGCAGCCACGACGATCGTGACGATTCGGCCGAGCCAGCCGGCGACCACGAGCGCGGTATTGCGATCGCGGGTGACCTTCCAGACCACGGCCTCGACCAGATAACCGCCGTCCAGTGGGAGTCCCGGAAGCAGGTTGAACACCGCGACGAAGGCGTTCGTCGCGAAGAGCGCGAACAGCAGCAGGCGAGCCGTCAGCCCGTCGGCCGCCGAGAAGCCCACCCAGGCCAGGCCCGCGACGACCCCGTTGGCGATCGGTCCGGCCACCGCGATGGCCGCCGAGGACCCCGGGCGGGAATTGTCCGACTGATAGACGGTATGGCCGCCCCACAGGTCGGCGACGACCCGATCGACGCGCATCCCGAACCGACGCGCCACCACCGCGTGCGCCGCCTCGTGCGCGAGCACGCTGAACAACAACAAGATCGCGTATGCCAGGGCCACCGAATAGCGGTAGACGTCGGAGCGACCGACGTCGATCACCGGGGCGAAGGTCACGACGACGAAGATCACGATGATCGGCCAGGACCGGCCGAGGTAGACGGGCACCCCACCCACCGTGGCGATCCGCCACCCGTGGGAGCGTGTGGGTTGCTCGGACATACGCATCACCCTATGTGAGACACCCGTATGCCAGGCGCCGGTCTGCGCTGTCGGTGTGCGCAGTCGATCTCTGATGTCGGTCTGCGCTGCCGTCTGCGCTGTCGGACCTCGGTCATAGGGTTTGGTCCATGGTTCCCGCGCTGTCACCGAGTAGGGCTTCGGACTTCATGACCTGTCCGCTGCTCTACCGATTCCGGGTGATCGACAAGATCGCCACCCCGCCCAGCCCGGCGGCGGCTCGGGGGACGCTGGTGCACGCGGTGCTGGACGCCCTGTTCGACCTCCCGGCCTCGCAGCGCACCCCGCAGGCCGCACTCGCCCTGCTCCGTCCGCACTGGGACAAGCTCGTTCAGGACGAGCCGGAACTGGCGACGCTGATCGAGGGCGAGGTCGCCGACGAGGAATGGTTCACCGCGGCTGGTTCGCTCGTGGAGCAGTGGTTCACCCTGGAGGATCCGACCCGGTTGGAGCCCGCGGAGCGGGAGTTGTACGTCGAGACCGAAGTGGACGGGCTCGTGCTGCGTGGGTATGTCGATCGCCTGGACGTCGCCGCGGACGGTTCCATGCGGGTGGTCGACTACAAGACGGGCCGCTCCCCGAGCGAGTTGTTCGAGCGCAAGGCGCTGTTCCAGATGAAGTTCTACGCGTTGGTGCTGTGGCGGCTGCACGGGAGCGTGCCGCGGATGCTCCAACTGGTCTATCTCGGCAACCGGGAACTGGTTCGCTATGTCCCCGACGAGGCCGAGCTGATCTCCACCGAACGCAAGTTGGCGGCGCTGTGGCGGGCCATCGAGCGGGCGGCGACCACCGGGGACTGGCGGCCGAGTCCGTCGAGGCTTTGCGACTGGTGCGACTACAAGGCGCTGTGCCCGGCGTTCGGTGGGACCCCGCCACCGCTGCCGGACGACGCGGCGAGCCTGGCCGTTGACCCGATGTCCTCCGGAGAAGCGGAGGTGGCTCAGGACTGACGGCGCCATGCACCCGATCGGGTCAGCGGAGTTCGATGCCCAGCACCTGACGACCCGGTTCGCGCTCGCCGAGGGGCTGCCAGCCTCGGGATGTGTACAGTCGCATCGCCGCCGACGAATCGTCCGCGGCGGTCTCCAGGAGGGCGCGACCACGGATGCCGTCGAGCAGGGTGTCGAACAGTCGAGCGCCCAGCCCGAGGCCCCTCACCTGAGGGACGACGCCGAATTCCACGACCTCGAAATGTCCACCGATCCACTCCCGCGCGACGTCCGGCATACCCCTGGCGACCAGGTCGGACCAGTACTGCCCACGGTCCCCGACGTAGCCCCACGCGAAACCGACCACCGAACCGCCCCGACCGCCGTGTTCGGCCACGGCGAGGCGATGTCCGTCGCGGTCGCAGTGCCGCAGGTACTCGGTTTCGAGCCACTGCGCATACGGTCGGTTCTCGGCGAACACCTGTCGGTACGCCTCCCACACCCGGGACGACAACTCGGCCACCTCGTCCCTGCCGGCCAGCCGGACGAGGAGGTCGCCGAGATCCGGACGAACGATCGGCAGGAGGTCGTGAGCGTGAATGTCGGCCAGCGTGTCGACGACGACCAATCCCGGCAGGTCCGGCAACTCGACGAGGTGACGAACCCCGATGGTCGGCACGCCGGCCCCGACCGCCGACCGAACGCCCGGCGCCGAATCCTCCAACGCCACGCACGCCGACGGGTCCACCCCGAGTAGGGCAGCCGCCGTGCGGTACGACTCCGGGTCCGGCTTCCCGTGCTCGACCGAGTCGCCGGTCACGACGGCGGAGAAGGCGCCCTCGGGTGCCCCGGCGAGGAAGGCGTTCACCAACTGCCGCCACGACGCCGTGACCAGCGCCGAGGGAACCCCGAGCTCACCGAGTTCGGTCAACAACTCCAAGGCGCCCGGCCGCCACGGGATGTGGTCCCTCATCCGCTCGGTCACCCGGTCGAGCAATCGCCCCGCGATCTCCTCGGCGGTCAGCGGTATGCCGGAACGCGCCGCGATGATCTGCCCCGACACCAGCAGCGAGTTGCCGACCAACTCGTGGGCGAGTTCGTCCGACCACTCCCGTCCGAACGACCCGACGAGTTCGTGTTCCGCGGCGATCCAATAGGGTTCGGAGTCCACCAGGGTGCCGTCCATGTCCCAGAGCACACCCGCCGGAAGCCGCGTTCGCGACGACCGCCGGCGCAGGCGATCCGGTTGCGGCACGGTGTTCTTCGTCATGGCGGGGGTCTTCTTCGACGCTCTAGCGAGCGTTGAAGTACTTCGCCTCGGGGTGGTGGACGACGAACGCGTCGGTGGACTGCTCGGGGTGCAACTGCAGCTCCTCGGACAGTTCCACGCCGATCCGCGACGGATCCAGCAACGCGACGCTGACGGCGCGATCGGCCAGGTCGGGGCAGGCGGGGTAACCGAAGGAGTACCGCGACCCTCGATAGCCCTGGTCGAGCACCCCGTCCAGCGCCGAGTCGTCCTCGCCGCCGAAGCCCAACTCGGCACGAACCCTGGCATGCCAGAACTCCGCAAGCGCCTCGGCGAGCTGAACGGACAACCCGTGCAGTTCGAGGTAATCGCGGTAGGCGTTGGCCGCGAACAACTCGGCGGTCGCCTCGGACAGCGCCTCGCCCATCGTCACGAGTTGGAAGGCGACGACGTCGGGCTTCCCGGTCGCCTCGTACCGTTCCCTCGTCACGAAGAAGTCGGGCACGCTGAGCCGTCGATCCCGCCGCTGCCGCGGGAAGGTGACGCGGGCGCGTTCGGTGCCGACCGGCATACCCTCCTCGTTGCCCTCGTGCCACAAGATGACCAGGTCGTTGTCGCGCGAGTAGTCGGCGTAGCACGGGAAGTAGCCGTACACGACGCCGGCCCGCGCCAGGCCCTGGGTGTGGATCCGGTCGAGCCAGGCGCGCAGCCGGGGCCGGCCCTCGGTCTCGACGAGTTCGTCGTACGAGGCGGCGTCATCTCCGCTGCCCGCCTTCAGGCCCCACCGCCCGAGGAAGGTCGCCCGTTCGTCCAGGTATGCCACGTAATCCGCGAGCGCGATCCCCTTGACCACCCGCGACCCCCAGAACGGCGGCGTCGGCAGCTCCTCCACCTCCGCGACGTCCGAGCGACGGGTGTCGATCTCAACCGGTTCGTCCGGCACGGTCGCACCGGCGCGCACCCGCCGCGGTCGCAGCGCCGGCAGCGCGTCGGCCAGCGCCAGAGACGGGTCGGCCTTGGCCGCAGCCACCGCATCCATCAGCCGGAGCCCCTCGAAAGCGTCTCGCGCATAACGAACCTGGCCCTCGTAGATCTCGGCGAGGTCGTTCTCGACATAGGCCCGGGTCAGGGCCGCGCCGCCGAGCAGCACCGGCCAGTGGGCCAGCCCGCGGGTGTTGAGTTCTTCGAGGTTCTCCCGCATCACGACGGTCGACTTGACCAGCAGCCCCGACATCCCGATGGCGTCGGCCTCGGCGTCTTCGGCGGCCCGGATGATCTCGCCGACGGGTTGCTTGATGCCGATGTTGACGACGTCGTACCCGTTGTTGCTCAAGATGATGTCGACGAGATTCTTGCCGATGTCGTGGACGTCGCCCTTGACGGTGGCCAGGACGATCTTGGCCTTGGCCTGGCGCGCCACCCCACCGGACTGCGCGGCGATCGTGGGTTCGAGATGGGCGACGGCCTGCTTCATCACCTCGGCGGACTGCAGGACGAACGGCAGTTGCATCTCGCCTCTGCCGAACCGCTCGCCGACCACTTTCATCCCGGCGAGCAGGAAGTCGTTGATGACGTCCAGCGGCGCGTGCCCTTCGGCGAGCGCGGTGTCGAGATCCTGCTCCAGCCCGTTACGTTCGCCGTCGATGATCCGCTGGGCGAGCCGCTCGGTCAGCGGCAGCGCCGCGAGCGCGTCGGCGCGGGTGGCGCGCAGCGACTTGCTGTCCACGCCGGCGAAGAGTTCGAGGAAGCGTTCGAGCGGGTCGTATGCCGGTTCGTCGCCGACCGCGGGCCGGCGCCGGTCCCAGACCATGTCGAGGGCCACCTGCCGCTGGTCCTCGGGAATCCGGGCCATCGGCACGATCTTGGCGGCGTGCACGATCGCCGAGTCCAGCCCCGCCTCGACCGCCTCATGCAGGAACACCGAGTTGAGCACGATCCGGGCCACCGGCGACAGCCCGAAGGAGACGTTCGAGACCCCCAGCGTGGTCTGCACCTGCGGGTATGCCTGTTTCAGCCGGCGGATCGCCTCGATGGTCTCCAGCGCATCGCGCCGGGTCTCCTCCTGCCCGGTGGCGATCGGGAAGGTGAGGCAGTCGACGACGATATCGGCCGGATCCATGCCGTATTCGCCGGTGAGGGCCTCGATCAGCCGGGTCGCGATCGCCACCTTGTGGTCGGCGGTGCGGGCCTGGCCCTGTTCGTCGATGGTCAGGGCCACCACCGCGGGACCGTGTTCGCCGACGAGGGCCATCATCCGTCGGTAGCGCGATGTCGGCCCGTCGCCGTCCTCGAAGTTGACCGAGTTGATGACGCAGCGCCCGCCGAGCATCTGCAGCCCGGCCTCGATGACCGCCGGCTCGGTGGAGTCGAGGACCAGCGGCAGCGTCGATGCGGTCGCGAAGCGCGACGCGACCTCTTTCATGTCCGCCACCCCGTCGCGGCCGACATAGTCCACACAGACGTCGAGCAGGTGCGCCCCGTCGCGGGTCTGGTCCCGGGCGATCTCGACGCACCGATTCCAGTCCTGCGCGAGCATCGCCTCCCGGAACGCCTTGGAACCATTGGCGTTGGTGCGTTCGCCGATGGATAGGAAGGACGCGTCCTGGCGGAACGGGACGGCGGTGTAGAGCGAGGCGACGCCGGCCTCCGGGTGCGGTGAGCGGGGCCGCACCGGCGTTCCCCCGACCGCGGCGGCGACCGCCGCGATGTGTTCCGGTGTGGTGCCGCAGCAGCCGCCGACCAGTTGCAGGCCGTAGTCGGCGACGAACCGGGTATGCGCGGCGGCCAGTTCCTCAGGGCTGAGCGGGTACGTCGCGCCCTTCTTCCCGAGCACCGGCAGACCGGCATTCGGCATACAGGACAACGCGATCCGGGCGTTCTGAGCCAGCACGCGCAGGTGTTCGCTCATCTCCGCGGGGCCGGTGGCGCAGTTCAGGCCGATGCCCGTCAGACCGAGGGGTTCGAGGGCCACCAGCGCGGCCCCGATCTCGGTGCCCAGCAGCATCGTGCCGGTTGTCTCCACCGTGACCTGGCAGAAGATCGGCAGGTCCTCACCGACGGCGGACAGGGCCCGTCGGGCGCCGTTGACCGCGGCCTTGGCCTGCAGCAGGTCCTGGCAGGTCTCGACGAGCAGGACGTCGACCCCGCCGGCGATCAGCCCCTCGACCTGACGCTGGTAGGCGTCGCGCAGCACGGCATACGGGGCATGTCCGAGCGAGGGCAACTTGGTGCCGGGGCCGATGGACCCGATCACCCAGCGCGGCTTGTCGTCGGTGGACCAGGCCGCGGCCGCGTCGGCGGCGATCCGGGCGCCGGCCTGCGCGAGTTCGAAGATCCGGTCGGCGATGTCGTACTCACCGAGGTTCGCGAGGTTCGCCCCGAAGGTGTTGGTCTCGACCAGGTCGGAGCCGGCCGCGAAGTACGCGTCGTGCACCGCGCGCACGATGTCCGGCCGGGTCACGTTGAGGATCTCGTTGCAGCCCTCGTACCCCTGGAAGTCCGCCAGCGACGGGTCCTGGGCCTGCAACATGGTGCCCATCGCGCCGTCGGCGACGAGCACGCGATCGGCGAGGGCGGCGCGGAACAGATCCGAGCGAGAACTCACGAGGGGCCTTCCTGGTGTGCTGTGCCGGCGCCGTATGCCGGGACAGTCCGTGTGCGTCCAGTCGCGAACCCACGACGGGGCCACGACGGATTCGCTGTGATTTTACTGCGTAGGCTGGATCAATCGACGGGCGGTCCGAATCCGCGGGCGGCCGTCGTAGGGTGTGCTCACCGGCAGAGGCTCTTGACCGGCAACGGCCCTGGAAAGGAGCGAGTGTGCTGCACGTTCACCCGAGCCCGGCGCTGCGCGATCCCCTGCTGCTGGCGGCGTTCGAGGGCTGGAACGACGCCGGAGAGGCGGCGACCCGGGCGCTCGGCCATCTGGCGAGGGCCTGGCACGCTCAGCAGATCGCGGAGCTCGACCCCGAGGACTACTTCGACTATCAGGTGAACCGGCCGCAGGTCTCGCTGCGTGACGGCACCCGGGTCATCACCTGGCCCACAACGCGGTTCATGCTGGCAACCCGGACCGGTCTGCCCCGCGACGTCGTCCTCGTGCACGGCATCGAACCCTCGACGCGGTGGAAGCAGTTCGCCACCGAAATCACCGGCGTCGCCCAACAGCTCGGGGTGACCACCGCGTTCACCCTCGGCGCGATGCTCACCCCCGTGCCGCATACCCGCCCACTCCCCGTGTCCGTCTCCAGCGACGACCCCGCCCTCGGCGAACGCTTCGGCGCGGAGCCCAGCACGTACGAGGGGCCGACCGGCATCGTCGGGATCCTCGCGCGCTGGCTCGCCGACGCCGGCATACCGACGCTGTCGACCTGGGTATCGGTCCCGCACTACGCCGGCGGACCGCCCTCACCCAAGGCCGCGCTTTCGCTGGTCACCCACCTCGAGTCGGCGCTCGGGGTGAGCATCCCTCGCGGCGACCTCGAGGAGGAGTCCCGGGCGTGGGAGGAGGGCGTCGACGCCCTGGCCAAGGAAGAGGAGGACGTCGCCGACTACGTCACCAGCCTGGAGCAGGAACACGACTCCACCGACCTTCCCGAGGCCAGCGGCGAGGCGATCGCGCTGGAATTCGAGCGGTACCTCAAACGGCGGGACGACCAGGCCTGACCGTCAGGACCGCCGCGGGCGCGGTGCGTCAGATCCGCAGACCCAACAGCGCATCCAGCGTCCGGGCCATCACTCCGGGCGCCGCCGGGTCGAACCCGCCCTCGTCCAGGGTCTGCGCGCACCAGCGCGCCACCGCGTCCAGGGCACCGGCCCCGTCGAGGTCGTCCCGCAGGCGCTCACGCAGCTCGGTCACGGTCGGCCAGGCCGGGACGGCGGTATTGACCGACAGCGCGGCCCGGATCGTCGCCAACTCCCGCTCCGCGTCGTCGAGCAGCTGCGCGGAGTAGTCCCAATCGGTGCGGTAGTGGCGACGCAGCAGCATCAGCCGGATCGCCATCGGGTCCACCCCGTCGGCCCGGAGCCGGGACACCAGCATCAGATTGCCCTTGGACTTGCTCATCTTGGCCCCGTCCAGGCCGACCATCCCCTGGTGAACGTAGGCCCGGGCGAAGGGCCGGCTGCCGGTCACGACGGCCGAGGTCAGCGCGCACATCTCGTGGTGCGGGAAGACCAGGTCCGAACCGCCGCCCTGCAGGTCGATCCCGTCGCCGAGGACGTCGTGGACGATGCACGTGCATTCGACATGCCAGCCGGGCCGGCCCGGCCCGAGCGGCCCGCCGTCCCAGGAGGGTTCGCCCCGACGGGCGGCGCGCCACAGCAACGGGTCGAGCGGGTCGCGCTTTTCGGCGCGATCCGGATCGCCGCCCCGCGCGGCGAAGACGTCGAGCATCCACGCCCGCTCGGCATGGCATACCTCACCGAAGGGCGGGGCGACGCTCAGATCCAGGTAGACGTCCGCGGCACCCTCGTACTCGGCGGTGCCGTCCGTGACGGGGACTCGGTATGCCGCGCCGCGCGCCACGAGTTCGGCGACCACGGCAACGACCGAGGGAATCGACTCCACCGCCCCGACATAGGCATCGGGCGGGATCACCTGCAGGGCCGTCATGTCCTCACGGAACAGCGCCGTCTCCGCGGCCGCCAGATCGCGCCAATCCATCCCGATCGCGGCCGCCCGTTCGAGAAGCGGGTCGTCGATGTCCGTGACGTTCTGGCAGTAGCTGACCTGATCGCCCTGGTCACGCAGGACCCGGCCGACCAGGTCGAAGGTCACGTACGTGGCCGCGTGACCGAGGTGGGTGGCGTCGTACGGGGTGATCCCACACACGTACATCCGCACCGGACCGCCGTCGCGGCCCGCGCCGATCTCCTGCATCGAGCCCGACCCGGTGTCGAACAGCCGCAGCCGGCCCAGCGCCGGGTCGGCGGGTTCGACGGCGGGCAGGAATGGAGCGGGCCACGAGATCACGGCAGCACGATACGCGGTGGGCCGGACCGTCGGTGTGCCGTGTCGGCACGCCGGGCACGGCTCATGGGAGACTTCGGGGGAAATCCGCCCACCCGACACCCTGGGAGCAGAGTTGGACCACGACCGCCCATCGGAGGCGCTCCTCGAGCTCGCCCGGCGATACGGCGTGTCGACCGACTACTGGGACTGGCAGGGCCGGCACGTTCCGGTGTCCACCGACACGATCTGTCACGTCCTGGCCGCCTTGGGAGTGGACGTCGACGCCGATGACGACGACGCCATACGGGCGGCCATCCAACACGCCGACGAGCGACACTGGCGCCGGACCCTGCCGGCCAGCGTGGTCGTGCGCGAGGGCCGGGTCGAGTGGCTGCCCGTCCACGTCCCGCACGGGCAGCCGGTCGAACTGGAGATCATCTTCGAGGACGGGACGCGTCGCCCGGCCGGCCAGGTCGACCACTGGGTCGATCCGCGCTGGGTCGGCGGCCGTCAGATCGGCGAGGCGACGTTCGAACTGCCCGCCGACCTCCCCCTCGGCTGGCATCGACTGCGGGCGCACGGCGGGGGGATCCGGGAGAGCGACCGCACCGCCGAGGCCGCCCTGGTCGTCACCCCGGCCAGGCTCGCGCTGGAGAGCGTGGCCGACGGTCGTCGGTTGTGGGGTGGCGCGGCTCAGCTCTACCAGGTCCGGTCGCGGCGCTCCTGGGGGATCGGCGACCTCGGGGACCTGGGCACCTTGACCGAATGGCTCGGTCGCGATCTCGGCGCCGATTTCCTCCTGGTCAATCCGTTGCACGCCCCGCAGCCGGTCAGCCCCATCGAGCCGTCACCCTATCTGCCGTCCACCCGACGTTTCTCCGACCCGATCTACCTGGTCGTCGAGGATATCCCGGAGTTCGCGCAACTCTCCGGTGCCGCCCGGGACCGCGCCGAACAGGCCGCCGAACAGGCCAGGGCGCTGAACCAACTCGACACCATCGACCGGGACCGGGTCTGGGCCCTGAAGCGGTCCGTCCTCGCCGAGGTGTATGCCTTGGGGCTCAGTGCCGCTCGCAGCGCGGCCTTCGAGGAGTACCGGCGCACGGCCGGTCGCGGGTTGATCGACTTCGCCACCTGGTGTGCGCTGCAGGTCGAATACCCGGGGCCGTGGCAGCGCTGGCCGGAAGACCTGCGCCGGGCCGACAGCCCGCAGGTCGCAATCTTCCGGGAGGAGCACTTCGACGAGGTCGGGTTCTACTGCTGGCTGCAATGGCAACTCGACCAGCAGTTGGCCGCCGCGCAGCGCCGGGCCAAGGCCGCCGGGATGGCCCTGGGGATCATCAAGGACCTCGCCGTCGGCGTCCACCCGGAAGGCGCCGACTCCTGGTCGCTCGCGGACGTCCTGGCCCAAGGGGCGACCGTCGGGGCTCCCCCCGACCAGTTCAATCAACTGGGCCAGAACTGGCACCAACCGCCCTGGCGCCCGGACCGCCTCGCCGAAGCCGGCTACGGCCCGTACCGCGACCTGCTGCGGACCGTCCTGAAGGACTCCGGCGGCATCCGAGTGGACCACGTCATCGGCCTGTTCCGCCTCTGGTGGGTGCCGATCGGCAGCACCGCAGACGCCGGCGCCTATGTCCGCTACGACTACGAGGCACTGGTCGGCATCCTGGCTCTGGAGGCCCAGCGCGCCGGCGCCTTCGTCATCGGCGAGGACCTCGGCGTGGTCGAACCCATGGCGCGGGACTACCTGCGCGAGCGCGGGATCCTCGGCACCTCGATCCTGTGGTTCGAGTGGACCGGCGATGGCCACCCGCTGCCGCCGGAGCACTACCGCGAACTCTGCCTGACCGCGGTGACCACGCACGACCTGCCCCCGACCGCCGGCTACCTGAACCTCGAACACGTCCGCATCCGTGAGGAACTGGAACTGCTCACCCGACCCGTGGCCGAAGAACGGGAGATCGAACAGGCCGCCGTCACGGGGTTCGTGGACCTGGCCCGCGATCGAGGACTCCTGACGTCCACCCCGTCCCATCCGGGCGCACCCGGCAGCGACTCGGTGCGGGAGAGCGACGACCGCGTGGTGGCCCTGCACCGGTTGATCGCGTTGACCCCGTCCCGGATGCTCCTCGCGGCGGTCGCCGATCTCGCCGGAGACCGCCGGGCGATCAACCAGCCCGGCACCATGGACGAGTACCCCAACTGGCGTCTGCCGCTGGCGGGGGCCGACGGGACGCTGCTGCTCTTGGAGGACCTGCCCGCGGTTCCCGTGGCCCGTCGGATCGCCGACGCGCTGCGCGACTGACTGCGGCGGCGGTCGTGCGCTGCCGGTACTTCGATCAGGGCCGCTGCCGCTCGTGCTCGCGGATGGGCGAGCCGTATGCCGGACAGCTGGCCACCAAGCAGGCGGCGGCCCGCGCTGCTCTGGCCGCCGTCGCCCCCGACCCGCAGTGGTTGCAGCCGCAGCCGAGCCCACCCGAGGGGTTCCGCAACAAGGCGAAACTCGTCGTGGGCGGTCGTCGCGGCGCGCCCACTCTCGGGATCCTCGACGCCGCCGGCGCCGGCGTGGACCTGCGCCACTGCGGCCTCTACGAACCCGGACTCGCCGCCGCGCTCCCGGTGCTCGCCGAACTGGTGGCGAGCAGCGGCATACCGCCCTATGACGTCCGGGCCCGCGCCGGCGAACTGAAGTACCTCATCGTCACCCACTCCCCCGACGCCGCGCTGATGGTCCGCTTCGTCGTGCGCTCGGCCGACCAGGTCGAGGTGGTTCGAGCCCTGCTGCCGCAGCTGCGGCAGGCCCTTCCGCACGCCGTCGTCGTCTCGGTCAATGTGCATTCCGAGCACAAGGCGGTGCTTGAGGGCGACGAGGAGATCGTGCTGACCGCGCGGGCCGCATTGCCGATGCGGCTGGACCCGATGACGTTGTACCTGCGTCCCCGCAGCTTCTTCCAGACCAACACCGTTGTGGCGCAGGCGCTCTACGACCGGGCGGCGCAGTGGTGTGCGCAGGCCGCGCCCGCCACCGTGTGGGATCTGTATTGCGGCGTGGGCGGGTTCGCGCTGCGGTGCGCGGCACCGGGTCGGCGGGTGGTCGGCGTCGAAGTGGCCCCTGACGCGGTGGTCAGCGCCCGGCGCAGCGCGGCGGCGCTCGTTCGCGCGTTCCGACCGACCCATCCGGCGCCTTCGCTGGAGTTCGTCGAGGCCGACGCAACGGCATACGCGCGGCACCACGACGATCCCGACCTCGTCGTCGTGAACCCGCCGCGACGCGGCATCGGTCCCGAACTGTCCGCACGCCTGGAGAACTCGCAGGTCGGGAACGTGCTCTACTCCAGCTGCAATGTCACCTCGCTGGCGGCCGACCTGCGCCGTATGCCGTCGCTGCGTCCCGTGCGCGCCCAGGTGTTCGACATGTTCCCCCAGAGCGAGCACTTCGAGGTGTTGGTGCACCTGCGCCGTGACTGACGAAGACTGACGAGGCTCCGTCGGGTGGCTACAGCGCCGGCCAGGGAACCGACGGCCAGCCGGGGGTCGGCCGGGGGTGTCGGCCGGTGGCGACCAGCCGCGTCACGCGGTCGCGAAGGGCGTCCGGTTCGCCGAGCGGCAGGAGTTCGTCGAGGAGTTCGGCGAGGTCGGTGCCGGGGACCAGACGCTGTTGGAGGGCGTCGAGCCGATCTCGTTCGGTCGACGGCAGGTGCTGACCGGCCCACCCCCACAGCACGGTGCGCAGCTTGGGCTCGACGCTGAACGTGATGGCCTGGTCGAAACCCCAGAGCCGCCCACGGGAATCCCGTGCGCAGTGCGCTCCCTTGCGGTCCGAGTTGTTGACGACCACGTCGAACACCGCCATGGCCCGCACGTCGGTGGCCGGCTCGTGGGCCAGCACCACCGGCATACCGGCCTCGTCCTCCCCGCTGAGGACGGACAGCCAGCCCTCGGGTACTCCTCCCGGCGCGAAGGCGTCCACGATCTCGCGTAGGCCACCGCCTTGGGCGTACGGGTCACCGATCCAGCGCTGCAGCGAGCCCAGTCCGCGCGGACCGTCCCGCAGGACGGTCGGGGGCACCAGGTTCCACCCGCCGGCCCGGGAGATCCGGTATGCCGCCACCTCGCGTTCGGCCAGGGTGCCCTCCGGAAAATCCCAGAGCGGACGTTCCCCGCCGATCGGCTTGTACATCGCCAGGACTCGCCGCGATCCGGCGTCGACCTGCGCGAGGAAGGCCAGGTTCGAGGCGTTGGCCACCCGACCGAGCAGGCGCAGGTCGCCGTCGGCCAGCAGCGTCTCATCGGCATCCCACTGGTCCGGATGCGCCAGGTCGGGGGGATCGACGCGGTGCACCATGTCGTCAGCGACGGTAACCGTTGGCGCGCGGACAGATGTGGCCGGCGGGATCCAGTGGTCCCCCGCAGAACGGGCAGGCCGGGCGACCGGCGGAGACGACCAGCGAGCAGCGCCGCGCGAAGGCCCTGGCCTGCGCGGGGGTGAGCCGGACCCGTAGGACGTCGTCGTCCTCCGGAACCTCTGGGTCAACGGGCGGATCGGATGCCTCCTCGCCGGACGACTCGTCGCTTTCGGCCTCGATCTGGGCCGTCGAACTGTGCGCCTCCACCAGCACCGTCGAGTCCTCCGGGTCCCAGGCCAGCGCCAGGGCGGCTGCCCGGAATTCGTCGTCGATGGGGGTTTCCAGGGGGCGGTCGTCCTGATGGAGGGCGGCCGCCTGTTCGCTCGCCGCACCACCGGCGAAGGCGTCCAACAGGTCGTTGAGCCGGTCGGCGAGCGCCGCGATCTGTTGCTTCTCACACGAGACGCTGATCAGCCGTCGGCCGTGCCTGGCCTGCAGGAAGAACGTCCGGCCACCGGGCGGTCCGACGGTTCCGGCGATGAAGCGCTCCGGTGGGTCGAATTCGTGCACCGCCATGGCCCAGCAGCCTACGCCAGCGGCCCGGTCACCCGGCGCCGCCGCCCACGACCGCGTCCCCCTCGGTGGGTTCCGCGCCGCCACCGCCGGACCCGCTATCGCCGCCGCCGGAGCCAGGCGGTCGGGCCAGCGCGGCCAACTCCTCGCCCCGATCGTTGACCCGCACGACCATCGCCCGACCGTCTGTCCACCGGATGGCCGACACCGAACCGGGATCGACGTGCAGCCGCTGGAACTCGTCCAACGGCATGGCGAGCGCGTCGGCCAGCGCCAGTTTGATGAGATCGCCGTGGGACACGGCTACCCAGATCGCCTCGGCGCCCGCCTGGGTCGCCACCGCGGCGTCGTGGTCGCGGATCGCGGCCACCACCCGAGCCTGCATCTGCGGGAAGGATTCACCGGCATGCCCTGGCCCGTCCGGGAACTGCACGCTGCTCGGCCGACGCTGGATGACCGGCCACAACGGGTCCTTGGCCAACTCAGCCAGCGGCCGCCCGGTCCAAGCGCCGTACCCGCATTCGCCGAGCCGATCGTCGACCCTGCGGGCCGCCCCCGCGCTGGCAGCCGCGATCCGGTCGGCGGTCTGAGCGCAGCGGTCCAACGGCGAGGACACGATCCGGCAGACATGCAACGGGGCGATCCGAGCGGCCACCCGATCGGCCTGCGCCTCACCCGTCTCGTCGAGGAACACCCCCGGTGACCAGCCGGCGAGGATGCCCGAGGCATTGGCCGTGGTGCGGCCGTGGCGGACGAGCAGGACGGTGGGCACGGATCCACTCTACGGAAGCCCTGCTTCGCGGGGGTGCTGGCAGGGCGGAGCCGGGTGTGGTGAAGTGGCCCTGTGATCGTGGACCAGGCCCTCTACGTTAGAGGCGAGCGTCGCCCGTGCGGCGACCTCAGCGACGAACTGCTCGCGTTGCGCACGCAAAGCGAGGGGTTCCTCTGGATCGGGCTGAAGGACCCCACCGACGACGAATTCGCGCTGGTCAATCACGAACTCGGCCTGCATCCGCTGGCCGTCGAGGACGCCGTCACCGGCAACCAGCGCGCCAAGATCGAGCTGTACGACCAGTCGCTGTTCGTGGTCCTGAAGACCCTGCGCTACCTGGAGGCCACCTCGGATATCGAAACCGGTGAGGTCATGGTCTTCCTCGGTGACCGGTTCGTCGTCACCGTCCGCCGCGGCGAGGGCAACCCGCTGGCCGGCGTGCGGCAGCGGCTGGAACGCAACCCCCAACAGCTCGCCATCGGCCCGGCCGCCGCGCTGCATGCGGTGATGGACTCGGTCGTGGACAACTACCTGCGGGTCGACCTCGAACTTCAAAAGGACCTCGAGGCGATCGAGCAGGCGGTGTTCTCCAAGCCCGAACACGTCGATGCGAACACCATCTACCGACTCAAAAGGGAGGTCCTGGAGTTCCGCCGAGGAGCGGCCCCGCTGGCGGAGTCGATGCGTCGCCTGCAGGACACCGCGGGCCGAACGGTCTTCCCCAAGGCGGTCCGACCGTTCTTCCGGGACGTCTTGGATCACCTGATGCGGGTCATCGACCACATCGAGTCCTACGACCGGCTGCTGACCGACATCCTCAGCGCCCACCTGGCCGCAGTATCGGTGCAGCAGAACACCGACATGCGCAAGATCTCGGCGTGGGTCGGGATGGCTGCCCTGCCGACGATGATCGCCGGCATCTACGGGATGAACTTCGAGCACATGCCCGAGCTGACCGCCAGCCTCAACGTGGACGGCTTCGAAATCTACTACGGCTATTACGTGCTGCTGGCCGTGATGGCCCTGTCGACGTTACTGTTGTATCGGAACTTCAAGCGACACAACTGGCTGTAGCGCCCGCCGTCGAGCTGTCAGCTGGCCGCGAGGGCACCGGTGGCGAGGAGCCCGACG
Source organism: Dermatophilaceae bacterium (assembly GCA_039812545.1). Classification (GTDB taxonomy): domain Bacteria; phylum Actinomycetota; class Actinomycetes; order Actinomycetales; family Dermatophilaceae; genus JBDIAR01. The sequence goes on along the minus strand of JBDIAR010000048.1, from coordinate 2,013 downwards.
AGGACGACCCCCAGCGCCACCCGATACCAGACGAACGGGATGAGCGTGTTGGTCGCGACGAAGCGCAACAGCCAGGCGATGGACGCGTATGCCACGGCGAACGACACCAGACAGCCCACCACGAGCGGACCGAGTTGTACGCCGGTGAAGTCGGTCGTCGCCATCTCGAAGGCGCCGGCGGCGGTCAGTGCGGGGATCGCCAGGAAGAAGGACATCCGCGTCGCGGTCACCCGATTGAGCCCGAGGAACAGACCGGCCGAGATCGTCGCACCCGAGCGCGACACCCCGGGAATCGGCGAAACGCACTGAACCAGACCGATCTTCAACCCGTCGGCCACGGTGATGTCGCCCTCGCCGCGCTCCGCACCGTCGCGCACGAGTTTGGCGTGCCGGGTCTCGGCAAGCACGATGACCACGCTCCAGACGATGAGCGCGGCGGCGAACACCCACAGCGACCGCAACGGTCCCTCGATGACGTGCCGGGCGGCATACCCCACGAGGGCAACGGGGATGGAGCCGACGATGACCGCCCAGGCCAGCGCGTAATCGTGGTCGGTGCGCCGGCCGGCGTCGCGCAGACCGGCGAACCAGGCGCTCGCCAGGCGAACGATGTCGCGCCAGAAGTAGATGATCGTCGCGATGATCGCGGGGACCTGGATGATCGCCGTGTATGCCGTCACGACGGGGTCCTTCAGCCCGAGGCCGAGCACCTTCTCGGTGAGGTTCAGGTGTCCGGTGGAGGAGATCGGCAGGTATTCGGTGACCCCCTCGACGATGCCCAAGATGACGGATTGGACGTAGTTGATGTCGGTCACTGATTCTCTCCGGGTCGTGGTTGCCGGTGCCCGTCAGGCGAGGATCCGCGCCAGGACACGCAGAGTCTCGACCTTGCCCGCCAGATCGGTCCCGACCGGACTGACCGCCAAGGTGGTGACACCCGCGGCAGCGTACCGCGCCGTCCTGGCGATTACCCGAGAGGCCGGACCGATCAGCGCCGTCCGATCGATGAACTCCACCGGAACGGCGGCGGCCGCCTCCCGCGGACGCCCGCTGAGGAAGAGGTCCTGGATGAGGGCTGCCTCGGTCGCAAAGCCCATCTCGCCGGCGAGCCGGTTGTAGAAGTTCTGCTCCCGGCTGCCCATCCCGCCGAGGTAGAAGGCGCAGTACGGGGCGACCATGGCGGCGGCGGTTTCGACGTCGTCGGCGATGGCCACGGGGACACTTGGGACGAGGTCGAAGCCGGCGAGCGGATCGCCGGGGGTCCCCTTACCCGCGCGTTCGGCCCCGGCGCGCAGGGCGGCGACGAGGTCGACGGCGTGCTCGGGGGCGAAGAAGACCCCGTGCCAGCCGTCGGCGATCTCGCCGGCGAGTTCCAGGTTCTTCGGTCCGACGGCCGCCAGATAGATCGGGATGTGCCGGCGAACCCGTGGGACCTTCAAGGTCAGCGTCTTGCCGGGCCCGTCCGGCAGGGGCAGGACGAGGTGGCGACCGGCATACGTGATCGGGGCTCGGTCGAGGGCGAGTCGCACGACGTCGACGTACTCCCGAGTCCGGCGCAGCGGCGCCTCGAACGGGACACCGTGGAAACCCTCGCTGACCTGCGGGCCGGATACGCCGAGACCCAGGCGGAATCTGCCGCCGGAGAGCAGGTCGATCGTGGCGGCCGTCATCGCGGTGGCCGCGGCCGACCGGCCGGGGATCTGCATGACGGCCGAGCCGACGTCGATCCGGGTGGTCTGCCCCGCGAGCCAGGCAAGCGGGGAGGGCGCGTCGGACCCGAAGGCTTCGGCGACCCAGAGGCACCGGTAGCCGAGGTCGTCGGCGCTGCGGGCCAGGGTCGAGATGTCGGCGGGCCAGGTCCGATCGGCCGGCGTGGCATAGCCCAGCGAGAGATCCAGCTGCATCAGTGGGGTCGGCTCAGTGGATCGGGCGCCCCGGCAGGTCGTCTTCGTCGACGTCCACGATGTCGTCGTCTAGTTCGTCTGAGACATCGACGTATTCGATGTCGTCGTC
>JBDIAR010000047.1:0-19339 GCA_039812545.1 Dermatophilaceae bacterium | reverse complement strand
ACTGGTTCAAACCCAGTATCGCCCACCAGTACGATTCGGCCCCCGACTCGCGACATCGTGAGTCGGGGGCCGCCGTCGTCGGATCAGGTGTGCGACCGATTCCGGATGGTCACGAGGATGGCAAGAGCACCCCGTCGATCACGTGGATGACTCCGTTGCTGGCGGCCACGTCTGCAGTGGTGACCTTGACGGTCCCCCCGGTGGCATCCACGAGCATGACCTCCGAGCCCGCGATCTTGACCGTCAGGTCAGCGCCGTTGACGGTCTTGACCTTCTGCCCGTTCATCTTCAGGACGTCGGCGGCCATCACCTTGCCGGGAATCACGTGATAGGTGAGGATCGCCGTCAGCTTCCCCTTCGGATCTGCCAGCAGCTTCTGAACGGTGCCTGCGGGGAGCTTGGCGAAGGCGGCGTCCGGCGGGGCGAACACCGTGAACGGACCCGGCCCCTTCAGGGTGTCGACAAGTCCGGCTGCAGTCAGAGCGTCCGCCAGGGTCTTGAACGAGCCTGCTGCCACGGCGGTGTCCACGATGTCCTTGGACTGGCCTGCCATCGTCTCGGGACTTGTCGACGACATGGGGCTCGAGCTGGTCTCCATTGGTGTCGACGAGGGCGACGCCATCGTCGATGACATCGATGAGGCCGCGGACGAGGCATCCTTGACCGGCGTTGTGGAGGTGGAGGAACTGCAGGCAGCCAGGCCGAGAGCCGCGCTCAGGGCGGTGGCCGTGACGATCATGCGTCGCATCAGAAGGGACCTCTCAGATCGGGGACGATCAAACCGGGCCGATCGGGTCGGACGACTGCCCGAACCGTTGAGCCATGGCCGTAATCGGTTTGTTCTCCTGATACGGCAGATGGGTGGTCTCTGGATGCACGCCATACCGCTCATCGCGGGAGCGACCTGCGCAACCGTGGACAGATTCCCCGGCACGGAGCTGCATCCAGGAGTAGACGAAGCGGAGAAATGTGGATACCGGTGGCCTCAGCCCTACCGCCGAGGAGGTCGCCGGCACGACCCGCATACCGGAAGGACAACCATGAAACTCACCCGGCTGACCGTCGGCGTGGCCACTCTGACCGCACTCTCGATCGGAGCCGCGCCCGCCGGCGCGGGCACGACGCCGCAGGGCAACCGCAGCCTCGCGTCGGTCCTGACGGCCGACGGGAACCGATTCGACACCAACTGGTACGACTACGACATTGTCACCGAGGCGGTCCTGGCCGTCCTCGCCGCCAAACCGAACAGCCCGGTCAAGGTGCTGACCGACGGTAACGTCCCCCTCACGGCGTTCATCCCGAACGACCGCGCCTTCCAGGTGCTCGTGGCCGACGTATCGGGACGCTGGATCTCTTCTGAGAGCAAGGTCTTCCACGCCGTCGCGAGTCTGGGGATCGACAAGGTGGAGGCGATTCTGCTTTATCACGTCGTCCCAGGTGCCACGATCACGAAGGCCGATGCGGTCAACGCCAACGGTGCCCAATTGCGCACCGCTCTGGGCCCCACGATCGGTGTCCGCGTCTACGACCGGAATATTCCCCTCGTCATGCTCCGCGACAAGGACCCGAACGACATCAATCCGTTCCTCAACCCACGGGCCCTGGACATCAGCAAGGGGAACAAGCAGATCGCACACGGGATCGTGTTCGTCCTGCGGCCCGTCGACCTCTGAGTAGGGCGTCGCCTCGCCAGGGGTGGGTGTGCCCGCACGGTACGGTGAGTTCATGGTGAACGACGACGCCGAGGACCCAGTCGTGGTCCTCGCGCGTCGTCTCAAGGACGGCGAGCGGTCGGCCCTGGCGGAGGCATACCGCCAGTGGTCGACGCTCATCCATTCGATCGCGTTGCGCTCGCTGCGCAATCACCACGACGCCGAAGACGTGACGCAACAGGTCTTCGTCTCGGCGTGGCGCGGTCGGCATACCTTCGACCCGGACCGGGGTTCGCTGGTCGCCTGGCTGGTCGGGATCACCCGCCACCGGTGTGCCGATCACCACGCCGCCGCACGTCGGCTCCCTGCCGTCCCGCAGGATTCGGATGCCCTGGATTCCCTCGACCGCAGCGTCTCGGGGTGCTCCCACGACGCCACAGATCACCTCGTGCTCGCGGCGCTGATCGAGGACCTCGGAGAGCCCCGTCGCACCATCGTCCGGCTCGCGTTTTACGAGGACCAAACCCACGAGGCCATTGCCAGGAGCCTCGGTATGCCTTTGGGAACGGTCAAATCGCACGTGCGTCGTGGCCTCATCCACCTTCGCAAGCACCTGGAGGAGGTGCGGGAGGCGTGACCCATCCCGATCAGGACGTGCTCGCTGCCATCGCTCTCGGTGAATTCGTCGACGCCGACGCTACGGCTCACGTTGCCCATTGCGTTCAGTGCCAAGACGATATGGACGCGAATGCCGAGGTCGTCACCCTGGCGCGGGAAGGGCGCCCGCTCCTTGTCGAGCCATCGGCGTCCGTGTGGGCCAGGATCGACGCCGATCTTGACGCCGATCCTGACGCCGACCTCGCGGCCGATCTCAACGCCACCGGCGCGGCGGTCCCCGCGCCGAATCGCGGGAGGGCGGCCGGCCCGCGCGGGGAGCAGCGGCAGCCACGCAAGACCGGCGGCGCGCTTCGTTGGGGAGTCGCCGCCGGTGTGGCCGGCCTGCTCCTCGGAGGCATCGGTATGCGACTGATGCAGCGGGACACCCAGCCCTCAGACTTCGTCGTGAGTCGGGCATCGCTGTCCACGCTGGACACCAAGGCCGACCGAGGGGAAGCCGATCTGGTGCGGACCGGCGATGGGCTGTCCCTTCGGATTTCGGCCCAACCCCTGCAACCCCAGGGCGGCTATCTGGAGGTGTGGCTGATCAACAAGGACCTCAAGCGGATGGTGTCCGTCGGCGTCCTACCGGCGAACCGTACGCAAGAGAGTTTCGCGGTGACGCAGCAGCTCATTGATGAGGGCTATGTCATCGTCGATGTCTCTCGGGAGCAGTTCGACGACAAGCCCCAACACTCCGGCGACAGCCTGGTCCGGGGAGTGCTGGCCTGACCTGGCTCGGGCTTGGCAACTATCGCCCAGTCGCCGCCGCGCGGACTGTCAGGAGTCTCAGAACGGATCGCTGCGCTCCATCGCCTATCCTCAGAGTCTCGCTGTGGTCGGGATCACACCTGATCGGCGAGATCGGGACATCGGAGACGACGAGGTCAGCCCTGGAAGGAGCGCCGGACGTGAAGCCCCCCGCCTTCGCTTATCACGCCGCGCGCTCCGCCGAAGAGACCATCAGCCTGCTGGCCGAGGTCGGTGACGAGGGCAAGATCCTCGCCGGCGGTCAGAGCCTGATCCCCGTGCTCAACATGCGACTCGTCGCCCCCGCCCACGTCATCGACATCAACCGGGTAGCGGGCTGGAACGGCATCGAGGTGAACCCCGACACGGTCACCATCGGTGCGCTCGTCCGGCACGCCGAGCTGGAAGCCAGCGAAGCGGCATACGCCGCTCAACCGCTCCTGCGTCAGGCGCTGCGACACGTGGCCCACCCGGCAATTCGCAACCGGGGCACCACGGTCGGGTCCCTGGCGCACGCCGACCCGGCCGGGGAGATGCCGGCGATCTTGGCGCTCTGCGACGGATCGGTCGTCGCGACGAGCGCCCGCGGCGACCGGGCGATCTCGGCCGCCGACTTCTTCCTCGGGCCGCTCGAGTCGTGTCTGGAGGCCGACGAGGTGCTCGTGTCGGCGAGCTTCCGACGATTCCCCACCGGGACCGGCACCGCATACGCGGAGATCTCCCGACGCAGCGGCGACTATGCCCTCGTCGGGGTCGGGGCGGCGGTCACGGTCGAGGATGGACAGGTGACCGGGGCGCGGGTGGGACTGGTCAGCGTTCACCCGCTCCCGCTCTCGCTCGACCTGACCGAGACCCTGCGCGGCGGCATAGACGAACTGACCGGCCGCCTCGACGGAGCCGTCGACCTGGTCCGGGAGTCCGCCGAACCCGAGGCCGACATCCACGCCACGGCCGCCTATCGCAGCCAGTTGCTCGGCGTGCTGACCAGGCGGGCGCTGAGTGAGGCGGCCGCCACGGCCATCGGTTCCCCCTCCGACAGATCGGACCAGGGATGAGCGAACAGCTTCACGAGATCACGTTGCGGGTCAACGGTGTTCCGCACACGGCTTCGGTGCCGGCGCGGCGGTTGTTGTCCGACTGTCTGCGCCACGACCTGCAACTGACCGGCACCCATGTGGGTTGCGAGCATGGCGTATGCGGGGCGTGCACCGTTCTGCTGGACGGTATGCCGATCCGCTCGTGCCTGATGTTCGCCGTCACCGCCGACGGTCACGACCTGACGACCGTCGAGGGATTGACCCGCGACGACGGCACACCGGGGCCGGTCCAGCAAGCCTTCGTCGACTGCCACGGCCTGCAGTGCGGCTTTTGCACACCCGGCTTCCTCACGACCGCCACGGCGTTCTTGCGCGAGCACCCGGACCCGAGCGAATCCGAGGCCCGAGAGGCGATTTCGGGCAACCTGTGCCGGTGCACGGGGTATGCCAATATCGTCCAGGCCGTCTTGCACGCAGCGGAACTGCAGCGCGCAGAACTGACCGGTGATCGGCCATGACGACGTCGCCACCCCAGGCGCCACCCGCGGCACCGAAGACACCGAAGACACCGACCGCGCCGTCGGAAAAGACCCGTCCTGGCTCCGCCGAGCAGACCGGCGCTCGTTCCGGCCTGCTGGGACGGGGGATCAGCCGACGCGAGGACATCCGCCTGGTCACGGGCGGCGGGCGCTACCTCGACGACCTCGGGCACGGCGCCGCCGAAGCGGCCTTCCTGCGCAGCCCGCACGCTCATGCCCGGATCGTCGACATCGACGTGTCCGGCGCCGTCGAGGTCGACGGGGTGCTCGCCGTCTGGACCTACGAGGACCTGGCCGAACCGACTCGTGGACCGATGCCGCTGCTCATCCCGCATCCGAGCATCTGCGCCGGCCGGACCGGACATGTGTTGGCCGCGGACACGGTGCGACATGTGGGGGAGGCCATCGCGATGGTCGTCGCCACGAACCGCTACATCGCCGAAGACGCGGTCGCCCGCATCCGGGTCGATTACGAATTCCTCACTCCGGTCGTGGGCGTCGCGACGGCACGTGACGGCGAGGCGCTCGTCCACGACGACGCACCGGGCAATGTCGCGGCCCACCTCGTCCAAGAGGTCGGCGACGCGCGCGCCCGGATCGCGGCGGCACCGCACCGGTTGAGCCTGGACCTGGACTTCGAACGCAGTGCGTCGATGCCGATGGAGGGCCGGGGAATCCTGGCCAGATGGGACCCCGACGACCCCAAACTGCGGATCCACTGCTCCACCCAGACCTCGACGGGGACCCGCGCCGCGATCGCCGCCAAGCTCGGCCTCCCGCTCGCCCACATCGAGGTCATCACCCCTGACGTCGGCGGGGGATTCGGCGTCAAGATCATGCACCCCTGGCCGGAGGAGGTCGCGGTCGCCGCCGCGGCATACACGCTCGGGACAGCGGTGAAATGGACCGAGGATCGACGGGAACACTTCGTGGCCTCGGCCCACGAGCGTGGCCAATTGCAGCACGTGGAGGTCGGATTCGACGAGGAGGGGCGCGTCCTCGGACTCGACGTGACGTTCTGGCACGACAACGGGGCATACCTCCCGTACGGCGTGATCGTGCCGCTCAACACCTCCGTGCAACTCGTCGGGCCCTACCGACTGCCGGACTACCGGGTGGAGTTCACGTCCCTCTACACGAACACGGTGATCGTCACGCCGTACCGCGGCGCCGGCCGGCCACAAGGTGTCTTCATCGTCGAGCGCGCGATGGACGCCATTGCGGACTATCTGGATCTCGACAAGGCACGGGTGCGCGCGGTCAACTTCATCCAGCCGGAGGAAATGCCGTACGACCTGGGCTTGACCTTCCAGGACGGTCGGCCCACCGTCTACGATTCCGGCGACTTCCCGGCCAGTCTCGCCAAGCTCTTGGACCTCATCGACTGGCATGACTTCCCCGCGCTGCGCGCCGAAGCCGCCCAGGAGGGCCGACGCATCGGCCTCGGGATCGGCTGCTACGTGGAGGGCACCGGAGTCGGCCCCTACGAGGGGGGCCATATCGAGGTCGAGCCGAACGGCCGCATCAATGTCGCGACCGGACTGACCACACAAGGACAAGGCCACCACACCGCTTTCGCCCAGATCGTGGCGGACGAGTTCGGTGTTCCGATCGACACGGTCGAAGTGACCACCGGAGACACCCGCAGGATGGCGTATGCCGTCGGCACCTTCGCCTCTCGCGGCGCGGTGATGAGCGGAAGCGCCATCGCACTGGCGGCACGAGCGCTGCGAGAGAAGGCGATTCGCATCGCAGCCGATGCGCTCCAGGTCGATGAAGGCGACTTGGAGATCGTCGACGGAATCGTGCGAGTGGCCGCCGCGCCCACCATCGCCATCCCCCTGACGACGGTCGCCGTACTGGCCAATCCGCTGCGCTACGCCTTCGACGAATCCGCAAAGGCGGCAACGCAATTCTCGACGGCGACGGACCCGTCGGCACCCCCGGTCGCTCCGGGCGAGGCGCCCGGACTGGAGGCGACCGCCTTCTTCTCGGTCACCGGCGCCACCTTCGCCAACGGCATGCACGCGGCCATCGTCGAAACCGACCCGCACACGGCAGAGATCACCGTCCTGCGCTACGCGATCGTCCACGACTGCGGCACGATGATCAATCCGGCCATCGTGCACGGCCAGGTGATCGGTGGATTCGCGCAAGGACTCGGCGGTGCGCTCTACGAACGCATGGCATACGACCCCTCGGGTCAGTTGCTCAACGCGTCGTTCATGGACTTCCTGATGCCGTTCGCCTCGGAAGTCCCGGTGCCCGAGACGGACCATTTGGAGACGGCCAGTCCCCGGAATCCGTTGGGTGTCAAGGGCGCCGGTGAAGCGGGCACGATCCCGGTCTCGGCGGTCATCGCGAGCGCGATCGAAGACGCCGAGGGGTTCCCCATCAGGAGGATGCCGATCTCGCCGAGCGAGTTGTGGGAGTTGCGGCAGTTGTATGCCGCGGGCGAGATCGTCCCCTTGCGCCATGCGGCGTCGGGGGTTGCAGCTGCCGGCGGGCGTGACCCTCACTCCGCCGATGACACTGAAAGCGCGAGGGAAACACCATGAAGGTCAGCGGAACTGCTCAGATGGCCGCCTCCCGAGAGACGGCGTGGCGGGCCTTCCACGACCCCGGCGTGCTCGCGCGCACCATCCCCGGAGTGCGCACCCTGACCGAGACCGGACCCGACGCATACGACATCGCGGTGGTCGCGGGGGTCGCCTCCTTCAAGGGCCTTTACGAAGGCGCTGTCAAGCTGTGCGAACAGGTGCCGCACGATTCGTTCGTCCTCGACGCTCAGGGCGCCGGTGCTCCCGGGACGATCGGGGCGCGAGTAGTCGTCCGACTGTCGGACAGCGCCAATGGGGGAACCTGCGTCGATTACGAGGCCGACGCCATCGTCGGTGGCGCCATCGGCGGGGTCGGTCAGCGGATGCTCGGCGGAGTCGGGCGCAAGATGGCCGGGGTGTTCTTCGCGGCGATCGACGACGACATCCGCACCGGCGGAGCCGTCGTCCACGCCGCGGAGGCGACGTGGGACGCCAAGGCGGAGAGCCCCGAGGCAGGGGAGGCCCCCCGGGTGTGGGGTGGAGACGGGCGGCCCACGACCGCGGGTGCCGGTATGCCGGTCGCCGCCGGAGCCGGCGGCGCGGGTCGCTGGGACCTCCTGGTCGGCGTGGTGGCCGGCGCCGCAATCGCACTCGCGGGCGTCGCCGTCGGCCGGCGCCTTCGGTGACCCGGCCTCAGGCCACCTCTCAGGCGCGTGCGGCACTTGCCCCCACCGGGCCTCTGCGCGCCGTCGTCAATCTCGGCAATCCCGTTCTTGCCCAAGGCGATCAAGACGGCCCAAGAGGAGTGGCGGTCGATCTCGCCGCGCTGCTGGCGGCCCGACTCGGCGTGCCACTCGCGCTGACGTGTGTCACGGCCGCCCGAGACGCGGTGACGGCGATCGAATCCGGCACCGTCGACGTCGGCTTCGTGGCCGTCGATCCGGACCGGGCGCAGACGCTCGCCTTCACCGACCCCTATGTCGTCATCGAGGCCCTCTTCGTCGTGCCGGAGGCATCGCCCTTCCGTTGTGCTGCGGACGTAGACGCGCCCGGGGTGCGGATCGGCGTCAAGCGGGGATCGGCATACGACCTCCACCTCAGCCGCGGCCTGTCTCAGGCCACCGTGGTGCGAGGGGACGAAGGCGTCGATGTCTACCTGACCGAGGGGCTCGACGCCGGTGCGGGGATCCGTGGCCCGGTCGTGGAATTCGTCGGCGGCCACGACGGCCAGCGCGCGGCAATCGCTGGCCCGCTCAGGGCTGGACCCGGCCGTGGCGGCCTCAGCCGGCTGAACAGGTCAACCGGTCCGCCGCTCTCGGGCGCGCTCGAACCGATCCAGGGCGACCCGCCGCTGCACGGCGTGGTCGACGAGGCGCGCGGGATAGCCGTGGTCGTACCCGCCCACGGCATTCCACGGCGAGTGCGCCTGGGCGCCGGGCAGGTGACCCAACTCCGGGATCCAGCGCCGGACATAGTCACCGTTCGGGTCGAAACGCTCGCCCTGCGTCACCGGGTTGAAGATCCGCACGAAGGGTGACGCGTCCGTGCCGGTGCCGGCAACCCATTGCCACCCATGGCTATTCGATGCGATATCGCCATCCAGCAGGTGGTCGAGGAAATGCCGCGCGCCGATCTGCCATCGCACGTGCAGGTCCTTGACGAGGAAGCTGGCCGTCACCATCCGGACCCGGTTGTGCATCCATCCGGTCTGCGCGAGTTGCCGCATGCCGGCATCCACGAAGGGGTATCCCGTGCGTCCCGCACGCCAAGCGGCTACCGCTCGCATCGCGTCCGCGTCGTCGTCGAAGGCCAGGTCGCGCAACGAACCGGTCAGGTCCGTCCACGCCGAATCGGGTTGATGCCAGAGGACATCGGCGTAGAACTCGCGCCAGGCGAGTTCGGTGACGAAGCGCCGGGCGTCGCGGTCGTCGCGACCGCGCACCCCGGCCAGGATCGTGCGCGGGTGGATCTCACCGAGTTTGAGGGCAACCGACAACCCGCTGGTCCCCGGCAGGTCGGGTCGGTCGCGAGCATCGGCATACCCCTCCAGCCCGGATGCAAGGAAGGACGACCAGCGTTGCTGCGCAGCGCCTTCGCCGACCCCATCCGGGATGCCGCTGCCCTGCCAGTCCGGTTCGCTCGCGCAGCCCCGGTGCCAGCGCAGGCCGGTCGGCAGGGGCGCCGGATCCGGCCAACCGTGGGCTCGCCAGGCGCGCGAGAAGGGCGTGAACACCTTGTATGCCGACCCGGCGCCCGTGCGGATCCGACCCGGACCCACGGCATACGGGCTCCCGGTGATCACGAGCGGGACTCCCTGCTCCGACAAGCGGCGCTCGACATCCTCATCCCGGTGCCGCCCGAATGGCGTCGTCTCTCGGCTCACATGTACCGCAACGGGGTTGGCCTCTCTGGTGAGCTGCGTGAGTACCTCGGCGGGGTCGCCGCGGCGCACCACCAAGGCGCCCTCGGTCGAGTCGGCAAGGGCTGCAACCGATGCCAGATAGCGTCGTTCGCGAGGACCATCTCGGGAGACAAGGCGGGGATCGAGCACGACAAGGGGGATGACCCGTCCGTGTCCGGCCGCGGTCAGCAGGGCCGGGTGGTCGGCCAGGCGCAAGTCCCGACGGAACCACACGATCGAGGGACGGGTCATCAGCGGCCACCACAACGGGTCGGCATCGGTTCAGGCCGCCGATCGGTCGGGCGCCAGGTCGGCGAGCACCGCGGCGGCGGCACGGTGGCGGGACACCACCGTCCAGGTGGAGGTATCGCACCGATGAAGGTCGCCCAGATGCGCCTGCACCCTGTCCTGTAGGGCATCCGCGTCGGGCCGATCGAGCAGGGTGGTGGCCTGGATGAGGTGCCACCCCGGAGGTGCATACGTCGCCGCGACGTCTGCGGCACAGCGCAGTCCGGCGACGCCGGCTCCGATCACGACAACGTCGGCGTAAGCCATGCTTCTCCTGTCCGCGACCCGGCTCCCGAAGGTCACCGTAGCCGAGTCGGATCGGTCGACGCCCGCGTGGGTTTAGGAGTACACCGGCCGGTCGGGATTCTCCGGGTCCTCCGTACCGCGGACGTCGGGTGCTTGGTGGCTGCGCTCGGCCAGCTCTGGGTTGTACAGCACCTGGCCGTCGGCTGTCGAGATGGCCAGGCCCGTGGCGCCCACCGAACGCAGCGCGCCGGCCAGGGCGGCGCGTTGGGGTTCGGGCAGTTCCGCGTCACGAGTCGCCTCGGCCAACAGGTCCTGGGTCTGTTCGCCGGTCAGTGTCGGTGCCTGGCGGGCGACGTCGACGATGCGAGCGGCATACTCTCCCAGGCCAGTCGCACCGAGTCGTTCGACGAGATCAGCGTCCAGCACCAAGTGGTAACCGGTGCCGCGCTGTTCGTGGCCGTCCTGCCGATCGGCGGTCATGACCGCGACCTGTCGTCGCCGACGGCCGGGGCTGCCGGCCGAACCGATTCGCCGGGAGCTGACCCGCCGAGGTCCAGTTTGGCGTTCTCACCCTCGTCCGGACGTTCTTTCGTGAGAAGGACTTTGACCAGGCCCAACACCTGGGCGGGCTTGCTGGGGGAGTCCCAGTACTCTCCACCGGTCAATTCCACCCGCAGCAGCGCTACCCTCGGGTCGTCCGGGCCGGTCTGGAACCAGGCCTGCGCGAAGGGATTCCACAGCTCCGTCTTCTTCGCCAGATCGTCGACCAGTGCCGCGGTCCCGCTGGCCGAAACCCAGGCGTCGTTGTCCGTGAACGCGAGGTTGACCTCCGGTCTCCGGCTCAGCTGCTCAACCTTCGGCGAGTCCGCAAAGGCCATGAACCACACCGTGGCGTCGTCGTCGACCTGCTGGACGGCCATCGGCCGAGAGGTGATCGTCCCGTCCGGATCGACGGTGGTGAACATGCACGTGCGTTGGCCGCGCACCAGTTCGACAAACCTCGGTATGTCGTGCTCGGCGCCGGCCGCGGGGTCTGGTCGGCTCTGGTCGTCTGGCATGGGGTGCCTCCGAACTCGGGTGGTCACGCGCGGATGCGGGCCTGATGATGGGGACTCTAGAGGCGATCGGTATGCCAGGTGGCGGCTGAGACCGCTGCGTCGCGTTCTGTTTCGCGACACGCCGCCGTGGCACGGGCGACCGCGACCGGCCCACCCGCGGTACCTTGTCCAGAATCACTCCCGTCGTGGCTAGCCGGGCGGCGTGGGGATTGTTGCGGACAGAGGTGAAGTCATGCGCGATCGGGCTGACGGTCGTTCCCGAACGGCGATGGTCCTCGCGACCGCGACCGCGATCGCAGGAGTCGTCGCGACGTGTACCGCATGCCAGTCCAACACCGGCTCGATGCACGACACCACGAGACCCACGACCAGTGCCTCGACGACGATCGGCCAATCGCCGACCATCTCCAGTTCAACGACAACACCGCAGACAAGTCCGCGATCACCCACCGAGACACCACCGGTCGAACCGACAGCGCCGCCGACCACACCCCCCGCGACCACGTCGACACCGAACACGCCGCCAGCTGCGGCAACGTATTTCGGACCGGCGGACCCGGCCTGGAACCCCTCCGAAGGCTCGTTGACCCCGGCGCTCACCACCTTCGTCAAGACCCACCGTGGGACCTACTCGATCGTCGTCATCCACCCCGAGACCGGCCGCATTCTCGGAGCCGTGAACCCGGACAAGGAGTTCTTCACGGCGAGCATCTACAAGCTCCACGTGGCATACGACGGTTATCGAGCGATCGATGCCGGCAGGTACCGGGGCACTCAGCCCTACCTCGGCGGCTACACCCGCGCCCAATGCCTGGATGCCATGATCCGATCGAGTTACAGCCCATGTGCGGAGCGGTGGTGGACCGAACTGGGTCGCGAGCGCCTCGACGAACTCGCCGAATCCCGCGGTTTCACCCACACCGACCTCGTCGGGTTGCGCAGCACGGCTCGCGACTCCGCGGGGCTTCTCCGGCTCGTCTACCTAGGCACCGGACTCTCGTCCGCTTCTCAGCGTGCCTTTCTGGAGTCGATGCGGGATCAGCCGGCCAAGTATCGCGCCGGTTTACCGAGCGGTATGCCGGGACAGACCGTGTACGACAAGGTGGGGTGGAATCTCGATCACGAATGGCACGACGTCGCGATCGTCGACTTCGGAGCCGGGCGCCGGGTGATCGTCGCCGCCTTCACCACGGGTGCCGGTTACGCGAATGTGCGTGCGCTCGGCCGGCTGGTCGCCACCCGATTGACACGCTGAACGGCGCAGACCGAAAACCGGGTGTATCAGCGGCTCGGAAAATACCTCCTCCCGCTGAGGCGTCGTGAAGTTAGGCTGGCCTCACTCCTTCTCGAGGGCATGCGGGCACCACCAGGAGATCGCCATGGAAGCAGGATCGCCACCACCGTCCGACGCCGCGCGCGGGTTCGACGCCGCCACGCAACCGGCAGTCCTCCCGGGGGACATCCCCGCCAGGGGACTGACCGATCTCAACGCACGGGTTCTCAATCCGGCCACCGCGGTCATCGCGCCCGGCGTCCAACTGCGGCGACCCACGGCATACATCGCCGACACGCTGATCATCCGCCCTCGACCGCAGCCCGACACCCCGCAGGACGGACTGTCACCGGGTCGGACCGCCGAGACGATCGCGGTGTTGAACCGGATCGACCCGACCGTCGAGGTGACCGCCGCGGTCCCCGGGTCCCCGGCCGACGCGGACATGGTCGATGTTCCGGTGCCGGGGGCGACCTGCGTACGGCTCATCCCCCGCGGCAAAGCGGCGTCGGCACCACCTGACGCGTGGACCTTCCTGCAGAACTTGACGGCCGGTGGCGGGGTCGCCGGTGTCGTCGTCAGCCTCGAACACGTCCTCACCGCCTGCGCGGGGAACGCCCCGCAACTGGGCGGCGTGTGGGGCGGAGTAGGCGGGGTCTGGGGAGGCGTCGGTGGCGTGTGGGGTGGTGTCGGCGGGGTCTGGGGGGGCGTCGGTGGCGTCTGGGGCGGTGTGGCGGGGGAGTACGGCAGCCCGGGATTCGGTGGCCGCAGCCCGGTGGTGTGGGGGGCGCCGGATCCGTACGACACGACCGTCGACGACGCGCACCGGCCGGTCGTGGCCATCCTCGATACCGGGATCGGCGATCACCCCTGGTTCGTCGACCACTCGTCCGGCACCCCCCGGTTCCATCACGGCGTCGAGCAGTGGACGATCAGCGGCGAGCGGTTGGTGCGCCAGGACGGACCGGCGACCGAACCCATCCAGGGACCGTTCCCGCGCGGGGGGCTGGTCGACGTCGAGGAGGGGCACGGGACCTTCGTCGCCGGGGTCATCCGGCAACACTGCCCATCCGCCCGAATCGTCTCCATCCCGGTGATGCGGACCGACGGCGCCGCGGCCGAGTTCGACGTGTATGCCGCGTTGCGACTCCTGCTGGCCCGACACATCGCCGCCAATGGCGGGCCCGACGCGATCGACGTCGTCAGCCTCAGTCTCGGCTACTACCACGAGTCCAGCGACGACGCCCTCGACGACGGACCGATCGAGGAGATCCTGCGCAGCTTCGCCCAGCACGGCGTGGCGGTGGTCGCGGCCGCGGGCAATGACGGGACGACGGTGCCCTTCTGGCCGGCGGCGATGGCGCCGACGGTGGGGTCGAGCGACCCGAAGGCCGTCCCGATGACCAGCGTCGGCGCGTTGAACCCGGACGGCGCCACGGCGGCCTTCTTCTCCAACGGCGGCGACTGGGTCCTGGCCTACGAAGCCGGGGCAGGGATCGTCAGCACCGTTCCCGTGACGATGTCCGGCTCGCGCGGCCGCACGATTGACCTCCAACCCCATGTGCCCGTCGCGCGCGCGAGCGTGGATCCGGACGCGTATGCCAGCGGCTTCGCGATCTGGAGCGGGACGTCGTTCGCGGCCCCGTGTTTCGCCGGGGATCTGGCCGACCAGGTCGCGACTGTTCGGGCTCGGGCGGGTCGACCACCGTCGGACGGGAAGGGGACCGCGATCACCGCGTCCATACCGGACCTGGTTCGGGAACTGCACGCGGCGTGCTCCGAGCGGATCAAGACCGCCCGGGAAAGGATGCTTCGATGACCGACCTCGAAGCTCCGTCAACGGGATTGGCCGTTCGGGCGGGCGACGCGTTCGCGGCATACCGGAACGGACACGCGGCCGAGATGGATCGCCTGGTCGACCTGCTCACCCCCATCTTGTGGCATACCGCCCGGGCTCAGGGACTGGACTCGGCGACCGCCCAGGACGTCGTCCAGTCCGCCTGGTTGCGCCTGGTGGAGAAGGCCGACACGATCCAGGACCCACGTGCCGTCCTGGGGTGGCTGATCGTCACGACCCGACGCGAGAGCTGGCGGGTCGGCAAGGCCGGCGCCCGGGTGACCGGCGAGCCGGGCGCGGGGATCGTCGATCCGACGCCCGAACCCGGCGTTCTGGCGGCCGAGCATGAGTCCGACAGCCTGCTGTGGCGTCACGTCCAGACCCTCAGCCCCACCTGCCAGGCCTTGTTGCGGGTGATCGCCTTTGCCGAGCGACCGGACTACGCGACGATCTCGCAGAGTCTCGGTATGCCGGTCGGCAGCATCGGCCCGACCCGCGGCCGCTGCCTCGCCAAACTGCGGACCGCTCTGGCCGCCGACCCGAGATGGGCAGGTGTCTCATGACCTTCGACGATGCGCAGGCCGGATTCGGTGAGCCCGATTTCCAGTCCGGGACCTCCGGCCAGGGTTGGGACGATCCGCTCGATGATCTCGACGGCGTCGTGCTGGCGGCACTCGCGGCCATGCATACCCGACAGGACCCGGTCCCACCGAACCTCGCCGAGGACGCCAAGTTCGCCATCGCCGTCAAGCTCATGCACGCCGAGGTGGCCGAGATCCGGCGACAGGCCCAAGACGTCGCCGCGGTCCGGTCCACCGACTTCAATCGCGTGGAAACCCTCACGTTCACCAGCGACACGGTGACGGTGATGATCACCGTCACCTCTCGCGATGCGGAATCCGTGCGGGTGGACGGGTGGGTCGACGGACCGCCGATCCTCGTCGAGGTCCGCGACCGGTCCGGCAGCCACGTCGTCGAAGCAGGGGACGACGGACGCTTCTCGGTGCCACGTGTGGCGCGGGGCCTCGCGCAGTTGGTCTTCCGTGAGCGTGACGGATCGGCGCGGCCGGTCGTCACTCCGCACTTCGAGCTGTGAGCAGGCCAGGGCCACCGTCCGACGCAGCGGACCATCAGTCGACAGCCACTCGCGGCGCAGGGCGCGCCGCGCGCGCCGCGCGCGCCGAACCCCGGACCGTGCTCGAGCAGGCGGTTCAGGACAACGCCGCCGGGCGGCCCGCGCGGGCGGCCCGCGCACTTCGCGCCCTGTTGGCGCGGCTCCCGACCCACCTCGGCGGGCCGGGCGACCTTGAGCTGCGGGGGCGTGCCTCGGTCACCCTGGCTCTCTCGTTGTTCGAACTCGGCCGGCACGACTCAGCGTTCGCCCTGCTCGACGATGTCGACGGCTGGGCGTCGCAGGCGAGCCCGGAGGTGGCCGTGCTGTCCCGGATCCAACGGGCCGGGATGCACGGTCGGATGGGCCAGTGGCGGGCCACCGTCGACGTGCTTTCGGGAATCGACCCCGCCGACCCGGCCCTCAGCCCGCGCGGCGCGTGTGTCGTCGAACTCAACCAGGGCCTGGCCCTGCAACTGCTCGACGACATCCGAGGCAGCCGTCGCCATCTGCGGCGGGCCCGGGAGCTGGCCGCTCGGGACGGGTTTGACGATCTGGGGTTCGCCGCCCGGCACAACCTCGGTCGGCTGGAGATGGTGGCCGGCAACTTGCCGGAGGGCCTGCGCCTGATGGCCGAGGCTCGGGATGCCGGGACCGGGGTGCGCCCCTCGTCGGCGTCCCTGGACTACGGCCGGGCGCTGCTGGAGGCCGGGTTGATCGATGCGGCGACGCCGCTGCTGGAGGAGGCCGAGAGGGTATGCCGTGCCTCGGGTTTGGTTCATGAGGCCGGGGAGGCGGTGCTCGAGCGGGCCCGGGCCGCGCTCCTGGTGGGCGACTTCGACACCGCGGACCGGTACGCCATCCGGGCGGCGCGCAGTTTCGCCCGTCGATCGGCGGCCCCTTGGCGACGGCAGGCGTTGCTCCTGGCCCTCACCGCACGCCTGGCCGCCGGGTCGCCACCCCGGCCGATCGCGCGCCGCGCCCAGGCCCTGGCCCAGGAGGTGCTGGCCGAGTGCACCAGCACGCTGCCGGCCGGAACCGCCGCGGCGGAGATCGCCCTGCTCGCCGCGGAGGCCTGGGCCCGCGCGGGCAATGGTCCGCTCGCCCGGGAGCTCCTGCGTGGCGCGCCCTTGTCGACGCGTCCGCCGTTGCCGGTCAGGTTGCACCAGTCCCTCGCGGGCGCGCTCATCGACGTCGCCGAGTCGCGTCCGGACAAGGCCCGTCGCCGGTTGACCGCAGCGGCCGCCGAACTCGCGGGCGAACAGGCCCGACACGCCGGGATCGAATCACGCACCGGTCTGGCCCTCCACGCCGGTCGGCTCCGGGACCTCGATGTCGGGGTGGCCGTCGAGCAGGGCGATCCGGTCGCGATCTTCGAGGCAGTGGAGCGTTGGCGGGGCGCTTCGCTTCGGCCCGCCTGGGTGGACGCCCGAGACGATCCGGAACTCGCCGACCTCCTCGCCCGGATGCGGGCCGCGGCCATCGAGGCCGCCACCCCCCGCGACACCCCGGCCGGGACGGCCGCGGCATCCGCGGCGGCCGAGGAGCTGGCCCGCCTCGAACAACTGGTCACGCGACGCGACTGGCATACGGCCAGGTCGGCCCGAGTGTCCCGCGGCGGGATGGCGGCCGTGAACCTGGATGAGTTCGGGACGGCGTTGGCGGAGTCGGGGTGGGGCGCGGTCGCGATCTACGGGCACGCCGGCCGGCTGGGCGCGGTGACCGTCGATGCCACCGGTGCTCGGTGGCGCGACGTGGCCGCACTCGATGCCGTCGGCGAACTCCGGGACCGGTTGGCCGCCGACGTGGACACCGCCTGGCGGGCGGTCGAACCGCGGATGCGCGAGGTCGTCGCCCGGTCCCTGCGGGCCGACCTGGCGGACATGGACGCCCTGCTCGCCGCCAGTCTGCCGACGGCCGGCGCCGACGCCGGCGTGGTGGTTCTGCCGTCACCGGCCCTGGCCACCCTGCCGTGGCGGCTGCTGCCGTCGCTGGCGAGCCGGCCCGTGCTGGTCACGCCGTCGGCGACCTTCTGGACTAGGAGGGGCCAGTCGGCCGACACCGTCACAACGCAACGACCGACGCAGGTCCTGGCGTTGGCCGGACCGGAACTGGCCGACGCCGCGACCGAGGCCGAGGCCGTCGGTCGATCCTGGGGGGACGACACCCAGGTGCGGGTCGGTCCCGAGGCGGTGGGGGGCGAGTTGCTGACCGGGCTGCGCGAGCGTGATGTCGTTCACATCGCCGCTCACGGGTACCACCACGCACAGAGCCCACTGTTCTCGCGCGTCCTGCTCGCCGACGGGCCCGTCTTCGCGCATGAGTTCGAGCGCACCCCGATCCGGGCCGGCCATGTCGTGCTGTCGGCGTGCGATCTCGGCCGGGTTCAGGGACGCCCCGGCGACGAACCGCTCGGGCTGACCGCCTCCCTGTTGGCCTGCGGGGTGACGAGTGTGGTCGCCGCGGTGTCCCCGGTCCGAGACGACGCGACTGCGGCATACATGGCGGCGTATCACCGCCACCTGTCCTCCGGTCTGGATCCGGCGCAGGCGTTGGTCCGCGCCGACGCGGACTGTGGCGACGGGGGACTGTTCTGCGCGTTCGGCTCCCGTTGGCAACCCGCCGGGCGCGTCCCGTCCGCTCGAGCCTGAAGGACCGCACATGGACAATCGCCGGATCGACGTCCTCGACAGCTACCGCTACCTGCGGATGGCTCCGCTGGTATGTGTGGCCGCGCTTCTCGTCGCGGTCGGGGTCCAGGTCGTCGGCGCGGGCTGCGCCCAAGGCTCGATCAGCGCGTACTACTTCACGGCCGTCCATGCCGCCTTCGTCGCGTGCCTTTGCGCGATCGGGGCGACTCTCGTTATCTACCAGGGGAACTCGGCCACCGAGGATGTCGTCCTCAATATCTCCGGATTCCTCGCGTTCGTCGTGGCGCTGGTGCCCACGGCCCGGGAACGCACTTGCGGCGGACCCGAACTGCCGGTGTCCTTCGACCCCGGGCCGGGGATCCGCAACAACGTCTTGGCCCTCGTGGTCGCCGCGGCGGCAGCCGAGGTGTTCCGACTCGTCGTCGCCCAGCGCGGGCGGCAGACCCCCGATCGATGGACTCGGATCGCCACGTATGCCGGGTGGCTGATCGTGGCCGCCGGTCTGCTCATCTTCTTCGCCGCGCCACAGGCCTTCGCGAGCTACGGGCATACGGTGGCGGCCGTGTCGATGTTTATCGGCATCATCGTCGTGGTCGTCCTCAACGCGCTGGCGACGGCGGACGATGCCGGCCCGGCGCGGTTCGTACGGGCGTACCGGGTCGTGGCCGGGCTGATGGCCCTGACGCTGGTCACCGTGGTCGTGCTCGGTGTCACCCTGCAGATCTGGGGGTATGCCGTCATCATCACCGAGGTCCTGTTGATCCTCGAGTTCGCCGGCTTCTGGGCCGTTCAGACCGCCGAACTCTGGGATGTGACCGACCGGTCGGAACTCACCGTGCGGAACTCGCCGCAAGAATCGACGAGGCCCTAAGCCGCTTGCGCCCACAGGGGACCGATAGAATGGTCAGAGCACGACGAGTGGTCACCCAGCTGGCAGGGCCGCCGGATCATCCGGAGACTCCGAGGTCAGAGCGGAAGCCGCGTCGTTCGCGCGATGGGCCGAAACCCCCCTGTCGGCCCAGAGAGTCCTCGGTACCCCCCATGCCGAGTGGACCCGGGCCCCGGTCATCCCCCTACGGACCGGGGCCTTCGCGCATCCCGGGTCGGGTCGAGCCGGCCGCCGGAGCCGGGCTTGGGGATTAGGTGCGCCGTGGGTTCGGCCGCTATCCTCGACCTTCGGTGCGCGGCCTGAACCGGCGATCCCGGCGAGGCGCGCACCTCATGGACGTGTAGCTCAGTTGGTTAGAGCGTTCGCTTCACACGCGAGAGGTCGGGGGTTCGAGTCCCTCCACGTCCACC
>JBDIAR010000046.1:0-19497 GCA_039812545.1 Dermatophilaceae bacterium | reverse complement strand
ACGATGCGAAGCGAGTTCCCGGCCGTAGCGGAGTCCGACCGAACCGGCGTAAAGGGTTCCGCCGGTGAGCGAGGATGGCCGGGGATGGCACTGACAGTCCACGCCCGGGGCTTCGACCATCCGGACTCCGAGCGGTTGCTGGTCGCGATCCAGGCCGAGTACCGCCGGATCTACGGCGGTGAGGACGAGGGTCTGGTGGACGGCGCCGATTTCGCGCCGGGCCGGGGAGCCTTTTACGTCGGGTATGCCGGTGCCGTTCCGGTGGCGATGGGCGGTTGGCGGCGACTCGGGGAACTCCCCGGCCTGTCCCGGGAAGGTGACGGGACGGCATACGCCGAACTGAAGCGGATGTACGTCGTGCCCGAGCACCGCAGCCGGGGGTATGCCAGGGCGATGCTCGCACGACTCGAAGCCGAAGCGCGGGCGGTCGGCATCACCCATCTGGTCCTGGAGACCGGCGATCTGCAGCCGCATGCGGTGGCGTTGTACCGAGCCACGGGGTACCTGGACGTCGACGGCAGCGGTTTCGCGCATTACTGGGGCAGCCCGCACAATGTGTCCCTCGGCAAGGCCTTGAGCACCTCCTGACCCAGCCGCAGCCGGCGAACGGCGCCGGAAAGACTCTGTGGCGGGTCGGCATACCCCCGTAGGATCGAAGCATGACCGACGACCCAGCGCAGGAGTCGGCGGCCGACTTCGCCCGGGTCGAGGACGGCATGCAGCGGTTGTGGACACCCCATCGAATGGTCTACATCGAGGGGGCCAAACCGAGCCATGAGGCCGGGGAGGACTGCCCGTTCTGTCGGGCCCCGACGGTTTGCGACGCCGAGGGCCTGGTGGTGCACCGCGGCGACCTCTGTTACGTCGTGATGAACCTGTTCCCGTACAACCCCGGACATCTGCTCGTATGCCCGTACCGTCACGTCTCGCTGTACATCGACCTCACCGACGACGAGACGCTGGAGTTCACCGCGCTGACGAAGGCGGCGATCCGCACGCTGACCGCCACCTCGCGCCCGATGGGCTTCAACCTCGGCATCAACCAGGGCCCGGTGGCCGGGGCCGGCATCGCCGCTCACCTGCACCAACACGTGGTCCCGCGATGGCAGGGAGACGCCAATTTCCTGCCCATCGTCGCCCAGACCAAGGCCCTGCCCATGCTCCTGGAGGACACCCGGACGATGCTGGCCGACGGCTGGGTCGAGTGACTCCCAACTGACAATGCGGCCCAATGTCCGGCCGTTCGGTTCGTCGGGAGCGGCTGCCGTCAGTACCCTGGTACCGCCATGCTGAACAGAATCGCCCGGGCGACGATCACGAAACTGCTGACTCCCGTCGCCAAACTCTTCCTCGCGCTGGGCATCAGCCCCGACATCGTGACGATCGTCGGCACCCTCGGAGTGTGCTTCGGGGCTCTGGTCTTCTACCCCTCCGGGCATTTCGTCGCCGGCACCCTGGTGATCACCGCGTTCGTCTTCGCCGACTCCGTGGACGGCATCATGGCGCGCGCCTCGGGCCGCTCCTCCCGGTGGGGCGCGTACCTGGACTCGACGCTGGACCGGTTTGGCGACGCGGCCATCTTCGGTGGGCTGGTGCTCTACTTCGCCGGCCTGGGCCAGCACACCCCATTGGCCGGGGCGGCGTTGGCCTGCCTCATCCTCGGCAGCGTGGTCAGCTATGCCCGGGCTCGGGCCGAGGGCCTCGGCATGACGGCGTCCGTGGGGATCGCCGAGCGCGCCGACCGCCTGCTGGTCGTCCTCGTCACGACGTTCGCGGTGGGCCTGGGCCTATCCGAGGTCGTGCTCTTCGTCGTCCTGGTCCTGCTCGCGCTGGCGAGCCTGGTGACCGTCGTGCAGCGGATGTGGACGGTTCGTCGCCAGGCCATCGAGTTCGATCGCACCGTGGAAAGGCCGGAGGCGTAATGCTCGCAGGTTTACGGTCCCAGGTCGGCCGCCTCGTCGGCGCGACCGGGGACACGGTCACCGTGGCCGGATTCAAGATCGGCTGGTCGGCGGTGCGACGGATGCCGGCGCCCGTGGCATACCGGCTCTTCGACCAACTCGCCGACCTCAGCGTTCGCCGCGGCGGCCGGCGGGTCCAGCGGCTGCGCAGCAACTACGCCAAGGCCCGGCCCGATCTGGACCCCACCGCCCTCGACGCGCTCGTCGCTGCCGGGATGCGGTCCTATCTGCGGTACTACTGCGAGGCCTTCCGGTTGCCGGATCGCCGCGCCGAGGAGATCACCGCCGCGGTGACCTGTCTGGGCGCGGACGCGGTGCGCGCCGAACTCGCGGACGGCAAGGGCGTGGTCGTCTTCGTCGGTCACTGTGGCAACTTCGACCTAGCCGGGGCGTGGGCGGCCGGCCACATCGCTCCCGTCACGACCGTGGCCGAACGCCTGGAACCGGAGGCCGTGTTCCAGGACTTCCTGCGGTTCCGGGAATCGATCGACATGCACATCATCCCGCTGACCGGGGGACCGAACCCGTTCGGGGCGTTGCGTTCGGCTGTGGCCGAGGGACGGTTCGTATGCCTGGCCGCCGACCGCGATCTGACCGACAGCGGGGTGGAGGTCGACTTCCTCGGGCACCGGGCCCGGATGGCCAAGGGACCTGCGGCCCTGAGCCTGGTAACGGGGGCGCCGCTGCACGCCGCGGCGATTCACTACGAGGCCGACCCGAGCAGCCCGCTCGGCGGGTATCGCACGGTCATCGACATCGGTCCGGCGCTGACTCCGCGGGTGGAGGGCCCCCGCGACGAGGTTCTGACGGACCTGACCCAGCAGTGCGCCGATCACCTGGCGCAGATGATCGCCGTGCACACCAGCAGTTGGCACATGCTGCAACGGGTCTTCGTCGACGACCTGGACCCCGCGCGCACGTCCCGGGCCGGTGGCTGATGCGCATCGGTCTGGTCTGCTCGTACTCCTTCGACGCCCCCGGTGGCGTGCAGAACCACATCCGGGACCTCGCGGAACTCTTCCTGGCGCAGGGCCACGAAGTGTCCGCCCTGGCACCGGCCGACGACAGCACCCCGCTGCCCGGCTATCTCACCTCGGTCGGTCGGACCATGCCGGTGCGCTACAACGGGTCGGTGGCCCGGCTCAACTTCGGGCCGGTAACGAACGCCCGGGTGTCCAAGTGGCTGGAGAACGGCGACTTCGACATCGTCCACATCCACGAACCAGCGGTCCCCGGCGCAGCGGTCCTGGCCTTGATGGCCCACTCGGGCCCCATGGTCGCCACCTTCCACTCCTCGCTCGTCCGGTCTCGGGCGATGCAGGCGGCATACCCCTTGCTCCGTCCCTCGTTCGAGAAGGTCGCCGGACGGATCGCGGTTTCCGAGGACGCCCGGCGCACGGTGACCACCCACTTGGGGGGCGACGCCGTCGTCATTCCCAACGGCGTGTATGTGGACCGCTTCGCCGCGGCGGTGGCCCGGCCGGAGTGGCAGGGCACCGCCGATCGACCGACGATGGCCTTCCTCGGTCGGATGCACGAGCCGCGCAAGGGGCTGCCGGTGCTCGCCGAGGCCCTGCCGGCGATTTTGGCCGCGTATCCCGGGCTGCGACTGCTGGTCGCCGGGCCCGGCGACCAGGACGAGATCCGCGCGGCGCTGCCGGCCGGCACGCGGGAGGCGGTGGAGTTCCTCGGGGCCGTGTCCGACGAGGACAAGGCGCGGCTGTTCGCCTCGTGCGACGTGTACGTCGCCCCGAACACCGGAGGGGAGAGTTTCGGGATCATCCTCATCGAGGCGATGGCCGCCGGAGCCCCCGTCCTGGCCTCCGACCTGCCGGCCTTCGCCCGGGTCCTGGACGGCGGCCGGACCGGTCGCATGTTCCGCAACGAGGACCCGGCCGATCTGGCCCGACAGGCGATCTCGCTGCTGGGCGATCCCGACGAGCGCCGCCGCCTCGAACAGGTCGGACGCGAGCGCGCCGCGATTTTCGACTGGTCGGTGGTGGGCGCGGACATCATGGCGGTCTACGAGACCGTGCTGGACGGCGCTCGGATGGGCCAGGGCACACCGCCACAGACCCGGCTGACTCGGATGATCCGCAGCGTCGGGCGGCTCACGTGACCACCTGGCAGCTCGCCGCCGCCGGTTTCCTGTCGGGTTTCGGGGATTGGGCCATCGCGACCCTGATCGTGGTGGTCATGTTGGGCTGGTATCTCACCTACAGCGCCGCCCGACTCGACCGGCTGCATACCCGGCTCGAGGGCACGTATGCCGCGTTGGACGCCCAGTTGGTGCGCCGCGCCGAGGCGGTGCTGGAGTTGGCGAACTCGGGGCGCCTGGACGGCGCCACCTCGTTGATCCTCCTCGGAGCGGCCGCCGAAGCCCTGTCGATGTCGGACGAACCCGGCGCCGACCGGGAACAGGTCGAGTCCGATCTCACCGAAACCCTCAACGTCGCGTTGACCGCCGAGTCCGCCGAACCGGTCCGCGACGACCCGTGCGAGGAGTTCGACCGGCTCGCGGCGGCGGCCAAGCGCGTGCAGTTGGCTCGACGGTTCCACAACGACGCGGTGACCGATGTGCGGCTGGTGCGCCGCAAGTTCCTCGTCCGGACCTTCCGGCTGGCCGGTCACACCGACCTGCCCCGTACGGTCGAGTTCGCCGACGACGCCCCCTGGCTTTAACGCTCGCCGTCCGCGGGCGCTCTGGGCATCCAGGCCGACAAGACGACGAGCAGACAGGCCGACACCAGGGGCACGAGCATGGCCCGTTGCAGTCCGACCAGCCCGGCGACGAAACCGATCACCGCCGGCCCGCACAGGAACGCGGTGTACCCGAAGCCGGTGACGACGGCCAGCACCCGCCCGCCACCGATATATCCGGCCAGGCCGTAGATCTGCGGCGCGATGAGCCCGACGCCGAGTCCGACCATCAACCAGCCGACCACGATGGTCGGCAGGGAGGTGACGAAGGCGACCACGAGATAGCCGCCCGAGGCGATCACCGATCCGAACCGCACCACCCCGGACCGCCCGAACCGATCCACCGCATGGTCCCCGACCAGCCGGATGGCCACCATCGTCGCGCTGACCGCGACGAGCCCCAGCGCGCCGGTGCCCGGGTCCACCTTCGCCACGTCGGTGACGTGGGTGGCCGCCCAGTCCAGGCCGGTCCCCTCGGTGATCCCGAACCCCATCGCCATCGCCCCGAGCAGCCACGCGACCGCCGGCAGTTTCGGCGGCCGCACCGGACCGCCGTCCGACCCGTCGTGCGCGTGGTGGTCCGCGATGCTGCCGCGAGCCGTATGCCGGTACGCGCCGCCCAGCACCAGGGCACAGGCCCCGGCCGCGACGACGAGCGGCACCCACCCCGGCCGGCCGAGGCGTCCGGCCAACACGAGCACCATCCCGGAGCCGATCAGGCCACCGATGGAGAAGAAGGCGTGCATCCGGCTCATCACCGAGCGGTTCAAGTCCTTCTCGGCGTCCACGGCGAGCGAGTTCATCGTGACGTCCATCGTGCCGTTGCCGAGGCCGAGGACCGCGCCCCCGATCAGCAGCGTGGGGTAGGTCGGCGCCCACGCCAACAACAGCAGCGCCGAGATGAGCACGACCGCGGCGGCATACGTGGGCAGTTTGGCGCCCCGCCGATCCGCGATCCGCCCGCCGAACTGCATCGAGACCACGGCACAGACGCCGGTGACGACGAGCAGGATGGCCAGGCCGTGCGCATCCGTGCCGACCCGATCACGCAACCCCGGCAGGGCGGCGCCCCACACTCCCATGGCGATCCCGTTGGCCGAGAAGATGGCGAAGGCCGCGGCGGCGGAGCGCCGGGGGCCGGGGGCCGGGAGGTCGGGGGCTGCGGTCGAGTCGTGAGGCACCGACACATTGAACCCGATCGCCCGAACACCGCGGGGACCGTCTCTGCGAGGCCACCCCCTGTGTCCGAGCCGGATCGAGGGGCTCCTATTCTGGTGGGTGGCGCGACCGGTCGATCGGTCACGTCTCCGGCCGCGGGCGATCCCCGCCCGGAGCGCTTCGCGGGATGACGGCTCCCGCTCTCAGGTAAAGGACACGTGTCGTGGACGACGCAACGAGCACCCCCATCGAGTCGCCGGCCCACCTCGGGACGACGCGGGTCAAGCGCGGCATGGCCGAGATGCTCAAGGGCGGCGTCATCATGGACGTCGTCACCGCCGAGCAGGCCAAGATCGCCGAGGACGCCGGCGCGGTCGCCGTCATGGCCCTCGAGCGGGTGCCCGCCGACATCCGGGCCCAGGGCGGGGTGTCCCGGATGAGCGACCCGGACATGATCCAGGGGATCATCGACGCGGTGTCCATCCCGGTGATGGCCAAGGCGCGGATCGGTCACTTCGTCGAGGCTCAGGTACTCCAGGCGCTCGGGGTCGACTATGTCGACGAGTCCGAGGTGCTCACCCCCGCCGACTACGCCAACCACATCGACAAGTGGGCCTTCACCGTGCCCTTCGTCTGTGGTGCGACGAACCTCGGCGAGGCACTGCGCCGGATCACCGAGGGCGCGGCGATGATCCGCTCCAAGGGCGAGGCCGGCACCGGCGACGTCTCCAACGCCACGACCCACATGCGCTCGATCCGCGGTGCGATCCGCCGGTTGGGTTCGATGAGCCCGGACGAACTGTACGTCGCCGCAAAGGAATTGCAGGCTCCCTACGATCTGGTATGCGAGGTGGCTCGGGCCGGCAAGCTGCCCGTCGTGCTGTTCACCGCGGGCGGGATCGCCACCCCGGCCGATGCCGCCATGATGATGCAGTTGGGCGCCGAGGGCGTCTTCGTCGGGTCCGGGATCTTCAAGTCCGGCAACCCGGCGCAGCGGGCCGCGGCCATCGTCAAGGCGACCACCTTCTTCGACGACCCCGGGGTCATCGCCGAGGTGTCCCGCGGCCTCGGCGAGGCCATGGTCGGGATCAACGTCGACGACATCCCCGTCCCGCACCGGCTGGCCGAGCGCGGCTGGTAGGCGCCCACGTGTCGCCCCAGCCGGTCGCGGTCGGGGTCCTCGCGGTGCAGGGTGACGTGCGCGAACACCTCCGCACGCTGACCGCGCTCGGAGCCGACGCCTTCCCCGTCCGACGTCCCCTCGAACTGGCCGCCGCGGACGCCCTGGTCATCCCGGGCGGTGAATCCACGGTCATCGACAAGCTCACCCGGGCGTTCGGGCTGTTCGATCCCATCCGGGAGCGACTGGCCGGCGGTATGCCGGCATACGGGTCGTGCGCGGGGATGATCATGCTCGCCGACGTTGTGGTCGACGCGACCGCCGACCAGCAGACCTTCGGCGGGA
This sequence comes from Dermatophilaceae bacterium, assembly GCA_039812545.1. Lineage (GTDB taxonomy): Bacteria > Actinomycetota > Actinomycetes > Actinomycetales > Dermatophilaceae > JBDIAR01. Next base: position 12,213 of record JBDIAR010000046.1, on the reverse strand, counting down.
TGGACATCACGGTGCGACGCAATGCGTTCGGGCGTCAGGTGGATTCGTTCGAAGCCGACCTGCTGGTGTCCGGGGTCGTCGACGAGCGGGTGCCGGTGCGGGCGGTGTTCATCCGGGCGCCCTGGGTCGAACGCGTCGGGCCGGGGGTCGAGGTGCTGGCCACGGTGGTCCGCGAGGATCGAGAGGCGGTCGTCGCGGCGCGCCAGGGCCCGCTGCTGGTGACCTCGTTCCACCCCGAGGTGACCGCGGACTCCCGGATACACCGGCTCTTCCTCGACCTCGTGGCCGAGCGCGTGTCCCACCGGAGCCGGTGACTGCGCGTCAGCTCGGCGCCAGGACGACCTCGCGGTCCCGAACCGGGGCGAAGCACTCGGTGGCGCTGCAGGCGGCATAACTCACCCACAGGCTCGCCGTCCCCTCACCCCGACGCACCGGCACGCGCACGGTGACCGGACCCTCCGGATACACCGGCACCGCGACCTCTAACGCCGCCAGCCGCAGGTCGTGCACCGGTCGGTCCGCGGTCGCGGCGCCGGTCGCCGAGAGCGCGCCGCCGACCCTGACCCCGGTCGCGACGCCCAACCCGGCGGTCCGCTCGACGGCCAACTCCATGGCATACAGGTGCAGGTCGGGACGATCCGGGGTGAACGTCACAGCGACGGCGTCGGTTTCGACGACCGCCGTGACCGCGACGTCGCCCTCGCGCAACGAACCCGCCAACGGGGCCGGGCCGGTCGAACACGCCCCCAGCGAAGCGGCCAGCAGCGCCACGACTCCGAGCCGCGGCGCGAGCCTCACAACCGGTCGAACGACCACGTCGCGTTGGACAGCCGGGTGCGGATGCGCACCATGCCACGGCGTTCCATCCCGTTCCAGAAGGCGGTGCCGTCCGGGTTCGGGGTCTTCACGCTCCACCGCACGATCCGCGGGAACTGATCGAACACGGCCTGCGCCAGCCGCGAGGCGATGCCGAGCCGGCGCCATTCGCGCAGGGTGGCGGCATCGACGAACATCCCGCGACGCTCGGTCTCGTCGGCAGTGATCAGCCGGTATGCCAGACCGGTGCCGGATTCGTCGACGACCTCGACCTTCCAGTCCGCCCGGTCGTTCTCGCCGGTACTGGCCACCCATCGGATCGGGAGATGCCAGACGTAGTCCCGGTCCCGTTGGCGCAACATCGCGATCGCGGTACGCACGTCGCCGGGGGTGAACATCCCGTGCCCGGCGGCGGCCACCGCCTCGTAGAGCGGCCCGGAAGCGCGCGCCTGGCGGAAGGCCTGCTCCACCCCCGTCCACGTCGCCAGACGCTCCACCTCGTCGCGCGGGATCGCCGCGGAGGCATCGGGGACGACCTCGCGGTGCGGCCAGCACGTCGTGCCGCCAGGCCAGCGAGGATTGCGGCATCCGGTCACGGAACAGGTCTGCATGACCCCAGTCTCGCCCACCGGGCCCCAGGTGGGTAGTCGCGGGGCGGGCCGGTGTGGCTGGGTAGCATGGGGTGTTCGGCGGATTGCGGACCCAGATCCGTATGCAGGTAGCGGCAAATACAGGAGCGTGAATGAGCGGCCACTCCAAATGGGCGACCACGAAGCATCAGAAGGCGGCCAAGGACGCCAAACGCGGCAAGCTGTTCGCCAAGCTCATCAAGAACATCGAAGTGGCCGCCCGCCAGGGCGGTGGTGACCTCTCGGGCAACCCGACCTTGTTCGACGCCGTCCAGAAGGCGAAGAAGTCGTCGGTCCCCAACGACAACATCGACCGCGCGGTCAAGCGCGGGTCGGGCGCGGAGGCCGGCGGAGCGGCATACGAGACGATCATGTACGAGGGGTACGCCCCCGGGGGGGTCGCCGTCCTCATCGAGTGCCTGACCGACAACCGCAACCGCGCCGCCGCCGAGGTCCGCACAGCACTGACCCGCAACGGCGGGTCGCTCGCCGACCCGGGGTCGGTCTCCTACCTGTTCACCCGCAAGGGCGTCGTCATGGTGCCCAAGGCCCAGACCGGCGGCGAGACGGAGGAGGACGCGCTGCTCGAGGTCGTCCTCGACGCCGGTGCCGAAGAGGTCAACGACATGGGTGACACCTTCGAAATCGTCTCCGAGGCCTCCGATTTCGTCGCGATCCGCAAGGCGTTGCAGGAGGCGGGCATCGACTACGACTCGGCCGAGGCGTCCTTCATCCCGACCCTGCAGGTCGAACTCGACGCCGACGGCGCCCGCAAGATGATCCGGGTCGTCGACGCGCTGGAGGACTCCGATGACGTCCAGAACGTGTGGGCCAACGGCGACGTGAGCGACGAGATCCTCGCCCAACTGGACGAGGAGTAGGACGTCGAGGGTTCGCCGTCCCACGACCCGCGGCCGGAGCGACGTCGGCACCCGGTGATCGGGGGCTCCTTCGCCTCTCCGGTGCCGCCGGGATCGGGCTGGCCGCAGGACCCCGCCGATGCCGCCACCCCCGTGGCCACGAGCCGGGCCGAGGTGGAGCGCCTGGCGGCGACCGCCGGCGATGTCGCCGACCTCGATGCGCGGGTCAGCGTATGCCGGGCCTGTCCTCGTCTCGTCGCGTGGCGTGAGCAGGTCGCCGGGACGAAACGGGCGGCATACGCGGACCAACCGTATTGGGGCCGACCTGCGCCGAGCCTGGGCGCCGGGGACGCCCGCTTCCTGGTCGTGGGTCTGGCCCCGGCCGCGCACGGCGCCAACCGGACCGGCCGGATGTTCACCGGCGACCGCAGCGGCGACTGGATTTTCGCGGCGTTGCACCGGGCCGGGTTGGCCAGCCGGCCGGACAGCACGGCCGCCGGGGACGGACTGGCCCTGCTGGAGACCCGGATGGTGCCCGCCGTCCACTGCGCACCGCCCGACAACGCACCCACCCCGGCCGAGCGCACGACGTGCGCGCCGTGGCTGGACCGGGACCTCGCGTTGCTCGCCCCGACCCTGGAGGCCGTCCTCGCCCTCGGCGGCATCGCCTGGGACGCGATCGTGGCGGCCCTGCGCCGCGCCGGCTGGGACGTACCCCGGCCGAAACCCCGGTTCGGGCACGGTGTCGTCGTCGAGCTGACCCGGCCCGACGACCGGCTCGACGACCGGCGCACGGTCCGGCTCGTCGGCTGCTACCACGTGAGCCAGCAGAACACCTTCACCGGCCGGCTCACCCAGCAGATGCTCGACGACGCCATCGCCCTGCTGCGGCCCTGATCGCCCGCCCCCGGCGTGCCTCGTCGGGCAGTCGCCGGCCCGGAGGTAGCGTGGCGCCCGAACACGTGTCCACAGCGACGCGCCGGCCGCGGACCACGAACGAGCAAGGGAGGTATGCCGATGCGGGTACTCGGTGTCGACCCGGGCTTGACCCGCTGTGGGGTCGGGGTCGTCGAGGGGACCGCCGGGCGGCAGCTGCGCCTCATCGAGGTGGGCGTCATCCGGACGGGTACGAGTGAACCGACGCCCGAACGGCTGCTCAGCCTGCACGACGAGCTGACGGTCTGGCTGGACCGATGCCGCCCGGACGCGGTCGCCGTCGAACGCGTCTTCGCCGACGTCAACGTCGCCTCCGTCATGGGCACGGCACAGGCGGCGGGGCTGGCCATGTTGCTGGCGGCCCAACGCGGCATACCGGTCGCCATGCACACCCCCACCGAGGTCAAGGCGGCGGTGACCGGTTCGGGACGGGCCGACAAGGCCCAGGTGACGGCCATGGTGACCCGACTGCTCCACCTCACCGCGTCGCCGCGCCCCGCCGATGCCGCCGACGCCCTGGCGCTGGCCATCTGCCACCTCTGGCGCGGCGCGGCGCAGGACCGACTCAGGCTCGCCGCCGCCGGAGCGCCCCCGGCTCGGCTGGCCGGGATGAGGACCCGATGATCGTCACCTTGTCCGGGACGGCCGGTGCCGTCGGTCTGGACCACGTCGTGGTCGAGGTCGGGGGAGTGGGCCTGCTGGTGCGCACGACCCCGGGGACGGCGGCGGGATTCCGACCCGGTATGCCGGTGCAGCTGTCCACGTCCCTGGTGGTGCGTGAGGAGTCGTGGACGTTGTACGGCTTCGCCGAGGCGGCGGAGAAGGAGGTTTTCGAGACCGTGCAGACGGTCTCCGGGATCGGTCCGCGGCTGGCCCTGGCGATGCTGTCCGTGCTCACCCCCGATCAGGTCCGCGCCTCGATCTCCTCCGGTGACCTGGTGACCCTGGTCAAGGTTCCGGGCATCGGGAAGCGGTCCGCGGAACGCCTGGTCGTCGAGTTGCGCGACAAGATCGGCGGCGTCGGGCTGTCCGCCGGTTCGGTCGGCACCACCTCTTCCGTCGCTTCGCCCGCAGAGCCGTTGTGGCGCACCCAGGTTCGTGAGGCGCTCGTCGGGTTGGGCTGGACGGCCCGGCAGGCCGACGAGGCGCTCGGCGCCGTCGAGCCCCTGGCCGCGCAGGGCGCCGGCGTCGCGGAACTGCTTCGGGCGGCGCTGCGGGAGTTGGGTCGATGACGACACCCGATTCCGCGCCGCCCTCGGGAGCCTTCGAGGACACCGACGGCTACGACGCGACGGCTCGGATCGTCGACCCGTCCCTCGTGGACGACGATCGGCGGCTCGAAGCGGCGCTGCGCCCCAAGCGCCTGGACGACTTCGCCGGCCAGCCCCGGGTGCGCGAACAACTGGCCTTGGTGCTGCAGGCCGCGAAGTTGCGCGGCACGCCACCGGACCATGTCCTGCTCTCCGGGCCGCCGGGGCTGGGAAAAACGACGCTGGCGATGATCGTCGCCCACGAGTTGGGTGCCCCCATCCGGATCACGAGCGGTCCCGCGATCCAGCACGCCGGGGACCTCGCCTCCATCTTGTCCTCACTGGCCGAGGGCGAGGTGCTCTTCCTCGACGAGATCCACCGGATGGCGCGGGCCGCCGAGGAGATGCTCTACCTCGCGATGGAGGACTTCCGGGTCGACGTCGTCATCGGCAAGGGCCCCGGCGCGACCGCGATCCCGCTGGAGCTGCCGGTCTTCACGGTAGTCGGCGCGACGACGAGGTCCGGGCTGCTGCCGGCCCCGCTCCGGGACCGGTTCGGTTTCACCGGTCACCTCGACTTCTACAGTGCGGCGGATCTGGCGGCGATCCTGCGTCGGTCCGCCGGCCAGCTGGGGGTCACCGCCGAAGAGGAGGGGATCGCCGAGATCGCGGGGCGCTCTCGCGGCACCCCGCGGATCGCGAACCGGCTGCTGCGCCGGGTTCGGGACTGGGCTCAGATCCACGGCCGGGACGTGGTCGACGTGGCCGCGGCCCGGGAGGCGCTCGCCCTGTTCGACGTCGACGATCGGGGCCTGGATCGGTTGGACCGTGGGGTTCTCGAGGCGTTGTGCCGACGCTTCGCCGGCGGACCGGTGGGCCTGTCCACGCTGGCCGTGGCCGTCGGTGAGGAACCGGACACGGTGGAGACGGTCGCCGAGCCGTTCCTGGTCCGCGAGGGTTTCATCGTGCGCACCCCGCGCGGCCGGGCGGCGACCGCACTGGCGTGGACGCATCTGGGGCTGCCGGCACCTCGGGGCGGTCCGGCGGCGGCTTTCCCGAGCGGCGGACCCGCCGTCGACGCCGCCCAGGGCGCGCTCTTCGAGGACGGCACCGGATTTCGAAGCTGACGGACCATTCCGCGGTTCATTCGTGCATCGGTGAACGCTACCCGTAGACTCCCGGAGGGCCGGCGGTGGCGCCCTCGCCGCCGTGTGCCCGGGCCCTGTGCCCTGTCCTGAAGCCACTGGTAAGGATCGCCGCCTACATGTTCCCCCTCGACACGTCCACCGGATCGTCGTCCACGACGGGCTCCTTCGGGTCGCTCATCTTCCTGCTGATCGTCATGGTGCCGTTGCTGCTGATGGTCTTCGGACAACGCCGGCGGGCCAAGGCGGCCCAGGCGATGAACCGCGCACTTGTCCTGGGTGACGACGTGATGACCACCTCGGGGCTGTACGGCCGGATCGTCGTCTTGGACGACGTGACCGCCGTCTTGGAGGTGAGTCCCGGCGTACGGCTGAAGTTCGCCCGGGCGGCGCTGGCCGGCAAGGCCGCTCCCGGCCTGGCGACGAACCCGGGCTCGACGCCCCACGGCGACCTGGGCTAGTCGACCATGGCACTCAACCCCCGCACCCGGGACGCCAGGCGGTCCCTGGTCGCTCTGATCACCATCATCCTGGCGATGGCCGGCTTCATGGGCATCGCCCACTACATCACCCGGGACGACACCGGCCCCGGCAAGGCGCTGCTGACGCCCAAGCTCGGCCTCGACCTCGAGGGGGGCACCGAAATGGTGCTCACCCCCGTCCTGCAGGGCGACGCCCAGGTCAACGAGGGCCAGTTGGAGCAGGCCGTCAACATCATCCGCCAGCGCATCGACGCCAACGGCGTCGCCGAAACGGAGATCACGACCCTGGGCGGTCGGAACGTGGTCATCTCGATCCCGGGCCAGCCGACCAAGGAACAGCTCGACGCGGTCAGCAAACCGACCCAGCTGAGCTTCCGGGCGGTTCTGGCCGTCGGCAGCGGCGTCCCGTTGACCGTCTCGCCCACCGCCACCGGCACTCCCGCCACGACCACGGCCCCGAGCGCCACGACCAAACCCGCCGCCACCACGAAAGCCCCGGGCACCACCCCCGCGGCCACCTCCAAGACGGCGGCGAACGCGCCAGTTCCGCAGGGTCTCGCCGCGGCCACGACCGCCCCGCCCGCACCGGCCGCCACGGCGAAACCGACCGCGAAACCCACGACCACCGCCAAACCGGCCACCCCGGCCCCGGTGGCCTCCACAATCGAGGTCCAGGGCCAGCAGTGGACCCCCGGAACCCCCCTGCTGGCCGGCATGGTGCCCACCCCCACCAGCAGCGCCGCACCGACCAACGGCAGCGACGTCAACTGGGTCACGCCCGCCGTCATCAAGGCATACAACGCCTTGGATTGCAGCAAGAAGGGGGCGGTGGACGCCCTCGTCGACGACCCCACCAAGCCCTTCGTCACCTGCAGCGACGACGGCGGGGTCAAGTACATCCTGGGCCCCGTCGAGGTGTTCGGTAAGGACATCGCCGACGCCACCAGCGGTTTCAAGCCCGGTCCCAACGGGCAGCCGACCAGCGAGGTCGAGGTCAACCTCAAGCTCAACAGCGAGGGCGCCACCGCGTTCGCGGCCGTGAGCAAGCGGCTGCTGTCCTTCGGTGGCGCAGACGCCACCACCGCGGCGACCACGCGCGACGTCCGCAACCAGTTCGGCATCGTCTTGGACAAGTACGTCATCTCGGCCCCGACGATGAACGCCCTGATCCCCAACGGCCAGGCCAGCATCACCGGCAGCTTCACCCTCGACAGCGGGAAGGCCCTGGCCCAACAACTGAAGTTCGGCGCCCTCCCGATGTCGTTCACCCTCAAGAGTCAGGACTCGATCACCCCCACCCTCGGCGGGGAACAGCTGCGGATCGGCCTGCTCGCCGGCCTGGTCGGCTTCCTGCTGGTCATCGTGTACTCGTTGTTCCAGTACCGAGCCCTCGGGTTCGTCACCGTCGCCTCCTTGGCGGTGGCCGCGATCTTGACCTATCTGGCGGTCACTTTGCTGGGCTTCGCCACGAACTACCGCCTCACCATGGCCGGCGTGACCGGACTCATCGTGGCCATCGGTGTCACGGCGGACTCGTTCATCGTCTACTTCGAACGCATCCGCGACGAGGTGCGCGACGGGCGCAGCCTGGTCGCGGCCGTCGAGACGGGCTGGAAGCGCGCCCGGCGCACGATCATCGCCGCCGACTTCGTCAACTTCCTCGCCGCCGCCGTCCTGTACCTGCTCGCCTCCGACAAGGTCCGCGGCTTCGCCTTCACGCTCGGTCTGACGACGATCATCGACCTCGTCGTGGTCATCTTGTTCACCCACCCCGTGGTCTCGATGCTCGCCCACACCAAGTTCTTCGGCGGGGGACACCGATGGTCGGGGCTGGACCCGGAGCGGCTCGGTGCCGATGCCAAGTTCCGGTATGCCGGTCGCGGCCGGTTCGTCATGCCCGAACCCGAACCCGAGCCGGAACCGCGGCGGAAGAGCAACTATCCGGGCGCCGACGCGGAAGGAGCCGTGCTGTGATCAACTTCGCCAAGTTCGGCAACGACCTGTACACCGGCAAGCGCTCGATCGACTTCATCGGCAAGCAAAAGCTCTGGTATGCCCTGTCCGGGTTCTTCATCGTCCTGGCCTTCACCGGCATCTTCGTGCGCCACCTCAACTTCGGCATCGAGTTCAAGGGTGGCTCGGAGTACCGCGTCTCCGGGGTGAGCAGTTCGGAGGGCTACGAGAGCAAGGCGCGCGATGCGGTCGCGGGCGCAGGCATACCCGGCTCGCCCAACTCCAGCGTCATCACCGACGCGACCACCGGCAACAAGACGATCCGGGTGCAGACCGAGGCCGCGGGCGCCAAGAACGAGGCGGCCACCGCGGCCCTCGCCAAGGCCTTCGGGGTGCCGGAGACCCAAGTCTCCTCCTCGTTCATCGACGCCAGTTGGGGCGAGTCGGTAACCGCGGAGGCGATGCGCGCCCTGATCATCTTCCTGATCCTCGTGGCCCTGGTGATGGCGGTCTACTTCCGCACCTGGAAGATGGCCTTGGCCGGCCTGATCGCGTTGATCCACGACCTGATCATCACGGTCGGGATCTACGCGCTCACCGGACTGCAGATCACGCCGGCCTCGATGATCGGCTTCCTAACGATCCTCGGCTACTCGCTGTACGACACCGTCGTGGTGTTCGACAAGGTGCGGGAGAACACCGCCGAAGCCCTCGGTTCGCGGCGTCGCTCGTTCGCATCCGCGACGAACCTGGCCGTCAACCAGACCCTGGTCCGCTCGATCAACACCACGGTCGTGGCCCTGCTGCCGATCGTCGCGGTGCTGGTCATCGCCGGTGCGCTGCTGGGTCCCGGCACGTTGGTCGACCTCAGCCTGGCGCTGTTCATCGGCATCTCGGCCGGCGCGTATTCCTCGATCTTCATCGCGCCCCCGCTCTACGTCGACTTCCGCCGGTCCGAACCGGAGGTCAAGGCGCTGGCCAAGCAGGCCGAACGGGCCCAGGCCCGTCAGCGGGAGATCGACGTGGCCACCGCCCGCGCCGCGGCCACGGACACCGACGGTGACGGCGACGTCCTGGATCGGGCCGACGAGGCGGTCCTGGCCCGGCTCGCCGCGCGCCCGGTGCACAAGTACGCCCAGAACTCCGGACCCCGCAACCAGCCCAAACGCGCGCCGAAATCCAAACGCTGACCGTTGAATCGAGGAGCGCCCGTCCCATGACCGACGCCCAGGCCACCCCGTCTGCGGCGCAGGTGGTCCAAACCCACCTGCGCGACATCCCCGACTTCCCGAAGAAGGGCGTCGTCTTCAAGGACTTCACCCCGCTCTTCGCCGACCCGGCCGCCTTTCGTGCCGTGGTGCTCGACATCGCTTCCCGGTATGCCGGTCGCGTCGACGCCGTCGTGGGCATCGAGGCGCGCGGCTTCGTGTTCGGCGCGGCCGTGGCATACCAACTCGGGGTCGGGTTCGTGCCGGTCCGCAAGGCCGGCAAGCTGCCCGGGGACACCGTGGCGGAGAGCTACGACCTGGAGTACGGGTCGGCCGAGATCGAGGTCCACGCCGACGCCTTCCACCGGGTCCAGCGGGTCGTCGTCCTCGACGACGTGCTCGCCACCGGCGGCACCGCCCTGGCCGCCTGCCAACTCGTCGAGCGGGCCGGCGCCACCGTCGTCGCCTTCGAGGCCGTCCTGGAGCTGGGTTTCCTCCACGGCAGGGACCGGCTGACGGCATACCGGGTGCACACCATCTTGGCGACCTGAACCCGGCGCACCTGCCGGTGCGTAGAATCTCGACATGAGCGAGGAGGTTCGCACCGACTCCGCAGGGCAGTCGCCCTCCCGGATGCGTGCGGCCTGGGCGCGATTCGGCGGCGCCCGACCCGTCGGGGACCCCGCCCTCGAACCGCTCCTCACCGCCGTCCGGTCGTCGCATCCGCGGGCCGACCTGGGGATCATCGAGCGGGCGTATGCCACCGCCGAGCGTGCGCACGCCGGCCAGACCCGCAGCTCGGGGGACGCATACATCACCCATCCGCTCGCGGTCGCCAGCATTCTCGCCGAACTCGGGATGCCACCGCATGTCCTGGCCGCGGCCCTGCTGCACGACACCGTCGAGGACACCCCGTACACCCTGGACCAGATGCGCCGCGACTTCGGCGAGGAGATCGCGACGCTCGTCGACGCGGTGACCAAACTCGACAAGGTCACCTACGGGGAGGCCGCCAAGGCCGAGACCGTGCGCAAGATGATCGTCGGCATGTCCCGCGACATCCGGGTCCTGGTCATCAAGTTGGCCGATCGGCTGCACAACGCCCGCACCTGGAAGTACGTGCGGCGCGAGTCGGCGATCCGCAATGCCAATGAGACGCTGGAGATCTACGCGCCGTTGGCCCACCGGCTCGGGATGAACACCATCAAGTGGGAGCTGGAGGATCTGTCCTTCGCCACCCTCTACCCGAAGGTGTACGACGAGATCGTGCGCCTCGTCGCCGAACGCGCCCCGGCCCGCGACGAGTACCTGGCCCGGGTGCGGGCCATCGTCGGGGAGGATCTGACCAACGCGCGGATCAAGGCCACGGTGACCGGGCGCCCCAAGCACTACTACTCCGTGTACCAGAAGATGATCGTGCGCGGCCGCGACTTCGAGGACATCTACGACCTCATCGCGATCCGGGTCCTGGTCGAAACCGTCCGTGATTGTTACGCCGCCCTCGGCGCGATGCACGCCCGCTGGAATCCGGTGCCCGGGCGGTTCAAGGACTACATCGCGATGCCGAAGTTCAACATGTACCAGTCGCTGCACACCACGGTCATCGGGCCCGAGGGCAAACCGGTCGAGATCCAGATCCGCACGCACACCATGCACCGACGGGCCGAGTACGGCGTCGCCGCCCACTGGAAGTACAAGGAGGGACCGGCGACCAAGGGCGGCACCGGCGGAACCGGCGGTTCCGCCGACTCCGGGACGATCTCGGACATGGCCTGGCTGCGCCAACTCCTGGAGTGGCAGCGGGAGACCGATGATCCGGGGGAGTTCCTCGATTCGCTGCGCTTCGAGATCAACGCCCAGGAGGTCTACGTCTTCACCCCGAAGGGGTCCGTCGTCGCATTGACCGCGGGGGCGACCCCCGTCGATTTCGCGTATGCCGTGCACACCGAGGTGGGGCACCGCTGTATCGGCGCCCGGGTCAACGGCCGCCTCGTCCCGCTGGAATCGGCCCTGGAGAACGGCGACGTCGTCGAGGTGCTGACGTCCAAGTCGGAGACCGCCGGGCCGTCCCGGGACTGGCTGAACTTCGTCAAGACCGCCCGGGCCCGCAACAAGATCCGCCAGTGGTTCTCCAAGTCGCGGCGCGAAGAGGCCATCGAACAGGGCCGCGACGCGCTCGCCAAGGTTCTGCGCAAACAGGGGCTGCCGCTGCAGCGGCTGATGTCGGTCGAGTCGCTGACCGCCGTGGCCAGCGAGTTGCGCCATCCCGACATCGATGCCCTGTATGCCGCGATCGGCGAGAACCACGTGTCCGCCCAGCACGTCGTGCACCGCCTGGTGACCACGGCCGGTGGCGTCGAGGCGGCCACCGACGACATCGCCGAGGCGACCACGCCCAAGCGGTCGCCGGCGCGTCGACACGTCGACCCCGGAGTCGTGGTCGTCGGCGCGAGTGACGTGTGGGTCAAGCTGGCCAAGTGCTGTACGCCGGTGCCGGGGGATTCGATCATGGGCTTCGTCACCCGCGGGGCCGGGGTCTCCGTGCATCGCAATGACTGCGTCAACGTCGAAACCCTGATGGCACAACCCGATCGGGTCGTCCCGGTCGAGTGGGCGCCGACGGCGGCCAGTGTGTTCCTCGTGCAGTTGGAGATCGAGGCGCTGGACCGGCAACGACTGCTGTCCGATATCACCCGGGTCCTGTCCGACCAGCGGCTCAACATCTTGTCGGTGGCGATGCAGACCGGCCGGGACAAGGTCGCCACGGGGCGCTTCACCTTCGAGATGGCCGACCCCACCCACCTCGACCACGTGATCGCGGCGGTCCGTCGGCTCGACGGGGTGTTCGAAGTGCGTCGGGTGACCGGGACGAAGGCGCACCGGGCCGGCCCGCAGGACCCCGCCCCGGACGCCTGAGCCGGCGACGGGCATCCG
>JBDIAR010000045.1:0-19744 GCA_039812545.1 Dermatophilaceae bacterium | reverse complement strand
AAGGCGGCCGCCGCCGCCGGATCGACGATGGCCAGGGCACCGAGCGCCTCGTGCTCGTTGACGATCAACGGGTCGGCCAGCAGGACCGTGGCGGGGGCGACCGCGACGACCGGGGCGAGGTTCAACACGAACCGGGCCGGCGCCCCACCCGCCGCGATCTCGGCAACGGCTGTGGCGACGGCATCCGTGGTCGCGACGGGGAGCTCGCCCTGGGTCACCACGACCCGGGCCCCGGTCAACAGCGCGCGATGCTCCGCGAGGTGCTCGGGGCGCACGTGCGCATTGGCCCCCGGGACGACGATGACGGTGTTCTCACCGTCCGCCGCGACGGCCACGAGCGCCAGCCCCGTCGGACCCGCGCAGTGGACCACCGCCCGCAGGTCGACACCGGCCCGTTCGAGGCCGAGCGCCGCAACGGCTGCGTTGGCGTCCCGGCCCACGGCTCCTACGAGCGCGACGCACGCACCGGCATACGCCGCGGCCACCGCCTGATTGGCGCCCTTCCCGCCGCAGAACATCTCCCCACCGGCGCCGAGGACGGTCTCCCCGGGCGCCGGATGCCGCTCGACGCGCGCGACGACATCGACATTGATGGAGCCCACGACGACCACGCTGGGGCTGCGGTCGGCCCCGTCGGGCCCTGCCAGCTCGGACACAACAGTCAGTCTGCCGCACCCTCGTCACGAGCGCGGCCGGTAAACTTCGGTCGTGACGTCCGCGCACCGCCCCGAAGCCGCGCCGGACGACTCCACCTCGATCGGCTCCGCGCCGGTGACGGCCGTGACCGATGCGAGCGAACCGTCGGATCGGCCCATCGTCGTCCTGGTGTCCGGCTCCGGGACCAACCTGCAAGCACTCATCGACGCGGTCGCCGACGGCACCATGCCGGGGGTCCGAATCGCCGCGGTGGGCGCAGACCGCCGGGTATGCCAGGGGCTCGACCGAGCCAGGTCCGTGGGCATACCGACCTTCGTCGAACGCCTCGCCGACCACCGCGACCGGACGGCGTGGGACGAGGCCCTGACGACGGCCGTGGCGGCATACGAGCCGGTCTTGGTGGTGCTGGCCGGGTTCATGAAACTCACCGGGCCGGCCTTCCTGGCCCGCTTCGGCGGGCGCGTCGTCAATACCCATCCCGCCCTGTGCCCCGCGTTCCCGGGCATCCACGGACCGGCGGACGCCCTCGCCTACGGGGTCAAGGTCACCGGCTGCACGCTGTTCGTGGTCGACGAGGGCATCGACACCGGTCCGATCGTGGACCAGCGCGCCGTCCGGGTGCAGCCCGACGACACCCCGGAGAGCCTGCACGAACGGATCAAGGTCGAGGAGCGGCGCATGCTCGTCGACGTCGTGGGCCAGATGGCCACCCGAGGATTCACCATCACCGATCGAAAGGTCACCCTCTCGTGACGAGCAGCATCACCAAGGCGAGCCAGGCACCGACCAGTGGCGAACACCGTCGACCGATCCGCCGCGCGCTGTTGTCGGTTTTCGACAAGACGGGGCTCGTCGAACTCGCAGCCGCGCTGCACCGGGCGGACGTGGCCCTCGTCTCCACCGGGACGACCGCCTCGACGATCGAAGGGGCCGGGATACCGGTGACCCGCGTCGAGCAGCTGACCGGTTTCCCGGAGTGCCTGGACGGCCGAGTCAAGACCCTGCACCCGAAGGTGCACGCCGGGTTGTTGGCGGATACCTACAACCCGGACCACCTGAACCAGCTGACCGAACTCGACGTCGAGCCGTTTGATCTCGTCGTCGTCAACCTCTACCCGTTCGCCCAGACGGTCGCCTCCGGCGCGTCGCCGGCCGAGTGCGTCGAACACATCGACATCGGCGGTCCGGCCATGGTACGGGCCTCCGCCAAGAACCACGCCAGCGTCGCGATCGTCACCGCTCCCGACGATTACGCCGACGTCGACGCCGCCCTCGCGGTCGGCGGCTTCACCCTCGAACAACGGAAAGCACTCGCCGTCAAGGCGTTCGTGCACACCGCGACCTACGATGTCGCGGTCGCCTCGTGGCTCGGCAGCGGCTATGTCGACACCAGCGCCGGGACCGGCTTCCCGCAGTGGGCCGGGGCGACCTGGGAGCGCTCCGCCGTCCTGCGCTACGGCGAGAACCCCCACCAACGCGCCGCTCTGTATGCCGGTGGTTCCGTCGGGCTGGCCCAGGCCGTCCAACTGCACGGCAAGGAGATGAGTTACAACAACTACGTCGACACCGACGCCGCCGTGCGGGCGGCCTACGACCATGGCGACCAGCCCACCTGCGCGATCATCAAGCACGCCAACCCCTGCGGGATCGCGGTGGGGACCGACCTGGCCGACGCCCACCGCAAGGCGCACGCCTGCGACCCGGTCTCGGCATACGGCGGGGTCATCGCGGTCAACGGCGAGGTGAGCGTGGCATTCGCCGAACAGGTCAAGGACATCTTCACCGAGGTCATCGCCGCACCCGCGTTCCACCCCGACGCGCTGGCCCTGCTCACGAAGAAGAAGAACCTCCGGCTGCTGCAGTTGCCCGCCCAGATCACCACCGCGGCGCCGGGCACCGAGTGGCGCGCGATCGGCGGCGGCCTGCTCATTCAGCAACGCGACCGCCTCGACGCGGTCGTCCGGGACGATCAGGGCGTCGTCACCGGGGGCGACGACGCCGCCCACTGGCGACTCGTCAGCGGTCGGCCGGCCGACGCGGCGACCCTGTCCGATCTCCAATTCGCTTGGCGCGCAATCCGAGCGGTCAAATCCAACGCGATCCTGTTGGCCCGCGACGGTGCCTCGGTGGGCGTCGGGATGGGCCAGGTCAATCGCGTGGACTCGTGCCGGTTGGCCGTCGGGCGGGCCGGTGCGGACCGGGCCCGAGGGGCCGTCGCGGCGTCCGACGCGTTCTTCCCCTTCGCCGACGGTTTGCAGATCCTGCTGGACGCCGGGGTGGCCGCAGTCGTGGCACCGGGGGGGTCGATCCGCGACGAGGAGGTCGTCGCCGCCGCGCAGGCGGCCGGGGTGACGATGTACTTCACCGGAACACGGCACTTCGCGCACTGAGCGCGCGGATCTACCAACTGCCGCCCGAGCTGCCTCCCACCCCGGCCCCCGGCCGGGCACCCGGGTCGAAGCCGCTGGGCGGCGGTGCCGGAGTGTCGATCGCGACCGGCGCGAGGAACCACCGCTGGAACTGGGCCGGATCGGTGACGACCACATCGGGGTAGTTCGGTCCCCACGGGTTGCCGAGGACTATCTGGGTGTCCGACACGCTCTTGACGTAGAAGATGTGCTGGGAGTGCCATCCGGGCGGGCCCTGGCTGAACGGCAGGTCGGGGGGCGTGCCGACCAGGACCTGCTTGTGGTCACCGTTGACGGCCTGGGCGACATTGCCCCAGGTGTCCAGCCCGGTGAGTGACTGCGCGCCCCGACCGGTGAGGTACCGCGCCCCGGACCACTGGAACTCGCCCTCCATGGCGGCATACGACCCCTGCTCGTGACGCCAGCCCATGTCCCAGTGCCCGAAGTCGTCCTGGTATGCCATCGCCATGGCTTTCTCGTAGAACGCGGGCCAGGTGACGCCGACGCCGTTGGCGTCCAACGGTCCGTGGGCGCCGTACGGGCTGCCACCGACCATCGGAACCTGGTCGTCCATGGTGATCCAATGCGGCTGACCCCCGCTGTCGAAGAGCCGAACCGACACCGTGCCATTGGGATTGGCGCGCACCCCCTCGCTGACGAAGGTGGGGTTGTCCCGGGCGGCGGCGATCAGCGATGAGAGCATCCAGCAGCTGCCGACTTGGCCCTGACGGATCTGGTTGTACAGGTCGGGGGGCGGCGGGCCGTCGAAGAGCGGACCCTTGGGGGTTCCGTAGGCGGCGCCGACCGAACCGGCCGCGTCCGTCATCCCCGGATGATTCCAACCGAATGCCGTTGTCAAACGAGCCAATTGGGTTGGCGACACCCTGCTCATCAGATCTCCCGACACGTCCAGACGATCCCATGTCGTCAGCCCGTTGGTGTTCCACGGCTGAAGCATCGGGCCGCTCTGGTCGCCGAAGAGCGTGCCGAGCCGGCGCAGGTCGTCGTCCGACAGGCCCTTCAGGAACGCGTCGAGTTCGGCGGCGTTCATCCCCCTCAGCCGCTGCGCGAGCGCGGTCAACTCGTCGCGGCTGCCGTTGGCGCCGAAGTCCGCTCCGTCGAGCTTCTTGACGTCGGCGATCAGGCCGTCGACCAGCTGCTGATCCACCGGCAACGCCGGGCCCGGACCGGACGGACCCGAGGGACCGGACGGTATGCCGGCGCTCGCCGCCCGCTGGGCGGCGGCATTGCGACGCAGCGCCTCGCCCGCCGTCCGCAGCGCCGCGACCAGCGCGTCGACACCCGGCCGCTGTCGACGCCAGTCCGCCACGAAACGCGACAGGTCGGGACCTGCCCAGGTGCGGCCGGTAGTCCCGACCGCGGTGTCGACGGCGGTGCCCACCGCATCAGCGGACGCCGCGTAGTCGGCGAACCGGCTGGCGGCGGCGGCCATCGCCTCGGGATCGCCGCCCTTGGCGTAGACGACCATGACCCACCCCTCCCGATACGCGCTGGCCCGAATCTAGGCAGTGGTGCGGGGCCGTGTCGATGGGGAGGACTCCCCGAGCTCAGGCCGGGGCCGGGGTCACCTCAAGGGTGACTCGCTCGTCGCAGATGTCCACGATGTGCAGGGTCCGGTCCACCCACCGAGTCGACTGGCCGACACCGAGCTCGACGGTGCTCGAATACGTACCGTCCGGCGCCTTGCTCGTGGGGTCACCGGTCGGCGCTCCGACCAGGGTCAGGCGGACCCGGCTCCCACCGTCGACGAAACCGGCGATCGCCAACCCCACCGAGCCGGCCAGGACGTACGGTATCCCGCGTCGGGCCACCAGATTGCCCTGGGCGCCGGTGCACGTCACGGCCCCCGATGCGCCGGAGGCCGAGGAACTCGTGCCCGATGGTGCGGGGTCCGACGTCGGGCCAGCGGGGGTGCAGGCCGCGAGTCCGATCGCCAGGCCGATGCCGGCCACGCTCCACGCCGTGTTTCGTCGCTCCGTCACCGCGCCGCCCCCCTCCCCGGCCGTGACCCGCCGGCCTCCGGTATGCCTGGTGTCAGGTTACGCCGACGCGCCGCCCGGGTGCCCGGACGGCGCGTGGTGAGGCGTGAAAAAGGGAGGGATCAGGCTTCGATCCCGCGGTGGGCATCGCCGTGGGCCTCGACCAGGTCGTCGTGGCTGTCGGCGTCCGGGCCGAACATCGACTTACGGTCCAGCAGGATGTTCAGCACGATCGCACACAGCGCCCCGGCCGAGATGCCGGAGTTGAGCAGGGTGCGCGCCCAGGTCGGGAACTGGGCATACAGGTCCTTGACCAGGGTCGGCAGCATGGCCACGCCGATGGAGATGGCGACGACGAGCAGCCTGTTGTCGGTGAGGTCGACCTTGGACAGCGTCCGGATGCCGGAGGCCGCGACAATCCCGAAGAGCGCGACACCTGCGCCGCCCAGGACCGGCTGGGGGATGGCGGCGACGATTTCGCCCATTTTCGGGATCAGGCCCAAGACGATGAGCATCGCGCCGGCCGCGGTGGCCACGTGCCGGCTGCGGACCTTGGACAGCCCCACGAGGCCGACGTTCTGGGCGAACGCGGTGTAGGGGAAGGTGTTGAAGATGCCGCCCAGGCAGGTGCCCAGACCATCGGCCCGCAGCGTGTCGGCGAGGCGCCGCCGGTCGACGGTGCGGCCGACCATCTCCCCGACGGCCAGGGCATCGCCCGTGGTCTCGGCCATGATGACCAGGCCGACGATCAGCATCGAGATGATCGGGAAGATCTCGAAATGCGGAAGCCCGAACATGAAGGGCGTCGGCACGGCGAAGAGGTCGGCGCTACCCACCTTGCTCCAGTTGGTCATCCCGAAGATCGCGGCGGCGATCGTGCCGATGACGATGCCGACCAGGACGGAGATCGACTTCCAGTGGGCCGGGAGCAGCCGGTTGGCCAGCACGATACACACCAGGGTGAAGAAGGCGATCCCGATCTTCGAGGGGTTGGCGAAGGTGTTCGTGCCGGCTGTGCCCGAGATCCAGCCTGCGGCCACGGTCATCAGCGAGACGCCGATGATGGTGATGACGGTGCCGGTGACCAGCGGCGGGAAGAACCGGATCATCCGGGCGAAGAACGGGGCCAGCAGCATCATGAAGATGCCGCAGGAGATCACCGAGCCGTAGATGGCCAGAACGCCGTAGTCCGTGCCGATCGTGATCATCGGGGCGACGGCGGCGAAGGTCACGCCCTGCATGAGCGGCAGGCGTCCGCCGAAGTACTTCGGTCCGGTGGCTTGCAGCATGCTGGCGATGCCGGCGACGAAGAGGTCGGCGACGATCAGGTGCGGGAGGTCGGGCGGGTTGAGCTTGTGCTGCGCGATCATCGCGCCGCCGACGATCAGCGGGACGGCAACGGCTCCGGCATACATGGCCAGGACGTGTTGGAAGCCGAGGATGAGTAGTTGAGGGATGGGCGGCACCTGATCGACCGGGTGCTTTGCTGCGACCGGTGAACCTGTGGTCGACATCGGAACTCCTTGAGAGTGAACGGATCCGTCCCCGACGCGGTGCCGGCCTGCGCGGCAATGAGCCCGAATAGACCGACGCGACATGTTGGTGCGTTCAGACTGCCACGTCTCAACTTATCGCCGAATGACGGCGGCGATATATCGTTCCCGATTAGGCAAGTTCGGGACTTTCGTCCTTCGGGGGCGAGGCGAAAACGTCCAGGTCCTGAGGCAGGCTCGCGACCAGTTGCTGCAAATGCGTCGTATGCCGGTGCGAGGCCGAGATCAGCCGATCGGCGTCCCCGGTGACGAAGGCCTGCACCATCTCACCGTGTTCGCCGTGGAGTTCGTCGAGCTCCTGAGCGGTGACCAAACCCATCGGTTGGGCAAGGGCCGCGATGTTGAAGACGGTGTCAAGAAGCTTGGGTAGCAACGTCATTCCGCTCGCGGCGATGAGGGTTGCGTGGATCCGCCGGCCGATGCGGTCCCAGGCGTAGGCGTCGCCGGCGGCAAGCGCCTCGCCGGCGGCGGTGTGGAGGGTCGCGAGTCGGCTCCGCATCTCGTCGTCGGCGCGATGAATGGCGGCCCTCATCGCCAATGATTCCAATGCCTCGCGCATGGCATACAACTCGGTATATTCGGCTTGGGTGAGACGAGTCACAATATATTCACCGCGCGGCTGATGTTCGACCAGCCCCTCGGCCTGCAGGGACTTGAGCGCCTCGCGCACGGGAATGCGACTCACCTGGAAGCGTTCCGCGATGGCGTCGACGGGCAACGCCGAGCCGGGGGCGGCGACCCCCGCGACGAGGGCACGACGCAGTTCGGCGAGGATCTCGGCCTGGGTGAAAACCCCGGGGCGGAGCCACTCGACGATCGGGGCGGGTTCCTGTCGGCGGGTGCGGGCTGGACTCATGGTCGACATTGTCGCCGTAGTTCGGCGCCCGAAGCTATCTGCTCTCGTGGTGGATCGGGCCGCTCAGCCCGCCGAGCGGCCGGCCGCCACCGCCCCACCGATCGGCGATGATCTCCGCGGCGATGCTGATCGCGGTCTCCTGCGGGGTGCGTGCGCCGATGTCCAGGCCGATCGGAGAGCGAAGTCGCGCAAGGCTTTCCGCGTCGAGACCGGCTTCGCGCAACCGGGCTAGGCGGTCCTCGTGGGTGCGGCGCGAGCCCATCGCGCCGACATACGCCAGCCCGGGCAAGCGGAGGGCCACCTGCAACGCCGGCACGTCGAATTTCGGGTCGTGGGTCAAGACGACGACCACGGTACGACCATCGAGTCGCCCGCCCTCCTGCTCGGCCGTCAGGTAGCGGTGCGGCCAGTTCACGACGACTTCGTCGGCCGCCGGGAAGCGCGCCGTCGTGGCGAACAGCGGCCGGGCGTCGCATACCGTCACCCGATAGCCGAGGAAGTCACCGACCTGCGCGACCGCGGCCGCGAAGTCGATCGCCCCGAAGACGATCAGTCGCGGGCGCGGCACGAAGGACTGCACGAAGATGCGCGTACCGGACCCGCGGCGTTCACCCTCCGGCCCGTATGCCAGGACGGCGGTCTGCCCCAAAGCCAGCAGACCGCGGGCGTCGTCGACGAGCGCCGCGTCGAGCCGGTCCGATCCGAAACCGCCGCAATGGGTTTCGGTCTGCAGGACGATCTGCCGACCGATGCGGGACCGATCCGGGCTGTCGATCAGCGTCGCCAACGCGACCGGCGCCCCAGCACGTCGCGCCTGCGCGAGGCTGTTCAGGTCCGGACAGCTGGCCGGGTCGACGCGTTGGACGAACACGTCGAGGATCCCGCCACAGGTGAGCCCCACGGCGCCGGCGTCGTCGTCGGACACCCCGTACCGCTCCAACCGCGGCGTCCCACCCTCGGCGACCTCCTCGCATACGGCATACACCGCCGCCTCGACGCAGCCGCCCGAGACACTGCCGACGACCTCGCCGTCCGGGCCGCGCACCATCGTCGCGCCCGGCTGACGCGGAGCCGAGCGCCACGTCGCGACGACGGTCGCGGTGGTCACGGGGACGCCGGCGGCGTACCACTGCAGGACCTGGTCGAGTTCGGTCACCAGGGATTCTCCATCGCCTCGGTGGGGTCGTCGATGTCGCGTCCCGTCGCCAGGTCCGAACACTCGACGACGGTATGCGGGTGAGTCGCCAACACGGACCGGGCCCCCTCCTCGCCCGTGCCGGCCCGGGCCATCGGCCACCAGGTCCGACCGAACAGGACGGGATGGCCGGGGCGACCGGCATAGCCGGCCCGGGCCAGCGCGTCGGGCGACGGCGGGACCGACTCCAGGACGCGTCGATAGACACCGACGCCGACATCGGGGAGGTCGACGAGGGTGATCAGCGCGGCGGTGATCTCCGGCCCGATCTGCGGCCCGATTTGGGGCCCGATCTGCGGGTCGAACTGCGGGCCGGACTCCGAGTTGTCGAGGGCGGTCAGCCCGGCGCGCAGTGACTCCGAGAGCCCGGCCTGCCACCGCGTGGCCACCACGACGTCCAGCCAGGGTTGCGGCGACAGCGTCGCCCGCACGTCGTCGGCCCGGGCGCCGAGGACGAGCACCACCTGTTCGCAGCCGGCCTCGTGGAGTCGACGGACGGTCTCCTGCGCCGCGCTCGCGCCGCACGCCCCGAGCAGGGCCTTGGGTCGTCCCATCCGCCGCCCCGCGCCGGCGGCCAGCACGAGGCCGGCGACGTGGGACATCTGGCACTCCTTCGCTGGGACGGGCTGGCCCCGAGCGTACCCGCAGGGTGGGGCGAGGTGGAGTGCATGGAAGAGGTCAGCCGGGGTCACGGTGAGGTGGCAGGATGAAGGATCGTGAGCGCGACGATTCTGGACGGCAAGGCGGTTCTCGCCGAGATCAAGGTCGAGTTGCGTCGCCGGGTCGCGGATCTGGCCGATCGGGGAATTGTCCCGGGTCTGGGCACCGTCCAGGTCGGCGACAACCCGGGTAACGCCTGGTACGTCCGCGCCAAGCACCGCGACGCCGCCGAACTCGGGATCGCCTCGTACCAGCACGATCTGCCGGCCACCGCGACCCAACGCGAGGTTGAGGACGTCATCGACGTCCTCAACGCCGAAGACGGTTGCACTGGGTTCATCGTCCAGCAGCCGACCGGACTCGACGAATTCGCTCTGCTGTCTCGCGTCTCGCCGACGAAGGACATCGACGGTCTGCACCCGACGAACCTCGGGTGGCTCGTCCTCGGCAAGCCGGCGCCTCTGCCGTGCACACCGAAGGGCATCGTGGAATTGCTCCGGCGCTACGAGGTGCCGCTCGCCGGCGCCCTTGTCGTGGTCGTCGGACGGGGCATCACCGTGGGGCGGCCCCTGGGCTTGTTGCTCACCCGGCGCGACGAGAACGCGACCGTCACGTTGTGCCATACGGGGACGACGGATCTGGCCGCGCAGGTGCGGATGGCCGACATCGTCGTGGCGGCGGCCGGCGTGCCGGATCTCATCACCGCGGACATGGTTCGGCCGGGCGCCGCCGTCCTCGACGTGGGGGTCAGCCACCAGTTGGTCGACGGGCGTTCGATGATCGCGGGGGACGTGGCCGCCGACGTCGCGCAGGTGGCCGGGTTCCTCAGTCCGAACCCCGGGGGAGTGGGGCCGATGACCCGGGCGATGTTGCTGGAGAATCTCGTCGAGATCGCCGAGCGCCGGGCGGATCGTTGAGCCGATCCGGGTCGAGGGACGACACCGGGCCCGGGCGGGCTCGGGACGCGACCGCGGCCCGGGCGGCTCAGCCGGCTGGGATTGCCGGGGCGGGACGGCTCGGGCTGTGGTGGTTGCTGGCCGCCGCCGTGGTGGCCGGCGTCCTGCTGCTGATCGGGGGGCAGATCCGCCTGGGTGGGCGGGCGCTCGGGGGTGCCTTCATCGGCGCCGGATTCCTCCGCATGGTCGTCCCCGAACCCCGCGGCGGTGGTCTGGTCGTGCGGTCTCGCGCCGTCGACGTCTGGTGTCTGCTCGTTTTGGGTCTGGCGGCGCTGGTAGCCGGCGAGATGGTGACCCTCGTCTGACCCGTCGGTTCGACGGGCCAGACGAGGCGGTGCTCAGATCAAGCCGAGCTGGGTGACGGCATTGCGCTCGTCTTCGAGTTCCTTGACCGAGGCGTCGATGCGGGCCCGCGAGAAGTCGTCGATCTCCAGGCCCTGGACGATCTCCCAGTCACCGTTCTTGGTGACCACCGGGAAGGAGGAGATCAGGCCCTCGGGAACGCCGTACGAGCCGTCCGAGCGGACGGCCATCGAGACCCAGTCGCCGTCGGCGGAGCCCAGCAGCCAGTCGCGGGCGGCGTCGATGGTGGCGCTGGCCGCCGAGGCGGCCGACGACGAGCCGCGGGCGGCGATGATGGCCGCGCCGCGCTTGGCCACGGTCGGGATGAAGTCGTTCTCCAGCCACGCCTGATCCGAGACGACCTCGGCGGCGTTCTTGCCACCGATGGTGGCGTGGAAGATGTCCGGGTACTGGGTCGCCGAGTGGTTGCCCCAGATCGTCATCTTCGCGATCTCGGTCACGGCAACGCCGGCCTTCGCCGCGAGTTGGTAGATGGCCCGGTTGTGGTCCAAGCGGGTCAGCGCGCTGAACCGCTCGGCCGGGATGTCCTTGGCATTGCTCATCGCGATCAGGGCATTGGTGTTGGCCGGGTTGCCGGTCACGCCGATCCGGATGTCGTCGGCGGCGTGGTCGTTCAGGGCCCGGCCCTGCCCCGTGAAGATCGCGCCGTTGGCGGACAGCAGGTCGCCGCGCTCCATGCCGGCGGTCCGCGGCCGGGCCCCCACCAACAGGGCCAGATTCGCGCCGTCGAAGATCACATTCGGGTCGTCGCCGATCTCGACCTTGGCCAGCGCCGGGAACGCGCAGTCGTCCAACTCCATGACGACACCCTCGAGTGCCTTCAGGGCCGGGGTGATTTCCAGCAGCCGCAACTCGACCTGGCGATCCGGGCCGAGCAACGCGCCACTTGCGAGACGGAACAGAAGGCTGTAGCCGATCTGACCGGCGGCACCGGTCACGGCGATCTTCAAGGGTGCTGTGCTCACGTTGGGGCCCTTCGCGTCGACGGTTGGTATGCCGATGTCGACGCTACCAGCGCCCGGCCGGACGGGGGAGGGCCGCTGCCGTGACCGTCCTCGCACCCGGCAACCGGTGGGAACACGGCGACGGGATGGTCGGGGCCCGGTGGGGGCCCCGACCATCCCGTCGGGGTTGGTGGTGCTCGGCGTCAGCGCTCGGCGATGCCCGAGACGTCGATGTTCTCCCGGTCGACCCCGGTGATGAACGCGAAGGTCGAGCCGGCGATCAGCGCGCCGAGGATCGGCGCCACCCAGAAGACCCACAGTTGGGCCGGAGCGTCACCGCCCTGGAAGAACGCGACCGCGGTGGACCGAGCCGGGTTGACCGAGGTGTTGCTGATCGGGATGGAGATCAGGTGGATCAGGGTCAGGCCCAGACCGATGGCGATCGGCGCGAAACCCTGCGGGGCCCGGGTGCTCGTCGAGCCCAAGATGATGAACAGGAAGAACGCGGTGAGGATGACCTCGGCCGCGATCACGGCACCGAGGCCGTAGCCACCGGGGGAGGCCGCACCGTAGCCGTTGGCGGCCATGTTCACCGGGTCGGCGGCGGTCTTGTTCGAGCGGGAGATGCCGTAGAGTGCGGCCCCGGCGAGCAGACCGGCGACCACCTGAGTGGCGACGTATGCCGGCACGTCGCGCCATTCGAAGCGCTTGGCCGCGGCGAGCCCCAGCGTGACCGCGGGGTTGAAGTGGCCGCCGGAGACGTGACCCACGGCATACGCCATGGTGAGCACGGTCAGGCCGAAGGCCAGCGCGACTCCGGCGAAGCCGATACCGAGTTGGACCCCGGCGGTCTTTTCGGAGAGGAACTTGGCGGCGAAGATGGCGCTTCCGCAGCCGCCGAAGACGAGCCAGAACGTCCCGAGCGCCTCGGCGCCGAGGCGCGAGGCGAGCTTGGGCGTGGCGATGGTGTTGGACACGGAGAATCCCCTTTTGGATGTGAGGTCGGTGTGCGGCCGACCGGCGCCGCGACGCCGAACCATCACGGCGTTGGGCCGTCCGGGAAATCCTCGTGTCGTCAGCGGCTCGGCCGGGCCCGAGCGACCTCGAATGCCTTGTCAAGAGCGTGCAATTCGGCCCAAGCGGCGCGAGCGAGGACGAGGTTGTTGGAGCGCAGCGCCCGGTCGAGTCGCCGGATCGTTGCCCGATCTATACCGGCGGCCTGGGCGCGGGCCAGATTGGCCGGGCTGGCCAGGTCCGGCAACGCGGCGGCATACCACTGCGCGCTCGGGCCGTCCGCCCGGCCCATCTGCAGACCCGGGCCCGTGGACGGCGCGGCGGCCGGCGCGGTGGACGCCGGGGGCGCCGTCACGGCCGTCGTCGTGCGGGATCCCGTCAGGGTGGGGGAGACCAGATTGGCGTAGGCGATATTGCCGTTGACGTTGGGGTGGAAGGACTCGTCGACGGGTGAGGACAAGCCGTTGATCCACTCCCTCGAACTGCATACGGCATGTCCGACGAAGGCGCCGCGGACATCGACGAACCCGAAGCCGGCGGCGCCGGCGCGCGAGGAGGTCACCGTGGCCAGGTCGTCGGCAGCCCTGTTCAGTTTGGCCATCTCGTCGCCGGAGAAGAACGTGAACAGGTTGCAGTCGACGCCCATGAAGAGCCGCGGGTAGCCGACCACGACGACCCTGGCGTTCGGGGCCTTGGCGCGGACCGAGCCGTACAGCCCGTCCAGCCGGGCGGGCAGTTGGTTCCACAGGATGCTCTCGGCGTTGTTCACCGCCCCGGTGCAGTTGCTCATCCAGCCGGGCTTGGCGCACTCGGTGATCACCGGGGCGAAGCCGATGTCGTTGCCGCCCGCGGTCAGCGTCACGTACGCCGTGCCGGCGCCCAGGGCAGCCAGTTGGTTCGCCTTGACCTCGCTGGTCGTCGCCCCGCTACAGGCCTGGTAGCTCAACGCATAGCCGCGGGAGGAGGCGATGAGCACGGGGTAGCCCTTGGGCGAGCGGTAGCAGGTGGGATCGACCCGGTTCCAGGTGCCGACGCCCGCCGAGTAGGAGTCGCCGAGCGCCACGTATGCCGGTGCCGCCGCCTGCGCGCCGGTCCCGCCCGTCGTGGCGAGCAGCGCGAGGGACGTTCCGGCGACGGTGACGGTGAGCGCGACGGCGCGAGCTGTGAAATGGGTCACATGCTCAGGGTGGGGCAAACCGGACTCCCCGGCAAGAGGCGCGCCGCGGCGGTTCGTTCCCTCAGTGGCGGTGGCGAAGATCGGCGTCGAGGCGATGGGGGTCGATCTCCAGGGTCGCGCGGTCCCAGTGTCCGAGATCGGCTGCGAGCGCGTAGGTTTCGTCGAGGAAGGTCAACAGGGTGCGCTCGGGGTCGGCGCTGGTGCGGCCGTCGGCGTACGGCAGGATCCATTCGCCCAGCTGCTGGTCGACATGCCCCACCGTTACTCGCCCTTCGCTCGCCGGCCCCCCGTTGTAGCCGGCCGGAGCGGGGTAGGCGTAGGCGTAGTACGAGCCCTCTGCCGAACCTCCGGCCCAGAATCCCGCGCTGGCGTTTTCGCGCGATTCGGCCTCTTGCATCACCCAGGTGGGACACGCCGGTGGCGGCGACCCGGTCCATGCCGGGGCGACTCGGCGGCTCGCCACTGTTGGAAGACCCGGTCGCTCGCCACCAGTTGACGCCAATACGTCGTCGCCGAGGCCGCGTCGTACTCCTTGTGTTCGGTGTCCGTGGCGAAGGGAACCGCCGGCGACACCTCGTTCGGCGCGGCCACGATGGTGCAGGGGAGCGACAGGGCGGCCAGCGCGTCCATCGTCGTGGCGTAGAAGTCGGCCACCGTGCGCGGCTGCAGCGCGATCGACCGGGATTGACCGTCGGTGGTGCGCAGGATCAGTTCGTGGTCGAGGAAGTCGAACTCGGCGTCGAATCCGCGCCGCCCCGACGCGGTCCCGGTGCTCATCAGCCGGGTCCGCAGCCCGCGGGCGCTCACCCGGTAGGTGATATTTCACCAATGGTTCACCGATGGTGTGGACACCAGTTGGATCTTGCCGACGATCTGCAGCCACATGTGCAGCGTCTCGCGGGTGGGTGCCCAACTTTCGATGGTGAGTTCTGGCCAGGACTGATTCTTCGTCATGGGGTCCTCCTTGCTGCGCGGTGCTCCTCGGTATGCGGTCTCGGGTGGGAGGCGTGCCATCTGCGGTCTGCGGCGCGTGGCCGCTCGGGTTACATCGCGTCGATGATGGCGTTCAGCGTCGGGCTGGGGCGCATCGCGGCCTCGGTCAAGGCGGCGTCCGGGCGGTAGTAGCCGCCCAGGTCCACCGGCCTACCCTGCGCACCGATGAGTTCGGCGTTGATGGTCTCCTCGTTGTCCTGCAGCGCCTTCGCCACGGGGGCGAAGCGCTCGGCGAGTCCCGGATCGGCCTGCTGAGCCGCCAGCGCCTGAGCCCAGTAGAGCGCGAGGTAGTAGTGGCTTCCCCGGTTGTCGATCTGGCCGACCTTGCGGGCCGGGGACTTGTTGTTGTCCAGGAACGCGCCGATCGCCACGTCCAGGGCGTCCGCGAGGACCTGCGCCTTGGGGTTGTCGAAGTTCACCGCCACGTGTTCCAGCGAGGCGCCCAGCGCCGAGAACTCTCCGAGGGAGTCCCACCGCAGGTAGTCCTCCGCGACGAACTGCTGGACGTGTTTGGGTGCCGAGCCGCCCGCGCCGGTCTCGAACAGCCCCCCACCGGCCAACAGGGGGACGACCGAGAGCATCTTGGCGCTGGTGCCGAGTTCGAGGATGGGGAACAGGTCGGTCAGGTAGTCCCGCAGGACGTTCCCGGTGACCGAGATCGTGTCCTTGCCCTCGCGGATCCGGGCCAGGGAGAACCGGACCGCCTCGACGGGGGAGAGGATCCGCAGGTCCAGGCCGGTCGTGTCGTGGTCGCCGAGATAGCGCTCGACCTTGGCGATGACATTGGCGTCGTGCGGGCGCTGCCGGTCCAGCCAGAAGACCGCGGGGGTGCCGGTCAGCCGAGCCCGGGTGACCGCGAGCTTGACCCAGTCCTGGATCGGGATGTCGCGGACCCGGGACATCCGCCAGATGTCGCCGGCGGCCACGGAGTGCTCCATGAGGATCTCGCCGTCGTCGGCGACGACGCGCACGGTGCCGTCCTCGGGGATGACGAAGGTCGTCGGGTGCGAGCCGTACTCCTCGGCCTTCTGGGCCATCAGACCGACATTGGGCACGTCGCCCATCGTCGCCGGATCCAGCGCCCCGTTGGCCCGGCAGTCGTCCAGCACAGCGGCATACATCGTGGAGTAGCAGCGGTCCGGAACCATCGCCAGGGTCTGCTGCTGCTTGCCCTCCGCATTCCACATCTGACCCGAATCCCGCACGACGACCGGCATGGATGCGTCGACGATGACGTCGTTGGGGGCGTGCAGGTTGGTGATCCCCTTGTCGGAGTCGACCATGGCCAGGGCCGGCCGATCGACATACACCGCGTCGATGGCCGCCGTGATCGCATCCTGGGTGGTCTGGGGGAGCGCGCCGATCTTGGCGTAGAGGTCGCCGAGGCCGAGATTGGGGTTCACCCCGACCGAGGCCAGTTCCGCCCCGAACTTCTCGAAAACGGGGGCGAAGAACACCGACACCGCGTGCCCGAACATCACCGGGTCGGACACCTTCATCATCGTCGCCTTCAGGTGCAGCGACAGCAGCAGCCCCTCGGCGCGGGCGGCCTCGAGCTGGGCCGCGTAGAACTCGCGCAGCGCGCGGGCACTCATGAACGTCCCGTCCAGGATCTCGCCAGGCAGGGCACTCAGGCCCTGCGCCAGCGGCCGGGTCCGACCGTCCGCGCCGGTGAACTCGATCCGGAATCCGCCGCCGTCCTCGCGCACGACGGAGCGTTCGTTGCCGTAGAAGTCGCCGCCGCTCATGTATGCCACGCGCGCCTTGTTGTCCGGCGTCCAGGCCCCGAGCCGGTGCGGGTGCTTCTTTGCGAAGTTCTTCACCGACAGCGGCGCCCGGCGGTCCGAGTTCCCCTCACGCAGAACGGGATTGACAGCGGAACCCAGCACCTTGGCATACCTGGCCTGGATGTCCTTCTCGTCCTCGGAGTGGGGGTTCTCCGGATAGTCCGGCAGGTCGTAGCCCTGGCCCTGGAGTTCGGCGATGGCCGCCTTGAGCTGAGGGACGGAGGCCGAGATATTCGGCAGCTTGATGATGTTCGCCTCACGGTGCTGGGTGAGTTCGCCCAGGGCGGCCAGGTTGTCGGCGACCCGCTGCTCCTCGGTCAGCCGCTCGGGGAACTGCGCGAGGATCCGACCGGCCAGCGAGATGTCGCTGGTGACCACCTCGACGCCGGTGCCGGCGGTGAACGCCTGGACGATGGGAAGCAGCGAGTAGGTCGCCAGGGCCGGGGCCTCGTCGATCTTGGTCCAGACGATCTTCGATGTCATGAGTCCTCCGTTGTCCCGGTGCCGCCGCGATCCGACATGGTGATCGGCAATCGCGGTCGACAATACCGAGCGGCCGATCAGTCGGGCCATTCCCAGCCCAGGGCGACGATGCCCGGACCGAAGTCGGTGACCGTCGTCCTGGCCAGGCCGGGTTCGGGACGCACCACGGGGAGAGGACGGTCCCGGCCCGCCGACTCGGCATATGCCTCGACGCTCATCGGCGGATCCGCCGGATCGAAGCGGACCCCGATCGAGATGATCTCGCAGGCCGTGGCGAAGGTGTGTTCGTACCGGAAGGAGACCCCGCCCGGGGGGATCTCGATCACGAACTCCACGTCCGCGTGCTCGCCCGCGCGCAGGGGTTCGGGCAGGACGAGTTCGGCCACCATCAGACCGACCGTCGGCTCCTGGGTGACCCGCGCGCGCGAACAGCCGGCCCCGGCATACGCCATCGCCGTCTGCGCGAGCGGTTCGTCGAGCATGTAGACCACGGCCCAGCGGTCGGCGCCGTCGATGGCCGCGATCCGTCGTTCCCGGCAGACCAGGCGGCGCTCGCGACGGCCCTCGTCGAGTTCCATGACCAGGTCCAGCCGGGTGGGCGGCAGCGCCTTGGTCTGCAGGTTCATCGCGATCAGGGTGCGGGCCAGGACGTCGCCGCGACGGAAGGTCTGCCGCTGGGTGGCCGGGTCGTCGGGGCGGACCGGCTTGGGCGGCGTGCTCGTCGCGATCAGGCCGCCCGGGCGGACCCCGAGGATCTGCTCGATCGCGGCCAGGGCCCGGTACTCGGCCTGGGTCCGCGGCAGCCCGGTGCCGGCCAGCCAGGCCCGCAGGGTGGTCAGCGGAACGGGTTCGCCGGCGAGCACGCCTCTGGCCTGGACTTCTTGGGGGGTCAGCCGGGCGGCGGCGAGCGCACGGCCCAATGCTGTGGAAAAGAGAGCCAGCTGCACGCTTTCGGCGTCCATCGGTGGCTCCACCCGCTCACCATAGGACCTCCGACGCCCCCAATAGGGCTTCGGGGTTAGTGATCCTCTACCGGGTCGCCGTAAACTTCCCACCCATGTGTCGCAGCATCCGTCAACTGCACAATTTCGAGCCGCCGGCCTCCGCGGCGGAGATCGAGGCGGCCGCGCTGCAATATGTCCGCAAGGTGGCCGGTACGACCCGGCCCAGCCGCGCGAACCAGGCCGCATTCGACGAGGCGGTGGCCGCGGTGACGCACGCCACCGAGCATCTACTGGCCTCCTTGGTGGCCCTCTCCCCGGCCAAGGACCGAGAGGTGGAAGCCGCCAAGGCACGAGCCCGACGCGCCGCGCAAGAATCCCGCCGAACCGCTGTTCCGGCGCGGTGACCACCGCCGTAGGCTGACCCCATGGTCCCCGGCGGCAACGAACTCCCCGACGCCGCGCAGTTCGCCGATGCGTTCCGCAAGGCCCTCGGCGGCGCCGGCCTGGACATCGCCGCGCTCGAACGTCGCCTGGCCGCGGACGGGCACCTGGACCGGCCCGCGGCACTGGCGCGCTGGCTCGCCGGGGGCGCCGGTCCGCGCACCCCGGAGGAATACCGCCTCGTCGTGCACGTCGAATCGGCGATCGGCCTGGGCCCGGGGGATCTGTTGCGCGAGTTGACCGTGCCGATGCCCCGCTCGGCGCGCCCGGAACCCGCCGCGGCCCCGCCCGACGTGACGCCGTTGGCGGGGGAACTGACCGCCCGGGTCGAGTTCGCCAGCGATTTCCGCGCCAAGGACACGATCCACAATGTGCTCGCCGCGTTCAACCTGGTGCCGGGCGCCGACGTCCGTCACCTCGATGTCACCGACGAGGTGCACATCGGAGCTGATCGCCGCGAGGACTACCAGGTCACCACCGGACGGGTGCGGGCGGTGACCGAGGGCGCGTCCCGGTATGTCGCGATCCATTCCCTGGACGAACCCGGCGGTGGGGTTCCACAGCTGCAGGTGCTCGAGGGCGGGTATGTCGGGCAGCTCTGGTCCGACGAGCGTCTGGGGCTGACCGTGGCCGAGATCCGCCTCGACACCAAGTTGTCGCTGGGGCAGGAGCACCGGATCGTGCTGCGCCAGCAGTCGCCGCGGGCCGGTGCGCTGGCCTTCAACCACAGCCGGTCCAGCCGCCATCAACTCGAGCACGTCCGGGTCGCGATCGTCTTCGACGCCGGGACCCTGCCCGGGCAGATCTACGGCTATACGAACCTCGGCGGACGCGACCGCGACCAGGACGTCGCCGTCACCGGCAACCAGGCCGTCATCGACCTGAGCCCTTTCGGTCCCGGGACCGTCGGCGTCCAGTGGGAGTGGTGACGGTTTCCGGTCACCCGGTCGTGGGCCGCCGACACGGTCGACCGATTTGGTCGCCGCTGGCGCCTCTGGCACACTAGAGCGGTTGCTTGACGCGCGGGTTCGGCGTATGCCGTGCCCGCCGGCCCTCGCCTGACGTCTACGGCGGCTCGAGGGAAGCGTCGGCACAGCCGATCCGGATCGGCCCACTCCGTCGAATAGGGCGCTTTGCGCCCGGACGTCGCGAGAGCCGAGCTCGACACACCCGACCTCGGGGGTCGGTGGGTCACGTCAGTGCAACACATCAGGTAGTAGAACCGAGAGAGAGACGACGCGAATGGCGGGACAGAAGATCCGCATCCGGCTGAAGTCGTACGACCACGAGGTCATCGACAGCTCGGCGCGCAA
>JBDIAR010000044.1:0-19985 GCA_039812545.1 Dermatophilaceae bacterium | reverse complement strand
GCGGTGGCGCTGCTGTGGTCACGTGGGCTCCCGCCGATCGGCTGTCGTTCTCGTCTGCGTCAGGTCTCGTACGCGTCAGGTCTCGTATGCGTCTGGTGTCGTATACGTGTGGTCTCGTATGCCGGTGGTCGAGGGTCAGGGTTCGCCGGCGGCGAAGCGCCGCACCGCCTCTTCGAAAGCCGTGCCGCGTTCGCGGTAGTCGGTGAACATGTCCATCGACGCGGCCGCCGGTGCGAGGAGGACGACATCACCGGGGTCGGCCAACTGGTCGGCCGCCCGGACGACGGCATCCATCACGTCGTCGGCCACCCTCATAGTCTCGGCGCCACCGAGGTCGATCACGGGGATCTTCGGCGCGTGTCGGGCGAGGGCTTCGGCGATCCGGGCTCGGTCCGCCCCGATGAGCACGACGCCGCGCAGCCGGCCCCGGACCTCTTCGACGAGCGGGGCGATGTCGGCGCCCTTGAGCAGGCCGCCGGCGACCCAGACGATCGCGTCGAACGAGGTGAGCGCGGCCCGGGCCGCGTGCGGATTCGTCGCCTTGGAGTCGTTGATGTAGCGGACCCCGCGGACGGTGCCGGCCTCGGCGATCCGGTGCGGGTCGGGACGGAAGGTCCGCAGCCCGTCGCGCACCGACAACGGCCCCACTCCGTACGCCCGGGCCAGCGCGGCGGCGGCGAGCGCGTTGGCGACATAGTGCGGGGCGACGCTGGGCGCCTCGCCCTGCAGGTCGTGCAGGGTGGCCAGTTCGACGGCGGAGCTATGCCGCTGCTCGATGAACGCCCGGTCCGCGAGGATCTCGTCGACCAGGCCGACCATGGACCGGGCGGGGATGCCGAGGGTGAAGCCGATCGCCCGGCAGCCCTCGATCACCTCGGCGTCGATGACGAGCTGTTCGGTGAGCGGGTCGGCGACGTTGTAGATACACGCGATCTCGGTGTTGGCATACACCCGGCCCTTGGCCCGCAGGTACGCCTCGAACGACCCGTGCCAGTCGATGTGGTCGGCGGCGACGTTCAGGCAGCAGGAGGCGACCGGGGAGATGGAGCGGGACCAGTGCAGTTGGAAACTGGAGAGTTCGACGGCTAGGACGTCGTACGGCTCGGGGTGCAAGACGGCCTCGAGCAGCGGGGTGCCGACATTGCCGGCGCTGGTGGCCCGCAGGCCCGCCGCCCGCAGGATCGAGGCGAGCATGTTGACCGTCGTCGTCTTGCCGTTGGTGCCGGTCACGGTCAGCCACGGGGCCGCGCCGGAGAGTGGGCGCATCCGCCAGGCGAGTTCGACCTCGCCCCAGATGGGTATGCCGGCGCGCGCCGCCGCCGCCAGGAGCGGTTGGTCCGGGGCCCAGCCGGGTGAGGTGACGACGAGGTCGATGGGCTCGTCCGGCGGTTTCGTGGTGTGTTCGCGGCCGACCCGGACGTCGACGCCGAGGATCTCCAGGATCCGGGCCTTCTCGGTGGCCGTCCGGCTCGTGGAGTCGTCGACGCCGATCACCCGCGCCCCGCGCTCGGCGAGCACGTCGGCAGCGGCGAACCCCGAGATCCCGAGGGCGCCGGCGACGAGGACCCGCAAACCGGCCCAGTCGGCGTCCCGGTGGGTCAGGCCGGGCCGTGGTTCGTAGCGCGCGGGGTCGAGTTCGGCCATCGAGTAGTCCACCGGTCCGGGGTCGTCGGGGAGCTCGGGCGGAACACCGGGCGGGAGATCGGGCGTCATGACGTGCCCACCACCCATTCGGCGTAGAACATCCCGAGGCCGAGCGCCACGCACAGCCCCGCGACGATCCAGAACCGGATGACGACGTTGACCTCGTTCCAGCCGACCAGCTCGAAGTGGTGGTGCAGCGGGGCCATCCGGAACACCCGTTTGCGGGTCATCTTGAACGAGCCGACCTGGATCATCACCGACAGCGTCTCCAGCACGAACAGGCCGCCCAGGATGACGACGAGCAGTTCGGTCCGGCTGCAGATCGCCAGGCCGGCCAGTGCCCCGCCGATCCCGAGCGAACCGGTGTCGCCCATGAAGATCTTGGCCGGCGAGGCGTTCCACCACAGGAAGCCGAAGCAGGCGCCCATCCCGGCGGCGGCGATGATCGCCAGGTCGTGCGGGTCGCGCACCTCGTAACACTTCGGCCCGGGGAAGTTCTGGCAGTTCTGGTTGTACGTCCAGATCCCGATGAGCACGTATGCCGCGAATACCATCGTGGCCGCCCCGGTGGCCAGGCCGTCGAGGCCGTCGGTGAGGTTCACCCCGTTGCTCATGCCGGCGACGATGACATTGGCCCAGATGATGAAGAGGATGACGCCGATGACGGTGCCCTTGAAGGCCAGGTTGAGCCAGCTGTCCCGGACGAAGGACACGAAGGGCGTTGCCGGCGTACGGAAGTTGTCGTTGGGCAGTTGCAGCGCCAGGAACGCGAAGACGGTGGCGACGACCGTCTGACCGGCCAACTTCTGCTTACTGCGCAGGCCGAGGCTGCGTTGTTTGGAGATCTTGATGAAGTCGTCGAGGAAGCCGACGATGCCCAGCCCGGTCATCAGGAAGAGCACGAGGAGCCCGCTGGCGCTGGGCCAGGTGCGGGTGGCCAGATGCGCCAGCACGTATGCCAGCAACGTGGCGCCGAGGATGACCGTGCCGCCCATCGTGGGCGTCCCCCGCTTGGTGTGGTGGCTGGTCGGGCCGTCGTCGCGGACGAACTGACCGTATTGGCGACGGATCAGCCAACGGATGAACAGGGGGGTACCGAGCAGGGAGGCCAGCAACGAGAAGGCGGCCGCGAAGAGGATGCCTCTCACGCGGGAACCTCCAATCCGGCGAGCCGATCGCCCAGCCACCTCAGGCCGGAGTCCCGGCTCGACTTGAAGAGCACGATATCGCCCGGACGCAGGTGGGTCGCCAACCACTGGTACGTCTCGTCCGCCGTGGCGAACCACCGGTCGGCGGCCATCGGGGCGGCGCCCTCGCCGACGGCGACCAGCCGGTCGATGCCGAGTTCGCGGGCGAGCCGCCCGACCCCGGCGTGCAACTGTGCGGCGTCCGGGCCGAGTTCGAGCATCTGACCCAGGACCGCGATCCGGCGCCCGCCGGGGCTCGGGCACATCGCGGCCAGTGCCCGCAGGGCCGCCGCCATCGAGTCCGGATTGGCGTTGTAGGCGTCGTTGACGATCGTCAGCCCGTCTCGATGGAAGACCTCCATCCGCCACCGGGAGGCCGGTCGGGCCGAGCCGAGGGCGGCGGCGATCGCGGCGGGTTCGAGTCCGCACTCCAGGGCCACGGCGGCGCACGCCAGGGCGTTGCCGACGTGGTGTTCACCGACGAGGGCGAGGTCGACCGGGGCCGTCCCGGCCGGGGTCACCAGGTTGAACCGGGCCCGCCCGGCGTCGTCGAGTTCGACGCCGTCGGCCCTGACCTCGGCCGCCGGGCCGCGACCGACGAAGACCACCCGGGCCGGAGTGCGCGCGGCCATCGCGGCCACCCGCGGGTCATCGGCGTTGAGGACCGCGACGCCGCCGTCCGCGGCGGCCGGGAGCGCTTCGACCAGCTCGGCCTTGGCCGCCGCGATCGCGTCCACCGAACCGAATTCGCCCACATGCGCCGTGCCGACGTTGAGCACGACACCGATCCTCGGGGGCACGATCCCGGTCAGATAGCGCAGGTGTCCGATCCCGCGGGCCCCCATCTCCACGACGAGGAAGGACGTCTCCGGCGTCACCCGGCATACCGTCAGGGGCACGCCGATCTCCCCGTTGAGCGAGTCGACCGGGGCGACCGTCGGCCCGGCGGTGGCCAGCACGTGCGCCAGGACGTCCTTGGTGCTCGTCTTGCCAGACGAACCCGTGATCGCGGCGACGACCAGGTCGCCGGCGGGCGGGACGGCCCGGTCGGCCACCGCCCTGGCGAGGACCCCGAAGGCGCTCTGGACGTCGGCTACCACGACGGTCGGCAGCGCCTGGCTCGGGCGTTCGGCGAGGCACGCGAGCGCTCCGGCGGCGGCCGCGGCGGGGGCGAAGGTCAGCCCGTCGGCGTGTTCGCCGATCCGGGCGACGAACAGGCCCCGCGGACCCATCGCCCGCGAGTCGGTGTCCACCGGCCCGTCGATGACCAGGTCCTGCGCGGCGGCGTGATCGAGGCCGACGAGGTCGGCGGGCACGCCCCGGTCCACCAGGCTCGCGGCGATCTCGGCGAGGCTCATGGCTATCACGTCGGGGCTCCGTCCGTCGGGTAGGGGATGCCGTCGAGGGCCGCGGCGAGGGCCTCCCGGTCGTCGAAATGGTGCACCACGCCGGCGATCTCCTGGCCGGTTTCGTGGCCCTTGCCGAGGACGACCACCGTGTCGTCGGCGCCGGTCCCGGCGACCGCCCGGACGATCGCGGCACCCCGACCGGGCACGGCGACCAGTTCCACCGGCCGCGGCGCGGCGTGCTCCGCCAGTGCGGCTCGGGCCCCGGCCATGATGGTCTCCCGGATGCCGGCCGGGTCCTCGGTGCGGGGATTGTCGTCGGTGACCACGACCAGGTCGGCGTGCCGGACCGCGGCGGCGCCCATCGCGGTTCGCTTGCCCCGGTCCCGGTCGCCGCCGGCGCCGAGGACGACGACGAGTCGGCCGGGGGTACTCGGGCGCAGCGCCGCCAAGGCGACGTCGACCGCGTCCGGGGTGTGCCCGTAGTCCACGATGGCGCGCGGCCCCCCCGACCGGCCGCTCGTGCCCTGGACGCGTTCCATCCGCCCGGGAACGGCCGGTTCGCGGCGCATCGCGACCTCGACGTCGGAGGCCGGCACGCCGGACACCAGCAGGGCCAGGGCGGCGGCCGCGGTGTTCGCCAGGTTGAACGTCCCGGGCAGGTGGCAGGTCAGCCGCAGGGTGCCCTCCGGTCCGACGAGCTCGAAATCCGGGCCCTCGCCGACGACCCGCCAGTCCGCAGCCACATCCGCTTCAGAGCTGAGCGTGGTCACCGGCACGCCGGCCGTCCGGGCGAGCAGCCGCCCCCATTCGTCGTCCACGCAGACCACCGCCCGCTCGCACCGGGTGGGCGTGAACAGCTCGGCCTTGGCGGCGAAATACTCCGCCATCGTGCCGTGGTAGTCCAGGTGGTCCTGGGACAGGTTCGTGAAGATCGCCACGGCATACCGGACCCCGTCCACCCGGTGCTGGCGGATCGCGTGGCTGGAGACCTCCATGACGCACGCGTCGGCGCCCCGCTCGCACATCACGGCGAGCAACGCGTGCAGATCCGGGGCCTCGGGGGTGGTCCGCACCGAGGTCACGCGTTCGTCGCCGATCCGGGTCTCGACGGTGCCGATCAGTCCGGTATGCCGGCCGAGTTCGTCGAGTGCCGCGTGCATCAGGTATGCCGTGGTCGTCTTGCCGTTGGTCCCCGTGATCCCGAACATCTGCAGGCGGGTCGCCGGTTCACCGTAGATCCGGGCGGCGACGGCCCCGAGCACGGCGCGCGGATCGGGTACGACGATCAGCGGGACCGCCTCGTCGCCGTCGAGGATCTCGCGTCCGGCCGGGTCGGTGAGGATCGCGGCGGCCCCGGCGGCCAGCGCGGCCCCGGCGAATCGGGCGCCGTGCGTCGTGGCACCCGGCAAGGCGGCATACAGGTCACCGGGTCGCACGGCCCGGGAGTCCAAGGTGACACCGGTGACCCGCGCCGGGGTCGCGCACCCGGCGCCCACGCCGGCGGCCAGGTCCGCGACGGAGACCGGGGCGAGCGTGCGGGGCCGAAGCGTCGGCGCGGCGGGATGGGACGGGTCGGGCACGAGGCTCACGCTAGCCAACGCGTCCCGGCGAGGACACGCCCGAGGACTGTGACGTCATCAGAATCCGAGCAGCTTGGCCTGTTTGTCGCTCAGGACCTTGGGGTCGTCCTCGGACAACGGCCGATCGGGGAACACCGCCATCGGCGGCGCTGACACGCCGGTCGGGGCGATCCCGTCCTTCTGCAACAGGTAGGTCATCACCTGGTGGAACACCGGGCCGGCCAACTGCCCGCCGAACATGCCCTGTTTGGGGGCCTGGATGAAGACGGCGACGATGTACTTCGGCTTGTCGGCGGGGGCGTACCCGATGAAGGACGCGGTGAATCCCTGGTACCCGCCGCTGTTCTTGCTGGTCTGGACGTACCGGTCCGCGGTACCGGTCTTGCCGGCGACGCGGTACCCGGTGATCCGGGCGGCGCGGGCGGTGCCATTGGGCCCGGTGACCTCTTCGAGCATCCGGGACAAGGTGGCCGCGGTCTGGGTCGAGACGACCCGGATGCCCTGCGGGACCGGGGCCGCGGTGACCTGGCCGGCGGCGTCCGTGGTGCTCTCGATGAGCGTCGGCGGCATCCGGACCCCGCCGTTGGCGATCGTCTGGAACACCCCGGCGGCCTGGATCGCGTTGAGTGAGTAACCCTGGCCGAAGAGCACGGTGTACCGCTGAGCCTTACCCCAGGTCGCAGACGGCGCGAGGAGGCCGTGGTTCTCGCCCGCGAAGCCCACGCCGGTGGGGCTGGCGATGCCGAACTTGCGGTAGAACGACTCCATCGTGGCCGGGGGAACCCGTTCGCCGATCAGCATGGTGCCGATATTGCTGGACTTGGCGATCACGCCCGCGGCCGTCAGGTTCTGGATCGGGTGGTCCTCGTTGTCCTTGAACAGTTCACCGGCGCGCGGCAACCGGTTCGGCACGATGACGCCGGTCGAGGCCGTCACCGCGTTGGTCTCCAGGGCCGCGGCCATGGTCATCGCCTTGCCGGTCGACCCGGGTTCGAAGGACTCGCCGAAGCACCGGTTGGCCAGGTTCGCCTTGACGGCCTTGCCGATGTCGTTCGGGTCCACTGACGGGTACGTCGGGCAGGCCCGGATCTTGCCGGTCGCGACCTCCATGACGACGACGGTGCCGGATTCGGCGTCGGTGTTGATGACCTGTTGGGCCAGCGCGTTCTCCGCGAAGAACTGCAGGTCGGAGTCCAGCGTCAAGGTGACGTCCGAGCCGTTGACGGCCGGTTGGTCGACGGTCTGGGAGCCGGGGATCAGCGCACCGTTGGCCGCCATCTCCCCCACGATCTTGCCGGTGGTGCCTTTGAGCGTGTTGTTCATCAGCAGTTCGACGCCGTCGCCGGGGGCCTGATCCGCGGGCAGCACATAGCCGACGAGGGCTCCGCCGGCAAAGCCCGTGGGGTACTGCCGGGCTGCGGTCCGGTCGACGGACAGGCCCGGTATGCCGAGGGTCTTGATCTGCCCCCAGGTCTGCGGCGTGACGTCCTTGGCGATCTGGACGTAGCGGTTCTCGGGTCGTTTGGGGTCGATGCTGAAGAGCCGGGTGACCTGGTCCACCGGCATACCGAGCAGCGGGGCGACCTGGGCCGCGGCGGGCTGGGCGCCGTAGGCGTTCGGGTCGCCCTCGGTTTTCGCGGTCTTCAGGTAGGTCGCCAGCGCCTTGGGGTCGGCGTTGACGGTGAACCGCTCCACCGAGGAGGCCAGCACGACACCGTTGGTGTCCAGGATCCGTCCGCGCATGGCGGGGATGGTCGAGCCGACGGCTCGCTTGGCCGAGGCGTCCTTACGGGTCGCCGAGGCGTCGAAGGCCTGAACGCGGAACAACTGAGCGGCGAAGACGGAGAAGACGACCAGCGTGCCGATCATCAGCGCCCGGGCGCGTCGGCGCGGGTTCGCCGGGGGGCGGCGCGCAGCGCGCGTCGCACGGGCCGCACTGGCCACGGTGCATCACCTCCCTGTCGACGTACCTGCCGCCGGTTTCGCCGGTTGTGCCGGTTTCGCCGGTTGTGCTGTCGCAGCCGGTTTCGCCGCTGTCGCCGCCGGCTTTGCCGTAGCCGCCCCCGTTGCCGGTTTCGCCGGTGCCGTGGGCTGCACCGGCGCCGGTTTGGCGGTCGCCGCAGGCGGGGCCGGGGGCGCGACGGCGAGCAGGGCGCTCAGGTCCGGCAACGCACCGGGCTTGTTCGCGGACTGCACCACCGTAAGCGGCAGGTCGGCACCGGCGACGGAGGCCACGCCGGTGACCTTGCCACTGTCCAGGTCGAGGTAGGAGATCTCCCGGGGACGCACCATGCCCATGGCGACCGCCTTCTCGGCGAGTTGCGCGGGAGCCTGGTTCGCCGAGAGATTCTGGACGAGTTGGGCCTTGGCGGCGCTGAGCTGGTTGCTGCGGGTCTGCAGGCGGTGCAGGGCGACCGACTCCTGGGAGATCACCGTGTTCAGGACGAGCAGCAGCACCCAGCCGCCCAGCAGCAGCAGGATGCACACCCCGGCGAGAATCGTCGTGCTGCCCGATCGCAGCGCCGCCGGCAGGGCACGCAACGGCTCCGACACGGGACGCACCTGCTGCGGCGTCTGGCGCGTCGGACGCGTCGGCCGCGGGTACGGACGGGCGGCGGCGGACTGGCTCATCGGCGTGGGCCTTTCGAGGTCGTGCGATGGGAACGATAGGGCTGGTATGCCGTCCCGCCCGTGAGGTCGCCGCTCACCGGCGAGCCGCGCCGGATCCGTTCGGCGACCCGCAGCCGGGCCGAGGCGGCCCGCGGGTTGGCGCTTTCCTCGGCGGGACCCGGGCGTTCGGCCCCGCGGGTGATCAGGCGCAGGTACGGCTGGGCGTCCGGGAGTTCGACCGGCAGACCCGGGGGGGTGCGTGATTGGGCGCCCGCGGCGAAGGCCTGCTTGGCGATCCGGTCCTCCAGGGAGTGGTAACTGAGCACCGCGATCCGCCCGCCGACGTCCAGCACGTGGACGGCGACGTCGACCGCGCGCCGCCAGACGGCCAGTTCGTCGTTGACCTCGATCCGCAGCGCCTGGAAGGTGCGCTTCGCGGGGTGCCCCGCGCCGTGCTGGGTGGCCGCCGGAATCGCCGCCCGGATCACCTCGACGAGGCGGGCGGAACGATCGAACGGCGCCTGCGCGCGTTCCATGACGACCGCGCGCGCGATCCGGCGGGCGAACCGTTCCTCGCCGTACTCCCGCAGGATGCGCTCGAGGTCGGACACGGCATACGTGTTGAGGATCTCGGCGGCGGTCCGGCCCTCGCCCTGGTCCATCCGCATGTCCAGCGGCGCGTCGTACCGGTACGCGAAACCCCGCTCCGGGTCGTCCAATTGCATCGAGGAGACCCCGAGGTCGAACAGGATCGCCGACACCGCGGTCAGCTCCAGCGAGCGGAGCACCGACGCGAGCTCGTCGTAGACCGCCTGGACGAAGGTGACCCGGTCGGCATACCCGGCGAGGCGCTGCCGCGCCAGGGCCAACGCGTCGGCGTCTCGGTCGACCCCGATGGCCCGCACGGCCGGGTAGGCCGCCAGGATCGCCGCGGTGTGACCGCCGTGGCCGAGCGTGGCGTCGAGGAAGACGGCCGGGCCGGCGGGACCGTCCTGGCCCAGCGCCGGGCCGAGGAGTTCGACGATCCGGTCGCGCAGCACCGGAACATGCCGTTCGGCGGCGGTTCCGGCGCTCGTCACGTTGGCGTCCTTCGGTCCGGTGGTTCGGTCGGTGCGGTCGGTGCGGTCGGTGCGGTCGGTCTGCGGCGGCAGGTCCCCGGCCGCGCGACCCGAGATGGGGGAAGTCATCTCGGGGCCGCGGCCGCGGGCCAACCGCCGCAGTTCCAAGGCGTTCTTGTGGTTCGCGATCTTGTGGTTCGCGATCTTGTGGTGTACGGATTCAGTTGTCGTTCGGCGGGCTGTACGCCTCATTGCTGTATGCCTGTTCGGCACTCTCGCTGTAGGCCTGCCAGGTGGCGGCGTCCCAGATCTCCACGTATTCGCCCGAACCCACCACGGCGACATCGCGATCGAGACCGGCATACGCGCGCAGCATCGGCGGAATGGTGACCCGGCCCTGTTTGTCGGGCACCTCGTCGCTGGCCGCGGCCAGGATCATCCGACGGTGGTCGCGGGCCGCGCGGGTGCTCGTGGCGCCCTGGCGCAGCTCGGCCGCGATGGCGGCGAACTCCTCCGGCGGATAGACGTACAGGCACCGGTCGGGGCCCTTGGTGATGATCAGGCCGTCGGCCAGGCGGGGACGGAACTTGGCCGGCAGGATGAGCCGGCCCTTCTCGTCCAGCCTCGGGGTGTGCGTGCCGAGGAATCCGACGAACACCCCCACTCACCTCCCCTGGCCTCTCCCGTAACGCCCACTGCGCTCCCTGTTGCTCCACTTTACTCCACTGGACACCCCCTGCCATCCCCGATCGACGTCATTTCGTGACATTTCTGAGATCTCGCCGCCCCGTCGCCGCCGGTGTGCGGCCCCCCGTGCCGAGCAACAGCGCTTACGCTGGGGCCTAACCCGCCGGACCCGCGGACCCGATCCGGGCCGCCCGACCGGCGACCGGCATACCTGGGAAGGCCCCGAAGCGCGCATGAGCAGCAGCACGCCACCCCTCACCGAACGACCGGGCGGACCGGCCGCCGCGACCCCGGAACTGGCCGAGGTCGTCCGAGTGGGCACCGCCATCGCCACCGCCATGGGCACGGTCATCGAGGGCAAGGACGAGGTCATCAAGACGGCCGTCACCGTCTTGTTCGCCGAGGGCCATCTGCTCGTCGAAGACGTTCCCGGCGTCGGCAAGACCATGCTCGCCAAGGCGCTGGCCCGATCGATCGACTGCACGGTGCGTCGGATCCAATTCACCCCCGACCTGTTGCCGTCCGACATCACCGGGATCTCGGTGTTCCATCAGGACGCGAAGGACTTCGAGTTCCGGCCGGGCGCGGTCTTCGCCAATGTCGTCGTGGGAGACGAGATCAACCGGGCCTCGCCGAAGACGCAGTCCGCGCTGCTGGAGTGCATGGAGGAGGGTCAGGTCACCGTCGACGGGACGACCTACCCGCTGGAGCGGCCCTTCCTCGTCCTGGCCACCCAGAACCCGATCGAGATGGAGGGCACCTTCCCGCTGCCCGAGGCCCAGCGGGACCGGTTCATGGCCCGGATCTCGATGGGGTACCCCTCGCCGGCCGCCGAGGTCGCCATGCTCGACCTGCACGGTTCGCACGACCCGCTGGCGGCACTGCACCCGGTCACCGACGCCGCCAGCGTCAGCCGCTGCATCGATCTGGTCCGCGAGGTGTATGCCAGTCCGGCCGTCCGTCAGTACGTCGTGGACCTGGCCGGCGCCACCCGCACCACGCCGGCCCTGCGACTGGGCGCCTCCCCCCGGGCCGCCCTGCATCTATTGCGCGCGGCCCGGGCCACGGCGGCGCTGGAGGGACGCCCCCACGTCCTGCCGGACGACGTCAAACGCGTCGTGCTGCCGGTGCTCACCCACCGACTCCTCCCCTCCAGCGAGACGCAAGCCGCCCGGCGCACCGCCCGAGACACCCTCGTCGACCTGTTGCGTCGGGTCCCCGTGCCGGCGGCGGCCGGCTGATCGGCCGATGACCACTCGGGGGCAGGCCTTCGTCGCCGCGGGCATCGTGCTCGCGGTGGCCGGGGTGTTGCTCGGGTATGCCGACGTCGTCCGGGTCGGCGCGCTGTTGATCCTCGCGCCCGTCACCGCCCGGCTGCTGTTGCGGGTCCGCCGGTCCCCCCTCGACCTCGACCGCGTGGTCGAACCGGCCCACCTGGTGGTCGACGAACCGGGCGAGGTGGTGGTGACCCTGCACAACCGTGGGAGGGGAACCTCGGCCGTCCAGCTTGCCGAAGAGCGGGTGGACCACCCCCTTGGCGACCGCCCCCGCTTCGTCGTGCCGTCGATGCCCGCCGGGCAGTCCCGGCAGGTGCGCTACGCCGTCCGCTCGCACCGGCGGGGTCGCTTCACCCTCGGACCGGTTCGGCTCGTGACCACCGACCCGTTCGGGTTGACGTCGTCCCACGCCGACATCG
Source organism: Dermatophilaceae bacterium (assembly GCA_039812545.1). Classification (GTDB taxonomy): domain Bacteria; phylum Actinomycetota; class Actinomycetes; order Actinomycetales; family Dermatophilaceae; genus JBDIAR01. The sequence continues at coordinate 8,174 of JBDIAR010000044.1, read as the reverse complement.
TCCGCCTCGACCACGTCGTCGTCCTGCCCCGGGTCGTCGACCTCGGGACCGGCCGGCCACCCGGCGTGGGTTTCGGCAACGAGGGCGAAACCCCGCACCTGGTGTCCCTGCACGGCGAGGACGACGCGAGCGTGCGGGAGTACCGCGACGGCGACAGCCTGCGCCGGATCCACTGGCCCTCGACCGCCCGCACCGGCGAACTCATGGTCCGCCAGGAGGATCAACCGGTCCGCCGCCGCGCGACGATCATCCTCGACGACCGGGCAGAGGCCTTCCACGACGGTTCGCGATCGGAACCGGAACCGGAGGCGCGGCTCGGGTTCGGAGCCTTCGACGAGGCCTTCGAGTATGCCGTGACGGCGGCTGCGTCCGTCACCAGCCATCTGGCCGGACTCGGGTACAGCGTCCACCTGCTCACCGGGGACGACGTCGGAGCCGAAGACCTCCCGACGACGACCACGGCCGCCACGGTCCCCGCCGCGCTCGAACGGCTGGCCCTGCTCGAAACCACCCCCGGGCACACCCTCGATCCCCTGGTCCACCTGGGCCGGGAGGTGTACACCGACGGCGGGGTGCTCATCGCGATCCTCGGCGATCTGACCGATCCGGACCTCGATCGCTTCGCCGCTCTGCGGGCCCCCGGCACCGGCGCGCTGGCGATCGTCGTTCGTCGCCGCGCCGCCGATCCCTCGCTGGCGGACGGCGTGGCCGCGGTCCTGCGCCAGGGCGGCTGGAGCGTCCTGGTGGCACCGACCGGCGCCGACCTCGCGCAGGTGTGGGCCGGCCAGAGCCCCGGCGGAACGGCATACCGGCCGACCGCACCGGCATACGGGCAGAGCGCATGAGAGCGGCCCGGGTCGGCGACGCCCTGCTGGCCTATCTCGTGACGATCGTGTGCATCCTGCCGATCTCCTGGCTGTTCGACAGCGCCGCGTGGCTGGGTCGTGCCGCGTGGTGGGGCCTGGCCCTGCTCGCCCTCGCGATGGTGTTGCGTTGGCTGCGGGTGCCGCGACTCGGGGTGGTAGCCGGCCAACTCGCCGCCCTCGTCGCGCTCGCCCTCGTCAACGCGGCGCCGGGAACCCTGCGCTTCGGCATCGTGCCGACGGCCGCCACCTGGGAGCAATTCGGCCGATTGACCGAGGAGGCGGTCACGACCATCCAGTCGTATGCCGCTCCGGCCCCCGCGACGCCGGTCCTGTCGTTCTTCCTGGCGATGATCTTCCTCACCGCGGTCGTCCTCGTCGATGCGCTGGCCGTCACCCGGGGCGCGCCGGCCGCGGCCGGGTTCGTCTTCCTCGTGCTCTTCCTCATCGGGGCCGCGAACAGCGCCAACGCCCTGCCGTGGTTGTGGTTCGTCGTGGCGGCGCTGGGCTGGCTGGCGATGATGGTCCGCCAGTCGTATGCCGGTGTGTCCCGGTGGAGTACCACTCGGGCGGTGGTCGGCGGCAACGAGTTCGGTTCCACCGGGGACACCCATGGTTTCGTGGGAATGGCGCGGGTGGTGGCCATCGTGGCCGTGCTCGCCGCGTTGATCGCCCCGGCCGTGCTGCGACCCCAGCCGATGCGCTTCCTCGCCGGCGGTTTGGCCCGCAGCTCGGAGGCGGACGGGAAGGAAGGCACGATCGGCTTCAGCACGATCGCGGACCTGGACCGTCAGCTGCGCGCGAAGGATCCCGGAATCGTCTTCACCTACCGCTCGAGCGCGGCCAGCCCCGACCCGATCAAGATCGTCACCGCGACCGGGTACGACCGGGGCCGATGGGAGGGGCTGCGCAAAGCCCCCGGGGACGCGGCCCCCGCACTGCAGCCGGTCGAGGGTCCCCCCGGGCGCGACATCACCCTGGACATCACGGACAACGCGGTCGAATCCCCTCACCTCGGGTCACCGCAGCCGGCCAAGAAGGTCACCATCACGGGTTCGGGGCTCCTGGTGGACCCGCGGACCAACGACCTCTTCGTGCCCCGCCAGGTGGGCGGCTACCAGGTCGAGTACGTCCAGCGCACCGATGTCCCCGCGCTGCACACCGCAGCCGCGGGCCTGGCCCGAGATCCGCAGACCCTCGACCTCGATCCGGCGGCCGCGCCGGAGGTCTCACGAGCTCTCCAGCAGGTGCTCTCGGGTACGGGTACGGCCTGGGAGGAGGCGGTGGCCATCCAGGATTGGCTGCGGAGCAAGGGCGGCTTCTCCTACACCCTCTCACCGCCGGCGCCGTCCGAGGGCAACGACCTGCTCAGTTCGTTCCTCTCCACGAAGCGGGGTTACTGCGTCCACTTCGCGACGGCCATGATCATGATGGCGCGCGCCCGCGGCATACCGGCCCGGATGGCCATCGGTTTCCTGCCCGGCACGGTCGACGCGCGCGGGCTGTGGACGGTGCGCAGCACCGACGCCCACGCCTGGCCGGAGTTGTACTTCGAGGGGTTCGGCTGGCTGCGATTCGAACCCACCCCCGGCGCCCGCTCCGGCCTGCCGCCGGCATACGCCGATCTGCGCACGACGCCCACGCCGACCCCGTCGGCCAGCACCCGGCCGCGGGGTGAGCCCACCGACCGGACTCCGGTCGCCACCGGGCCGGCCGCGACCGATTCGGGGACGAGCCCGTGGAGCGCGCTCGTCGAGTGGTTCACCCCGGGTCGGTTGCTCGGTCTGGCGGGCCTGCTCCTGCTCTGCCTGCTCGCACTGCTGATGCCGATCACGCGCCATCTGCTCGCTCGCCGACGTCGCGCGGCGCCGGTGCCCGAAGACGAATGGCGCGAACTGGTGGGCGCACTCACCGACCTCGGTATCGAGGCCCCGGTCGGCGCGACGTTGCGGCAGAGCGAATCCCACATCGCCCGCGAGGCGCTCCTGGAGCAAGGTGCTCGTCAAGCGCTGCACCGGGTCGTCGCCGTCGTGGAGGACGCCCGGTATGCCCGTGATCCGGCGCCGGCACCCGCTGCCTTCGGCGTCGACGCGCGGCAGGTCCGGCGCGCCGCCGCAGGCACCCGCAGCAGGGGCCGCCGCATCCGGAGCTGGCTGTGGCCGAGTCGAACCGTCCAGTGGTGGCGGACCCGATTGGTCGGCATCGGCGATCGGCTCGGGCGGCCCCTCGGCGCACTGTGGCGCCGAGTCCGCCGAGCGCGGCCGGGACGTCCGGGGCGGTCGGCCCGCCGAGATCAGTCCAGATAGTCGCGTAGGACCTGCGAGCGCGACGGGTGGCGCAGCTTGCTCATCGTCTTGGACTCGATCTGACGGATCCGCTCGCGGGTGACGCCGTAGACCTTGCCGATCTCGTCCAGCGTCTTGGGTTGTCCGTCGGTCAGGCCGAATCGCATCTGGACCACCCCGGCCTCGCGCTCGGACAAGGTGTCGAGCACGGAGTGCAGTTGTTCTTGGAGCAGCGTGAAACTCACCGCGTCCGCCGGGACGACCGCCTCGGAGTCCTCGATGAGGTCACCGAATTCGCTGTCCCCGTCCTCCCCGAGGGGGGTATGCAAGGAGATGGGTTCGCGTCCGTACTTCTGGACCTCGACGACCTTTTCCGGCGTCATGTCCAGCTCGATGGCCAACTCCTCCGGGGTGGGCTCACGACCGAGATCCTGCAACATCTGCCGCTGCACGCGGGCCAGCTTGTTGATGACCTCCACCATGTGCACCGGGATCCGGATGGTCCTGGCCTGGTCGGCCATCGCCCGTGTGATGGCCTGACGAATCCACCAGGTGGCATACGTGGAGAACTTGTAGCCCTTGGTGTAGTCGAACTTCTCGACCGCCCGGATCAGGCCGAGGTTGCCCTCCTGGATGAGGTCGAGGAAGAGCATGCCGCGGCCGGTGTACCGCTTGGCCAACGAGACCACCAGTCGCAGGTTCGCCTCAAGCAGATGGTTCTTGGCCTTCTTGCCGTCCTGGGCGATCCACCACAGCTCTCGCTTGAGCTTCATGTCCATCTCTTCGCCGGAGGCCAGCTTCTCCTCGGCGAACAGTCCGGCCTCGATGCGCTTGGCGAGGTCGACCTCCTGTTCGGCGTTGAGCAGCGCCACCCGACCGATCTGCTTGAGGTAGTCCTTGACCGGGTCCGCCGTCGCACCCGCGGTCACGACCTGCTGGGCCGGAGCGTCGTCCTCGTCGTCCTCGCGGATGACGAAACCGGACTCCTCCGTCTCCTCCTCGGCCCGAGCGGGTTTGCCGTCCTCTTCGGCGTCGTCGCCCTCTTCGGCGTCGGCGCCCGGCTCGACGCCGGACTCCGTCTCCGCCACGACATCTTCGACGACGTCCTCCACGGCATCCTCGACGTCGAGGACGTCGGGGACATCGGCCGGGTCCAGAGCCTCGGGGGCGTCCAGTGCTTCGGGAACATCCGGGCCGTCGTCGGTCGTCACGACGTCGACGTCGCCGGCCGACGCGGTACCGGTCGCGGGTGACGCGGGTTCGCCCGCCGCCGCGGTCCGCTTCGCCGCGGTCTTCTTGGTGGTCCGCTTCGCGGCCGCTTCCTTCGTCGTCGCCGCTTTGCCGGTCGCCGTCGTCGACGCCGCTTCCTTGACGGCGGACTTCGTCGCCGTCGTACCCCCGGTCGCGGTGCCCGCCTTGACCGCGGTCCGGCCCGCTGCCTTCGTGCCGGACGATTTCGCGGGGGCAGACGTGCTGGCCGACGTGCTGGAAGACGTTGTGGCATTGGCGCCCTTGGCGGTCGCGGTGGCGGCTTTCGCCGCGGCCGGCCGTCGCGTGGCTCCCGAAGGCTGCCCGGTGGCCGACGCGTCGGGCGCCGTGGTCGCCGGATCCGTGCCGATGCCGGCGGTCTTGCGGGTGCTCCCCGCGCGGACCGTCGGTTGGGCAGTGCTCTTCGAGGGTGTCACAGATGGCCTCCAGGAGGATCGCGCTCAGCCCACCCGAGGAGACCCGCGCGCTGGCACCCGCGGCTCACGCGAGCGATCGGGGTGCCGGTCGGCAGGCGTGTGCGGGTTCAGCGCAAGCAGGGCTCGATAACGAGGGGATCGTGAGGACGAGGGGTGTTGAGGGACGGGGCTGTCGACAGACGGGTGTCGACGACACCGGGGAGTAGACGACAACGAGTTTGGGTACGGGGAAGTAAACGGGGACAACACGGCTCTTGTTCCCAAGTCGGCGCGAGATCGGGCCGATCGCTCTTGGGTGATCCGAATCCCAATTATAATCCGACGGCGCGACGGTCGAGGACGTGCTCAGAGCGCGTCGGCGGCTTTGACGGCCAGAACCGGGCAGTGCGCGTCCAGCAGGGTCCGCTGCGCGTTGGACCCGAGGATTAGCTTGCCGACGGGGGTCCGTCGACGCAGCCCGATGACGATCAGCACGGCGGATTCCGCTTCGGCGATCTGCACGAGGTCCTCGCCGGCGAACCCGTCTCCGGCGATCTCGCGAATCTCAACGCGGTCGCTGCCGAATTGCTCGGCGATTGCGGCCAACTCGTCGGCAAAGGCGGCCGCCTCGCCGGCATCCCCGGCCTTGGCCCCGGTCGAGCGGACCACGAGCAGACCGGCGTTGCGCATTGCGGCCTCGTCGCGCGCGGCCGCCAAGGCGGCGAGCCCCTCCCGCGAGGTGATGTACCCGACCACGACGACTGACACCGGCGCTCCTCCTCGAGTCCCGTCAGGTCCGAACCCCTCGGTAGGTGGTCCGATAACCCCGATTTCCCTCGCTCAGTACGCTACCGGATCGGCCGGGGTTCGGCGCACGCGGGTCGCTCCCTCAATGTGCGGCCGAGCCCCCGACACCGAGAGCCCGGGCGACGATCGCTCCGACCTGGTCGAGTTCGATGAGGAACCCGTCGTGTCCGTACATCGAGCTGACGGTTTCCCGGACTGCGCGGCCGTCGAGGGCGGCGACGATCTCCTGGGTGAGGCGAGGCGGGTACAACCGATCCGAGTCGACGTCGACGACCGTGCAGGCGGCCCGGACCCGGGCGAGCGCGGCTTCGAGCCCACCGCGCCAGCGCCCGACGTCGTGGCTGTTCATCGCCTCGGTGAGGACCAGGTAGGTGTTGGCGTCGAACCGCGACACGAGCTTGGTGGCTTGATGATCCAGGTAGCTCTCGACGGCATACCGTCCGGCGCGCCCGAGCGGGTCTTCGCCGCGCTGGGGAGCGCGGCCGAACCGCTGGGAGATCTCCGGTTCGCTGCGGTAGGTGATGTGCGCGATCCGGCGGGCCAGTCCCAGGCCGGCCTCGGGTCCGACCTGCTGCCCGTAGTAGTCGCCGCCGTGGAAATGCGGATCCTGGCGGATCGCCAAGAGCTGCGGCTGACACCAGGCGATCTGTTCGGCACTGGCATACGCCGTGCTGGCCAGGATCACCGCGCGTTCGAGCCGATCCGGGTAGCCGACCGCCCACTCCACGGTGCGCATCCCCCCCATCGACCCGCCGATGACCGCCGCCCAGCGATCGATGCCGAGGACGTCCGCGAGGGCGACCTCGGCGGTCACCATGTCCCGGATGGTGATGAACGGGAACCGCGAGCCCCACGCGCGGCCGTCCGGTGCCGCACTGGCCGGTCCCGTGCTGCCCCGGCACCCACCCAGCACATTGGCGCACACCACGAACCACCGATCGGTGTCCAGCGGCAGTCCCGGCCCGACCAGCCCCTCCCACCAACCGGGACGAGCCGCCAGCGGATCCGGCGAGTCGGGGGTCGCCACGACATGGGAGTCCCCGGTCAACGCGTGTTCGATGAGGACGGCGTTGTCCGCGCCCGGCGCCAAGGTCCCCCACGTCTCGACGTGCAGCTTGACGGCGGGGAGGCGACCGCCCCGTTCGAGCCGCAGCGGCCCGATGTCGACGAGTCGCCCGGGCCACCCTGGCGCCGTTGGGGACTCCGGTGGGGTCATCGTCGCTCCTCGTGCTCGCACTTGCCGGCCCGTCTCCGGACGGCCGTGTCATCACCCGGGGCACCCCGTCGCGGAGAAGGGTTGCCGCCCAGCGAGCCGGGGCTTGGCGCTGGAACTCTTGACGTGCGCTCATCATAGAGTCTGGCGTGGCGAGGACGCAGCCCCGGCGGGCGCGGCCGATGGCGACGAACACGGGGCGTTCACGCGGTTTGGTAGTCGGGCCGGACGCCACAACGGAGCACCTGGGCGAGGAGCATGCCGAGCCGATAGTCCGGTTCGTATGCCAGTGCTCGCTCGACCGCGATGCTCGCCATCGCGCCCTCCCTCGCCTGCCAGGCGACCACGGCCAGAACGGTCAGGATGGGCGCCGCCTGATCGCTCGGCGCCACCCGCGCCAACAGCGTCAACCGGGCGCGCAGCGGGGCGAACTCGGCGCAGCCGTCCGCGCTCCCAGCCGCCCGGTCCCACCCCGCGCTCCCGGCCGCCGGTCCCCACGCCGCCGGTTCCCACCCCACCGGCCCGGCCGCCCGCAGCATCGCGATGATCCGCCGATCGGCCTCGTGGCGCCCCAGCGCCCCAGGGGCCAGCCAGGCGATCAACGCGTCGCGGAACGGCACGTCCCGAAGGGAGCTCAGGGCATCGGCGATATCGGCTGCCGCCGCGGCCGGATCGATCGGTTCGGCGAGCCGGTCCGGCGCGAGCAACCTCCCCCAGGCGCCCGCCTGACGAAGCCGCACCCGTCGCAGGTCGGCGCGCGCAGCGGTGGCGGAGCCGCCCGGATCCGGTAGAAAGGACGCGGCCGGCAGGAGCCCCGCCACCGGTGGGCAGGGCATCGGCTCGATCATGGCGACGAGTTGCTCCCGACTGTCCAACGGGGCAATCCCCCGCCCCACGAAGTCGGCGGCCGCCGGGACGTCGGCGCGCGCCGGCAGCACCCATCCGTCGTCCGGACAGAGCGGATCGCGCAGGTCCCACCAGAGGCCGTCATGCACGACGGCCGCGCACATCACCGGCGTGCCGCGCGCGTCGGCGCGCCGTCCCGCCTCGAAGACGGCCGGGCCAGCATCACCTCGCTCGTCCTCATAACCGACGATCACGAGTGCCAGAGGTCCGTGGTCCGCGACCAGGTCGGCGGTCCTGGCTCGCAGGATGCTCAGAAGTGCATCGATCGCCGTGTCTTGCGTGTCGGCACCGGGGAGGTCGATGCGAGCCGTGGCAACGAGGGTCGTCCCGCAGAACACGATGACGACCAGGGATCGGCGGGGTGATGTTGACCGGACTAACGACCGTGGGCGCTGGTAGGACTGGGGACCGTTACTGGGTCTGCTGAGGAGTCCGT
>JBDIAR010000043.1:0-20057 GCA_039812545.1 Dermatophilaceae bacterium | reverse complement strand
CCCCGGCTGGTGCCGAGCCCACCACCTGATCCCCTGGGCAGCCGGCGGCCACACCGCCCTCGACAACCTGGTCCTGCTGCGAACGGCACCACACGATCGTGCACCGCGACCACCTCACCGCCACCATCCACCCCGACCACGACGATGCCGACCACGACGGAAACGACGGCGGCGCGGGCGGTGGCGTGCGCTGGTACCCGGCCCACCGGCATACGGCCGCGGCATGACCGGCCTTCCTGAGCCAGTCGTCTACCCTGACGCGGGTGAGCGTCCGCGACGACCTGACCCGGGTGATCGAGCGGGCCATCAGCGACGTCGGCGCTCGAGCGAACACCGGTGCGCCAGCCGCGCCATCGCCCGCCGCGCCATCGCCTACCGCGCCGCCCGACGACTCACCGGTCGCGCTGCGACTGCACCGCCACGACGGGGCCCCGGTGTGGACTTTCCCCGCCCGCCCACCCGGTTCTGCGCCGGCCATCGCCGAAACCCTCCGCAGCTCGCCGGACATCTCGCACGCCTGGGTCGCAGAGGGCCGGGTCGCCGGGGCATTCGTGACGGTGACGCTGGCACAGCCGTTCCTCGTCCGGGTCCTGGACGACCCGGTCCCCGCACCCGGCAGTCTCGCGGCGCCGGACCCACGCGGTGTCTACCCGCCGGGCGAGGGACCCGACTACGCCCGCCGGCGACTGTCATCCGAATTGGCATTGTCTGCAACGGAATTGCCGACCAACCTGCCGGCCGACCGGTCTGCGCTGACCACGCCCGCCGACACCTGGCTGCTCGCCCTCCTCGTCGAGACCCCGGACGTCTACGCCGGCGCCGAACCCCGCCGGGCGACTCCCCGCGGCATCACGCGCCTGCACCGCCACCTGGAGGACCTCGCCGACGCCACCTTGGACTGGCTGGTCAGGACGCCGCCGCGACCCGTCACCTGGCATACCCCGGCTACCGCGGCCCACGCCGCCAGAGCCCAACTCGCCCGTCGGATTCTGGCGATCCTGTCCGGCGCGTCCGAGGCCCGCCGCGGGTGACGGTCCTGATTGCCGGACCGCGGCACGAGCGCACGGCGCCGGCCTGACAGGATGGGCGCATGTCGTCCCACGAGGCCGGAGCGCTGCACGTTCGCGGCGCCCTCACTCCGCCCTGGCTCAAGTCACCCGTCGACGTCGCCGCGCTCATCCCCAAGCTGTGGCCGCGCAATGTCGCGCGCGGCGCCGACGGAGTCATCGCCATCGCGGGGGTCCCGGTCACCGAACTAGCGCGCGAGTTCGGCACGCCCGCCTACGTGCTCGACGAGAACGACTTCCGCAGTCGGGCCCGCGAGTTCGCCGACGCCTTCCACGACGCGTTCCGCGATGTCGGCGGCGGCGCCGACGTCTACTACGCCGGCAAGGCGTTCTTGTGTACCGAGGTCGCCCGGTGGATCGCCGAGGACGGTCTCGGACTGGACGTGTGCACCGGCGGCGAACTCACGACCGCCTTGCGCGCCGGCGTCCCCGGAGCTCGGATCGGCTTTCACGGCAACAACAAGTCGTATGCCGAACTTCGCGCTGCCGTCGAACATGGGGTCGGACGCGTCATCGTCGACAGTTTCGAAGAGATCGAGCGGCTCGCCGCCATCGCCACCGAAGCCGGTGTCCGCCAACGGGTGATGGTTCGCGTCACCGTCGGCGTCGAGGCCCACACCCACGAGTTCATCGCCACCGCCCACGAGGACCAGAAGTTCGGGTTCAGCCTGGCCGGCGGCACGGCATACGAGGCGGTCGAACGGATTCTCGCGCACCCGGACGCCCTGGAACTCACGGGACTGCACGGCCACATCGGCTCCCAGATCTTCGACACCTCCGGCTTCGACATCTCGGCCGCCCGACTGGTCCGGATGCACGCCGACGTCGCCCGCACCTGCGGCGTCGTCCTGCCCGAACTCGACCTCGGCGGGGGCTTCGGCATCGCCTACACCACCGAACACGACCCGCTCACCCCGGCCGAACTCGCCGGCCCGCTCGCCGAGATCATCGCCCGCGAATGCCGCGCCCAGGACGTCCCACCACCTCGGGTCTCCATCGAACCCGGCCGCGCCATCGCCGGCCCGAGCACCTTCACGCTGTACGAGGTCGGCACGGTCAAACCGGTGGACCTCGGCGTGGCTCAACCCCGCTACTACGTCTCTGTCGACGGCGGGATGAGCGACAACGTCCGCCCGGCCCTCTACGGCGCCCACTACTCGTGCGCCGTCGCCAACCGCGTCGGCGACCCCGACCCGATCCTCGCCCGCGTCGTCGGGCGGCATTGCGAGAGTGGGGACATCGTCGTCCGGGACGAGTTCCTCCCCGCCGATGTGAGCCCCGGCGATCTCATCGCCGTCCCCGGCACCGGCGCCTATTGCCGCGCCCTGTCCAGCCAGTACAACCACACCCCCCGCCCGCCGGTGGTCGCCGTCCGCGACGGCGCGGCCCGGCTGATCGTGCGCCGCGAGACGATCGAGGACATTCTTGCCCTCGACTGCTGAGCCCTCGACTGCTGACCCGCCCAAGGCACAGGTTCCGATAGGGGATGATGGCCCGGTGAGTTCGACAGTCGCCTCGCCCTCGCTGGTCGCCGAAGCCGCCGACCAGCGCCCGATCAGAGTCGCCATCCTCGGCTGCGGCACCGTCGGTACGGCCGTCGCCCGGATGATCACGACCGAACGCGACGACCTGGCCGCTCGCATCGGGCGGCCGTTGGAGATCGTCGGAATCGCGGTCCGCCGCGCGGGCCGGGACCGTTCGGACACCGGCGTCGACCCGGCCCTGTTCACCACCGACGCCAAGACCCTGGTCACCCGGGCCGACGTCGTCGTCGAGGTCATCGGCGGCATCGAACCGGCCCGCAGCCTCATCCTGGCCGCCATGGGAGCCGGCGCCGGCGTGGTCACCGCCAACAAGGCTCTCCTCGCCGAGGACGGGCCGAGCCTGTATGCCGCCGCCGAGGCCCATGGGGTCGACCTGTACTACGAAGCCGCCGTGGCCGGGGCGATACCGCTGCTGCGACCGCTGCGCGAGTCCCTCGTCGGCGACCGAGTCGACAAGGTGATGGGCATCGTCAACGGCACGACGAACTACGTGCTGGACAAGATGGACACATTGGGCTCGGGTTTCGCCGACGTCGTAACCCAGGCGCAGGCCCTCGGGTATGCCGAAGCCGACCCGACCGCGGACGTGGAGGGTTTCGACGCCGCCGCCAAGGCCGCGATCCTGGCCTCGCTGGCCTTCCATTCGCGGGTCCCCGGGGACAAGGTGCACCGTGAGGGGATCAGCGATGTCAGCGCGGCCGATGTCGCCGCCGCCCGCGAGATGGGCCACGTCGTCAAACTGCTGGCCATCTGCGAGCGGCTGGAAACTCCTGAGGGCCAAGCGATTTCGGTTCGTGTCCACCCGGCGATGATCCCGCGGTCGCATCCGCTGGCCGGGGTTCGTGAGGCGTTCAACGCCGTCTTCGTCGAATGCCGGGCGGCCGGTCAGTTGATGTTCTACGGCCGCGGCGCCGGCGGCGATCCGACCGCCTCGGCGGTCGTGGGCGACCTGGTTGCCGTCGCCCGGCACCTGGTCTCCGGGGGACGCGGACCCGGCGAATCGGCATACGCGCACCTGCCGGTCGTCGGTATCGAGGACGCCGTCACGCGCTACCACATCAGCCTGGACGTCGCCGACCGACCGGGCGTCCTCGCCGAGGTCGCCGCGGTGTTCGCCGCCAACGGGGTGTCGATCGAAACCGTGCGCCAACAGGCCATCGTCACCGGCGACCACACCCAGGCCGCGTTGTTGGTCATCGTCACCCACAGCGCCCGGGACGCCGCCCTCGCGGCGACCGTGAGGGCCCTGGCCGAACTCGCGGTCGTCCAGCATGTGGTCTCGGTGATGCGCGTGGAAGGCGTCTGAGGTGGCACCCGGCCACGCCGTGCGCGTCCGGGTGCCCGCCAGCAGCGCCAACCTGGGGCCCGGGTTCGACTCGGTCGGCGTCGCGCTGGGCCTGTGGGACGAGTATCTCGTCGAGGAGACGGACCGGGCCGGTGTCGTGGTCGAGGTGACCGGCGAGGGAGCCGACGACATCCCCCGGGACGCCTCGCACCTGGTCCTGCGCTCCATGGCATACGCCTGCGAGCGAATCGGTCGGCCGATGCCGCCCGGCCTGCGGCTCGTCGCCGACAATGTCGTCCCGCACAGTCGGGGGCTCGGCTCCTCGGCCACCGCGATCGTCGGCGGAGTCCTGGCCGCGCAGGGGCTCGCCGCGCTGGCCGACCCCACCGGGCGACCGCCGGTCCGTCGAGGCGCCCTCGCGGTGGATCGCGACGTCACGAACGCGATCGCGGCCGAACTGGAGGGCCATCCGGACAACTCCTCGGCGAGCATTTTCGGGGGCGTGACCGTGTCGTGGAGTCGGGACGACGGGCCGGGGACCGCGACCGCGGTGCTGCACCTGGATCCGCGGGTGGAGGCCGTCGTGTTCGTGCCGACCTCGCGCCTGGACACCTCCGTCGCGCGGGCGGTACTGCCCGACACCGTCGGCCACAAGGTAGCCGCGCGCAACTCCGGACGGGCCGCCCTGCTCACCTTGGCCCTGACCAGCAGACCGGATCTGCTGCTCCCGGCGACCCGCGACGAACTGCACCAGGAGTTCCGCAGATCGGCATACCCCGAGACGATGGAGTTGGTCGACGAACTGCGCGGCCGCGGGTTCGCGGCCTGCGTCTCCGGGGCGGGACCCTCCGTCCTCGTCCTCGTCGAGCGCGCTGCCGCCGCTGAGGTCGAGGCTGACCCGTCCTGGCGGCGGCTCATTCCGGGGATCCCCGTCCACGGAGCCGGCGTCCATCAGGCCTGACGGCGCGTCCCGACGCTCTGGTATGCCGAACGCCGGATTATTTGTTACATTGACGACAGCGTCGAACCGCGGCCCGACCCGAGCACGACTGCACCTCGCTAGACATCGCAGGCACGACCTGCAGCCGATGTCTCCCCAAGCATTTGCACGACGCGAGGTCGGGACCCATCGCATCGCGCCAAGACCCACGCAAGCAGCCCCTCGCTGATCAGCCTCGATGCTGTCGGTGTACCCGGATTGCCCGGGCGGCCCGTGGGTTTTCCACACATTGCAGCCAGCGTTCCGTGCTGGCCCCAATCCGGCCACGCCAGGTCAGACCGGCGTGGCTCAACGAGGGAAGGACCTTCGTGACGGAAACCACCGTTCGCCCGTCCGGCGGACTGAGCACACTCAAGCTCGACGAACTCAAGACGCTCGCCTCCTCCATGGGGATCTCGGGGACGACCAGAATGCGCAAGAGCGACCTCGTCGATGCGATCAAGGCCCAACGCGGCGGTGCGGCGGGTGCCTCCCGCCCCGCCCAGGAGGCTCCCCAGAACGACCGGTCGGCGGCTGCTGCGCGCCCCGACCACGACACCAATCGTCAGGACACCAATCGTCAGGACGGCCCGCAGCACGACGCCGCACAGCACGGCGCCGCACAGCTCGACGGGGGCGCGCCGTCGTCGGCCGATGGACAGGGCGCCGACCACGACGGCCCCACCCGCTCGCGTCGCCGGGCGGCCAGCCGTGGCACCGGCGCTCCCGCAGCCGGCCCCGAGTCCGAGCAGCGGGTTTCGGACCAGCAGGGTTCGGACCGCGGGGGTGCCGATCAGGCATCCGACGGCACTGCACTGGCGGCCATCGAACGGGCCGTCGAGCTCGCCGAGGCCCGGCGCGGCCAGGGCGGCAATGGCCAACAGGGCGGTCAGGGTCAGGGCGCCGGCAACGGTCAGGGTGGCAACCGCGGGGAGGCCAACCGCGGTGAGACTAACCGCGGTGAGACTAACCGCGCTGACGGCAACCGTGGCGACGGTGGCTATCAGCAGCGCGGGCAGGGCGGTTCGGGGAACCGGGGCCAGCAAGGCGGCGGACAGAACCAAGGACAGAACCAAGGCCAGAACCAGGGCCATTCCCAGAGCCAGGGTCAGCGGCAGGGCCAGGGGCAGAACCGATTCGACGACGACGATCGTCCCGGTCGCCGGCGCAGCCGGCAACGCAGCCGGGACCGCAAGCGCGGTCGCGGCCCGCAGGGCCAGCTCGCCCCGAACAACGGCGACTACGAGAACGACCTCCAGGTCGCCGAGGACGACGTGTTGGTGCCGGTCGGCGGCATACTCGACGTGCTGGACAGCTACGCCTTCGTGCGGACCTCCGGTTACCTCCCGGGCAACAACGACGTCTACGTCTCGCTCGGCATGGTCAAGCGCTACGGCCTGCGCAAGGGGGACGCCGTCACCGGCCAGGTCAAGGCGAGCGCCGAGGGCGAACAGCCGCAGGGCAACCGGCAGAAGTTCAACGCGCTGGTCCGGCTCGACACGGTCAACGGGGGAGCGCCCGAGGCTGCTCGGAACCGGGTGGAATTCAGCAAGCTGACCCCGCTGTACCCGCAGGAGCGGTTGCGCCTTGAGACGACCCCGAACATCATCACGACCCGGGTCATCGACCTGGTCTCCCCGATCGGCAAGGGCCAGCGTGGCCTGATCGTGTCGCCGCCGAAGGCGGGCAAGACGATGATCATGCAGGCCATCGCCAACGCGATCTCGGTCAACAACCCCGAGGTGCACCTGATGGTCGTCCTCGTCGACGAACGCCCGGAAGAGGTCACGGACTTCCAGCGCAGCGTCAAGGGCGAGGTCATCGCCTCGACCTTCGACCGACCGGCCAGCGACCACACGATCGTCGCAGAGTTGGCCATCGAGCGGGCCAAGCGCCTGGTCGAACTCGGCCATGACGTGGTCATCCTGCTCGACGGGATCACCCGCCTGAGCAGGGCATACAACCTGGCCGCCCCGGCGAGCGGACGAATCCTCTCCGGTGGGGTCGACTCCTCGGCGCTGTACCCGCCGAAGAAGTTCTTCGGTGCCGCCCGCAACATCGAGAACGGCGGTTCGTTGACGATTCTGGCCACCGGCGTCGTCGAAACCGGTTCCAAGATGGACGAGGTCATCTTCGAGGAGTTCAAGGGCACCGGCAACATGGAGTTGCGCCTCTCGCGCCAGCTCGCCGACCGCCGGATCTTCCCGGCCGTCGACGCCACGGCCTCAGGTACCCGCCGCGAGGAGATCCTCATGGGCGGCGACGAACTGAAGATCATGTGGAAGCTGCGCCGCGTGCTGTCGGCACTGGACCAGCAGCAGGCTCTCGAGTTGCTCGTCGACCGGTTGAAGAAGACCCGCAGCAACGTCGAGTTCCTCATGCAGGTGCACAAGAACAGCTCGATCCAGATCGACGACGACGACATGTGACGGACTGAACGGGGTGAAACGGGGTATCCCGATACCCAGAAGGCCCCGATGGGTCGATGTCCGGAGCTACACTCCGAACGCCAGGTGACCGGACGGACGTCGGAGTGTGCAGGAGGATGAGCGGGTTTTCCTCCACATCGGGACTGCTCGGCGCCCGGCGCGACGTCAGCCTGCGGTACCTGCTGCGCAGCGCAGCGGTCGCCATCGCCGCCATCCTCGTCCTCATGGCCGCCATCGTGGGGGTCGGCATACCGCTGATGGCCAGCGAGCGCTCCCAGGCGTACGACGTCAACCGCCAGGCGCAACTCGCCAATCGGGGTGCGCTCATCTCGGTCATCGACGCGCGGGCATTGCTCGCCACGTATGCCGTCACGCGATCACCGGGAGACGCCCGGGCGGTCGAGGTCGCGGTCGACACGGGACGGGCCCAGCTCGCGGCGTTCGACGCCGCGACCGCCGGAGCCGCCCCCCAGATCGCCTCGGCGGCCCGCGCGTTCCACGACGACGTCCAGCAGTGGTGGCAGCACTACGCGCCCATCCACGCTCAGGTGGCGTCCGGCGCAGACCCCCGCCCCGCCCTCGCCCAACTGGACACCACCGGCCTCGCGGCGCAGTCCAGGTCGTTGACCGAGGCCATCGGCGCCGAACTCGACCGACATCAGAACAACGCCTTCACCATCCAGCTGTGGATCGTGGTCGTCGAGGCGTTGTTGGGTCTCTTGACGGCGATCCTCGCGGCGCGATGGATCGGCGCCCTGCAGCGCAATGTCGTCCAGCCTCTCCTGGTCACGCGAGACGTCATCGGCCGGCATACGGCGGGACCCAGCGGCGATCGGGCCCCGGTCGTCACCCCGATCACCGAGGTGCGCGCCCTGGCCACGGCATACAACCGGCTGGCCGATACCAGCGAGCGCCACTCGGTCGAGCACCGGGAGACGCTGAGCATGTTGACCGCGGTGACCTCGGTCAACGTGGCGATGCGCTCTCGATCGGACGCGCCGGGGGTCCTGCGGATCGTGTTGAACGGGGTGTCCGAGGCCATCCGGCCCGACCGAGCGGCGGCCTTCGCGTGCGGGTCAACCGGTCAATGGGAGCAGGTCGGTCAGTGGAGCGGGCCGGGACTCCCGGAGCTGCCGTACTACCCCAAGGAGATGGTCGACCAGCTGGGGGTCACCGTCCAGCCGGCGCGCACGTCCGGAGCCGACGTCCTCGTGCTGGACCCGGACAACCCGAGCCACCGCCTGAGACTGCCCCAGTTCGAGGCCGTCAAGGGGCGGGGCATCCGCAGCCTCCTGGTCGCCGCCGTTCATCGCCGCGGCAGGATGTACGGTCTGGTCGGGTTCGGGCTGACCGAACAGGTGCGGGACTGGACGGCGACCGAGATCGACGTGCTCCGGGCGATCACCGACCACGCCGCGTTCGTGATCTGCGCCGCCGAACACGAGGGCGACGGCCATCCGGCCGAGCCCGAATCCGCGACGGGCCGCGGGTAGCGGGTAGCCCGGCCGGCGAGGGCTCCCGGACGATTAGGCGCAGCGTCGAGACGGTGGCACAATTTGCCCTCGGCCGGTTCACGGTGCTGACGCGCGGCATACGGGCATATCCACAGTCGCGTGGGCGTTTGCTCCCCTGGCGTTCGGACAACCCGGACGCCGCACCGACCCGGCCACCGACACCAAGGAGTGGAAGAGCGTGAAGAAGGACATCCATCCGGCCTACGGGCCGACGACGGTCGTGTGCACCTGCGGGAACACTTTCGAGACCCGCAGCACCGCCAAGAACGGCCGGATCAACGCCGATGTGTGCTCGCAGTGCCACCCGTTCTACACCGGCAAGCAGAAGATCCTCGACACCGGTGGCCGGGTGGCCCGGTTCCAGGCCCGCTACGCCAAGAAGGCCGTCAAGTAGCACGCTCGTACGCCGGTGCCCAGCCCTGTGTGGCCGGGCCCGGCGTTCGTCGTGTTCACAGGGTCGACCTCGTGTGGCACAGCCGAACCCCGCACGGGCAGAAGGGAGGAGCGAGGTGAGCGCACAACCGTCGGCGGATGCCGCGGCCGACGCCGTCCGCTCCCTGCTCACCGAGTATGCCGAGGTCGAGGCCAGGCTCGCCGATCCGGCGGTCCACGCCGATCAGCAACTGCTGCGCACGTTGAACAAGCGGTATGCCGCGCTCGGCCCGACCGTCTCGGCCGCCCGCGCCGTCGCCGCCCTCAGCGACGACCTCGACGCGGCCCGCGAGTTGGTGGCCGAGGACGAGACCTTCGCGGCGGAGGCCGCGACAATCGAGACGGCGCTGGCGACCGCGCAGGACAAGCTGCGTGGCCTGCTCGTGCCCCGCGACCCGGACGACGACCGCGACGTGATCCTCGAGGTCAAGGCCGGCGAGGGCGGGGAGGAATCCGCGCTGTTCGCCGGCGACCTGCTGCGGATGTACCTGCGGTTCGCCGAGCGCCGCGGTTGGTCTACCGAGCTGCTCGACGCCACCGAATCCGACTTGGGCGGGTACAAGGACGCCCGGATCGCGGTTCGGGCCAAAGGTGTGCCCGAGCCCGGGACGGCGCCCTGGGCGATGCTGAAGTACGAGGGCGGGGTCCATCGCGTGCAGCGGGTTCCGGTGACCGAGTCCCAGGGCCGGATCCACACCTCCGCCGCCGGGGTCTTGGTGATGCCCGAGGTGGAGGACCCGGCCGAAGTCGCCCTCGATCCCGCCGACCTGCGGATCGACGTGTTCCGGTCCAGCGGCCCCGGGGGGCAGAGTGTCAACACGACCGACTCGGCCGTGCGGATCACCCATCTGCCCTCCGGCGTGGTCGTCTCCTGCCAGAACGAGAAGTCCCAGCTGCAGAACAAGGAGGCGGCGCTGCGCGTCCTGCGCGCGCGGTTGCGCCAGCTCGCCCTGGACGAGGCGGCCAACGCCGCCAGCGACGCCCGGCGCTCGCAGGTCCGCACCGTGGACCGCTCCGAACGCATCCGCACGTACAACTTCCCCGAGAACCGGATCTCGGACCATCGCACCGGTTTCAAGGCATACAACCTCGACACGGTGCTGGACGGCGATCTCGAGGCGGTGCTGTCCTCGGCGATCCAGGCGGACGAGGCGGCTCGCCTGGCAACGGCCGGCGTCCGATGATCCGGCACGACCTGAAGGTCGTCGTCGACTCGGCGACGATTCGGCTGCGGGAGGCCGGCGTCCCGTCCCCGGCGCACGATGCCGTCGCCCTGGCGGCCCACCTGCTGGCGATCGAACCCGCCGAGGTCCGCCGGCTCATGGCCCTGGGGTGGGGGGACGCGCCGGCCGGGTACGACGACCTCGTGACCGAGCGCGCCCACCGGATCCCGCTGCAACATCTCACCGGGGTGGCACCGTTCCGCGGGCTCGAACTCGCCGTCGGTCCGGGCGTCTTCGTGCCGCGCCCGGAGACCGAGATGCTCGTTGACCTGGCGATGAACCACCTGGACACCCTGCCCGGTCGGCCGATCCTCGTCGACCTGTGCACCGGGTCCGGCGCCATCGCCTTCGGGGTCAAGGACGAGGCCCCGAACGTCCAGGTGTATGCCGTCGAGGTCAGTCCCGACGCGCTGTCCTGGGCCGAACTCAACCAGGGCCGGCTCGGGATCGACGTGACCCTCGTCTTGGGCGATGCCCGCGATGCCCTGGCCCAGCTGGACGGCTCGGTCGATGTCGTGACGGCCAATCCGCCCTACATCCCCCCGGGCCGACTGCCGCTGGAACCCGAGGTGCGCGACCACGATCCGTCGCTCGCCCTCTATGGCGGCGGACCGGACGGCCTGGAGCTCCCGACGGCCGTCGCGCGCCGGGCGGCCCGCCTGCTTCGTCCCGGCGGGGTGTTCGTGATGGAGCATGCCGACACCCAACGGGACGCTGTTCTCGCACTGCTCGCGGACCAGGGCTGTTGGGCGCCGACCGCCGACCTGGACGACCTGACCGGTCGGCCGAGGGTGGTGGTCGCGCGCCGTCGTGGCCCGTCCGGGAGCGTCGATCGGACCGAGCCGGTGCTGCTGGACGTGCCCGATGCGGGTCGATCCGGCGTGTCGGACGCGACGGGGGGAGCGGGGCGTCCGCCGGTCGACGAGGTGGGGGAGGGAACCGAACTGGCCACTGTCATCCCGTTCCGGCGCCGCACCCGCGAGCGCAAGGAGGATTCGTGACCGACCGACGGTACGACTGCACCGACCCCGAGGCACTGGCGGGCGGACTGGCCGCCGCGGTGGAGGCGATCGCCGCGGGCCGCCTGGTCGTGCTGCCGACCGACACGGTGTACGGCGTGGGCTGCGACGCCTTCGACGCCGATGCGGTCGCCGCCCTATTGGTGGCCAAGGGCCGCGGGCGGCAGATGCCGCCGCCGGTCCTCATCGGTTCCCCCGAAACCCTCGACGGACTGGCATACGGGGTGTCGGCGGAGGTCCGTCGGCTGATCGCGGCGTTCTGGCCGGGAGCACTGACCATCGTCGTCGCCGCCCAACCGAGCCTGAGGTGGGACCTGGGGGAGAGCGCCGGGACCGTCGCGCTGCGGATGCCCGACCACCCCGTCGCCCTGGACCTGCTGCGCCGCACCGGCCCGCTCGCCGTCTCCAGCGCGAACCTCACCGGCCGCCCGGCGCCGACGACGGTGAACGAGGCCGCCGCGATGCTGGGGCCCAGCGTCGCGGTCTACCTCGATGCGGGCCCGAGCGGCGGCGGCGAGGCCTCCACGATCCTGGACTGCACGGGGCCCGATCCCGTGGTCTTGCGGGACGGCGCCATCGAGCGCGAACGCCTCTGGGCCGCCCTGACCTGACGGGACCGGACCGGAGCAGACCGGGCCGGAACGGACCCTACCGGCATACCGCGCAATCCGGGGCCCTCCCGTCGGACCGTCGGACCCACCCCCTAGAGTGTCTTCATGGCTGACGACACCTTCTACGGGTCCGATTACGCGGCGCTCAAGGCCTTCGATCCCGACATCGCCGGGATCCTGTTGGACGAGTTGGCCCGCATCCGCACCGGCATTCAGCTGATCGCGAGCGAGAACATCAGTTCGCCCGCGGTCCTCACGGCACTGGGTTCGACGCTGTCCAACAAGTATGCGGAGGGCTACCCGGGACGCCGCTACTACGGCGGCTGCGAGGTCGTCGACCGCGCCGAGTCGTTGGCGATCGAGCGGCTGAAGTCGCTGCTCGGCGCCGAGCACGCCAACGTCCAGCCGCATTCGGGCGCGAGCGCCAACCAGGCGGTCTACGGCGCCTTCGTCAAGCCCGGCGACACCGTAATGGGGATGTCCCTGCCGCACGGCGGTCACCTGACCCACGGCGCGAAGGTGTCCTTCTCCGGCAAGTGGTTCAACATCGTGCCCTACGGGGTGGACCGCAAGACCGAGAACATCGACTACGACCAGGTCCGTGCCCTGGCTCTGGAGCACCGCCCCAAGATGATCCTGGCCGGCGGCTCGGCGATCCCGCGGCTGATCGACTTCGAGTTCTTCCGCAACCTCTGCGACGAGATCGGGGCGATCTTCTGGGTGGACGCGGCGCACTTCATCGGCCTGGTCGCCGGCAAGGCGATCCCGAGCCCCGTCCCGTATGCCGATGTCGTCTCGTTCACGACCCACAAGGTGCTGCGCGGCCCGCGCTCGGGTGCGATCGTCTGCAAGGCGCAGCACGCCGCCGCCATCGACAAGGGCGTCTTCCCGCTCATGCAGGGCGGCCCGCTCATGCACGTCATCGCCGCCAAGGCGGTCAACTTCAAGGAATGCGCGACGCCGGCATACCAGGACTACGCGGCGGCCGTCATCGAGAACTCCAAGACGCTGGCCCAGGCGCTCGCCGACCAGGGCCTGCGTCCGACGACCGGGGGCACCGACACGCACCTGGCCTTGATCGACCTCCAGGGCGTCGGAGTCACCGGCGCGGACGCCGAGGCCCGGTGCAGCGCGGCCGGGATCGTGGTCAACAAGAACGCCATCCCGTTCGACCCGCAGAAGGCCAATATCGCCTCCGGCATCCGGGTCGGCACGCCGTGCGTCACCACCCAGGGCATGGGGGTCGAGGAGATGAAGACCATCGCCCGGCTGATCGGCACCGCGGTGACCAAGGGCAGCTCCGATCCGGAGGCGGAGGTCTCCCGGCAGGTCCGCGCCGAGGTCGACGCACTGACCGAGGCGTTCCCGGCATACCCGCGCGGCTGACCCTCGGCCCGCCCGAAGGGAGCGGCGCCGGCGAGGGGGACGACTTCGTGGGGACGCCTCTGTGATGATGGCCCGGTGAAGGAGTACTTCCTCATCTTCGTCGTCGCCGCTGTCGTGACGTATGCCGTCACGCCGCTCGTGCGCGTCATCGCGGTGCGCACCGGTGCGGTGACGCCGGTCCGGGACCGGGACGTCCACTCGGTCCCGATCCCGCGGCTGGGCGGAATGGGGATGTATGCCGGTTTCGTCGCGGCGGCGCTGGTCGCCAAACAGCTGCCGTACCTCAAGCAGTTGTTCGGCTCGGGACAGATCCGCGGCGTCGTCCTCGGCGGAGCGATCATCTGTTTCGTCGGGGCGATCGACGACATCCGCGGGCTGGACTGGTTGACCAAGCTCGCCGGTCAGGTCCTCGCTGCCGGGGTGATGGCCTACCAGGGCGTGCAAATGTTGTCCGTACCCCTGTTCGGGGTGACCGTCCTGGACACCCCGGTCCTCGTCGCGGTCACCGTCCTGGTCGTCATCGTCACCACCAACGCCGTCAACTGGATCGACGGCCTGGACGGCCTGGCCGCCGGCATCGTGGCCATCGCCTCGGCCGCCTTCTTCGTCTATTCCTATGTGCTGGCGCGCGGGTTCGATCCGCCGAACGTGTTCTCGATCTCGACCTTCATCACGGCCGCGCTCGCCGGCTGCTGCGTGGGTTTCCTGCCGCACAACCTGCACCAGGCGCGGCTGTTCATGGGCGACTCGGGGGCGCTGACGCTGGGTCTGCTGCTGGCCGCCGCCACCATTTCGATGACCGGCAATGTCGATCCCAGTCAGGTGAGCACGGGTTCGGTGACCGGGGCGCTCGTCCCGATCGTCATGCCGTTGGCGGTCCTGCTGTTGCCGCTGCTCGACATGGTGCTGGCCATCGTGCGGCGACTGCGCGCGGGGCAGAAGCCGTGGCAGGCCGACGCCAAACACCTGCACCACCGGATGCTGCAGATCGGCCACGGGCACCTGCGCGCCGTCCTCATCCTGTATGCCTGGGCCGCCCTTGTCGCGGTCGCGTCCCTGGCCTTCGCCTTCCTCGACAACTGGCATGCCTGGGTGGGCGTCGGCTGCGCCGCATTGGTGGTGACGGGGCTGACCTGGTGGGTGCCGCGGATGCGTCCGTCCGGCGCGCCGAAGAGCTTGTGATAAGATTCACAAGCGCCCGTGAGGGTGATCTGGGATTGCGAAACGCTCCTGCGGTCACCCTCGGGCGCATCAAGTTCGGGCCTTCTGACGGCCCTCGCCCGCAACCGCGCCGAAGGAGTTCACGTGACCGTGCCGTCGGTGACGGATGACGGGCATGGCGCGCCCCGGCATACCCGAGCCTCGTTCGAGGAGACCGCCTCGGCCCTGCTGCGCGTGGGCAGTGCGACCGGCCTCGTCGTCGGCGTGCTGGCCGCTGTCGTGTCCCTCTGGCGGCTGGATGCGTTCACCGCGGCGGGCATCGGGTCCGCGGCTGCGGGCATCGGCTGCGTCGTGGTCCTCTTCGCCGCCGGCGTCCTGGGGATCACCCGGGTGTTGCGCGGCCCCGCCGTGTTGTCGCTGGTCGGCGCGCTCGCGGTCTTCTTCGTGCTGACGGGCCTGATGCTCGTGCTCGCCGTGTCGTTGTCGAAGATCGAGGGTTTGGTCACGTCCGCGTTCGCCGTCGCCGCAGTCGCGACGGTGGTCGGATGGCAGGCCGGCGCGGCCCGGGCCTTCCAACGCCGACGTGAGTTGCGTTACGCCGAGCCGGGGGAGGGCTCTGCGTGAGCGACGAGCCGACCCCCGACAACGCCCGGAAAGAGCGGTCCGACACCCGCGGACCCGACGCCATCGGGCATGCCGATGCCACCGACGTCCTGTCCTATCTGCTCGCCGGACCGATCACCTTCGGCGCCCTGGGCTGGCTGGGTGACCGCCTACTGCACACCGCGTTCCTTCTGCCGCTCGGCGCCCTGCTGGGTGTCGTCCTCGGCCTCTACATCGTCTGGCTCCGCTACGGTAGGAACGGATAGTTCGGATGCCGGGATCACCTGCCGTCATTGACCGCCCACCGCACGGAACGGACCGTGACGGGGGGCACAGACGAGAAGGGCTACTAGGCCGTAGCATCGGTCCTGGGCCCGACGCCCAAGCACTCCACGCCACGACGTGTCCGACGAGGAGAACTGAGTGAACAGCGCTGTTCTGGTGACCATCGCCGGTCTGTCGGCCAGCGGAGGCGAAGGGGATGGTTTCCACGCCCCGACACCCGAGGAGTTCTATCAACCGATCGCGCACATCGGCGGGTTCACGGTCACACGACCGATGGTGCTCATCGTCGTCGCGGCGGTCGGCATCTTCGGCTGGCTGTGGTGGGCGACCCGGCGACTTGCGGTGGTTCCCAGCAAGCGGCAGTTCTTCGCCGAGGGCATGTACGACTTCGTCCGCAACGGCATCGCCCGGGACATGATCGGCTCGCACGACTTCCTGCGCTTCGTCCCGGTGCTCTTCTCCCTCTTCTTGTTCATTCTGGTGAGCAATCTGTTCGGGTCCGCGCCGCTGGCGAACTTCCCGCCGATGAGCCGGATCGGTATGCCGATGGCACTCGTGCTCATCGTCTACGTCCTCTACCACGTGGCCGGCATTCAGAAGCACGGGCTCGGCGGCTACTTCAAGATGATGGTTCCCCCGCAGCTGCCGGTGTTCCTCATCCCGCTCATCTTCATCCTTGAGTTCGCCACATTCTTCCTGATCCGCCCGCTCACCCTCACCTTGCGGTTGTTCGGCAATATGTTCGCCGGGCACATGCTGATGGGCGTCTTCATCGGGGGCGGTACCTACCTCATCGGCACCGGGCAACTCGGGATGATCGCGGCCGGCGTCGGCGGCTACGGGATGGCGTTGCTCATGCAGGGCCTGGAGCTGTTGGTGCAGTGCCTGCAGGCATACGTCTTCGCGATGCTGGCCGCTTCGTACTTCGGTGGAGCGGTCGCCGACGAGCACTGAGCCGTCCGCGTCCCACCGCCCTCACAACTCCACATCGTTTGTATCGCACCACCGGCAGGTCACCAGACTTGACGGATTACCCACATAAGGAAGAGAGAAACCACTCATGCAAGCAATGGGCCTCATCGGATACGGTCTCGCCTGCATCGGTCCCGGTATCGGCATCGGCTTGATCTTCGCCGCGCTCATCAACGGCATCGCGCGTCAACCCGAGACCGCGGGCATGCTCCGGTCCCAGGCCATCTTCGGCTTCGCCGTCGCCGAGGCGCTCGCGATCATCGGCATGGTTCTGTTCTTCATCGCCAAGTAGCCTCATCGGTCTTCGGGGCGACCCCCCGCGAAGGAGTTCCCGTGCATGTTGTGACGTACCTGGCGTTGCCGGCCCTGCCGATGGAGGGGACGGGCACCGAGGAGACGATGTCCAATCCGGTCATCCCGTTGATGCCGGAGTTCATCTTCTCGCTCGTCGTCTTCGCCATTTTGTGGTTCGCCATCGCCAAGTTCATCGTGCCGATGTTCGAGAAGAACTACGCGGCTCGGGCGAGCGCCATCGAGGGCCGGATGCACGAGGCCGAAGAGGCTCAGGCCAAGGCCGACGAGGCGCTGCGCCAGTACCAGGCGCAGTTGGCCGAGGCTCGCGCCGAGGCGACCAAGATCCGCGACGAGGCGCGCGACCAGGGCGCCAAGATCCACGCGGAGCTGCGGACTCAGGCGCAGGCCGAGGCGGGTCGCATCGTCGAGCACGCGCACAAGCAGATCGAGGCGGACCGGCAGGCCGCGATCGTCTCCTTGCGTGCCGAGGTGGGTCGGTTGTCCACTGACCTGGCCAGCAAGATCGTCGGTGAGTCGTTGCACGACGACGCCCGGCAGCGGGCCATCGTGGACCGGTTCATCGCCGAACTCGAAGCCACCGACCCGGTCGGCCAGGCCTCGGTCGCGGGCGGGAGCGAGTCCTGATGCTCGCCGCTTCTCGAGCAGCGCTCAAGGCCGCGATCACGGCATTGCGCGGCCAACTGGCCACCGGGGTCCACGGCCAGCAGCTCGGCGACGAGTTGTTCGGCGTCACCGCGGTGCTCGACAAGTCGGCGTCGCTGCGACGGGCCCTGACCGACCCGTCCCGGGACGGGTCGGACCGGGCCGAGCTCGCGCGTCGGGTCTTCGGCGGCAAGGTCAGCGACCCGGCGGTCGCCGTCGTTGCCGGTGCGGCCGACCTGCGCTGGTCGGACGACCGTGACCTTCCGGATGCCCTGGAAGAACTCGGCGTACGGGCCGTGATGTCCAGCGCGGCATACGGGCAACGGGCCGACGAGGTCGAAGAGCAACTGTTCCGGTTCGAGCGGCTGGTCGCCGCCAACCCGCAGTTGCGGGACGCCCTCACCGACCGGACCGCCGCCGCCGACCGGAGGACCGCACTGGTCTCCCGGCTGCTGGAGGGCAAGGTCGCCGACGAGACGCTGCAGCTGGCCCGCCAGGCCGTGGCTGCTGATCGTGGCCGACGCTTCGATCGGGTGATCGCGCAGTACTTGACCATCTCCGGCCAGGAACGCGAGGAACTGACCGCGGTGGTCACCGCAGCGGTTCCACTCGACGAGGGTCAGATCGACCGGATCAAGGCCGCCCTGTCGCGGATCTACTCGCACGCGATCCACCTCAATGTCGTGGTCGATCCCGGTGTCCTCGGCGGCATCCGGGTCGAGGTCGGCGACGAGGTGATCGACGGGACGACCGTCCGCAAGCTCGACGAGGCCCGACGCAAACTGACCGGCAGCTGAGCCGGACCCCACACCAGACGCTCACCGGCACCAGCCGCATACGAGGGAGAAAGACACGAACATGGCGGAGCTCACGATCCGTCCCGAAGAGATCCGGGATGCCCTGGACAGCTACGTGCAGTCCTACGACCCAGGCTCGGCCTCCCGGGAGGAGGTCGGCATCGTCGCCGACACCGGTGACGGCATCGCGCACGTCGAGGGTCTGCCGTCGGCGATGACCAACGAGTTGCTGCAGTTCGAGGACGGCACCCTCGGGATCGCCTTGAACCTCGACGTCCACGACATCGGTGTGGTCGTCCTCGGCGACTTCTCCGGCCTCGAAGAGGGGCAGACCGTCAAGCGCACCGGCGAGGTCCTCTCGGTGCCGGTCGGCGACGGTTACCTCGGCCGGGTGGTCAACCCGCTCGGACAGCCGATCGACGGCCTCGGCCCGATCGAGTCCACCGAGCGCCGCGAGCTCGAGCTCCAGGCCCCCAACGTCATGCAGCGCAAGAGCGTGCACGAACCCATGGCGACCGGGATTAAGGCCATCGACGCGATGACCCCGATCGGCCGCGGGCAGCGTCAGCTGATCATCGGCGACCGCCAGACCGGTAAGACCACGGTGGCGGTCGACACGATCCTCAACCAGCGCGCCAACTGGGAGTCCGGCGACCCGGTCAAGCAGGTCCGCTGTATCTACGTCGCCATTGGCCAGAAGGGCTCGACGATCGCCTCCGTGCGCGGCACCCTCGAAGAGGCCGGCGCGATGGCATACACCACGATCGTGGCCGCCCCCGCCTCGGACGCCGCGGGCTTCAAGTACCTCGCGCCCTACACCGGCTCCGCCATCGGTCAGCACTGGATGTACCAGGGCAAGCACGTCCTGATTATCTTCGACGACCTGTCCAAGCAGGCCGAGGCCTACCGGGCCGTGTCGCTGCTGCTGCGCCGCCCGCCGGGCCGCGAAGCCTACCCGGGCGACGTCTTCTACCTGCACTCCCGCCTGCTGGAGCGCTGCGCCAAGCTCTCCGACGAGATGGGCGCCGGCTCGATGACCGGCCTGCCGATCATCGAGACGAAGGCCGGCGACGTGTCGGCATACATCCCGACGAACGTCATCTCGATCACCGACGGGCAGATCTACCTGCAGGGCGACCTGTTCAACGCCAACGTCCGTCCGGCCATCGACGTGGGTATCTCCGTCAGCCGGGTCGGTGGTTCGGCGCAGATCAAGGCGATGAAGGACGTCGCCGGTCGCCTCAAGATCGACCTCGCCCAGTTCCGCGCGATGGAGGCGTTCGCGATGTTCGCCTCCGACCTCGACGCCGCCTCCAAGCAGCAGCTGGCCCGTGGCGCCCGCCTCGTCGAACTGCTCAAGCAGCCGCAGTCCTCGCCGATGCCGGTCGAGGAACAGGTCGTGGTCGTGTGGGCCGGGACCGGTGGCTATATCGACGACGTGGCGGTCGAGGACGTGCGCCGGTTCGAGCGCGACTTCCTCGAGCACCTGCGCAGCTCCCAGTCCGGCCTGCTGGCCGCGATCCGGGACAGCGGCAAGCTCGAGGACGACACCCGCGCCGGGCTGGACGAGGCCATCAAGGCGTTCAAGCAGCAGTTCAGCCCGGGCACCCCGCACGCCGGCGTCCACGCCGGGACCGAGGCGTTCGACGAGATCGCCGACGACCAGATCGACCAGGCCCAGATCGTCAAGAAGGGCTAGGTGGTATGCCGGGCCGGCCGTGCGCCGGCCCGGCGGCCCACGGCATACGGCCAGATCCAGACGATGGATCAGATCCAGACCCAGATCCAGACCA
>JBDIAR010000042.1:0-20112 GCA_039812545.1 Dermatophilaceae bacterium | reverse complement strand
TCAACAACCTCGCCATCCAAGCCCTCGTCGCCGCCTACGCCACCAACAAAGCCATCGTCGACGAATCCTCCGCGCGAGCCGCCATCACCGAAGTCACCACCGAATGACGACACCCTGACGAACACCGCGACACCCCGACAACCAAGGCCCCGCCGACACCCCGGCGGGGCCCTTTGTCATAACCCGAAAACATCCTCACCGATCGTGACGCCAACATCCTCAACCGACGTGGCCGGCAACAACAGGGCCTAGGGCGCCGAGCAGCACGAACGCGCCCAGTGAGCAAAATGCAGGTGCGGCCAGGGGCGCGGCTCCTCGCGGATCGAGACTGTGCGCTTGCCCGGCCTCGGACAGACGCCGGGGCTGTGCCGCATACGCGCTGTGGTGCAATAGCGTGGGTGTCGACAGGTGTTCGGGCGAAAGGGACACAGCGTGGAATTCAGTGGCTCGACAGTCACGATCACCGGCGGGACCGGGTCGTTCGGGTCGACGATGACCGGCGGGCTGTTGTCCCGCGGCGTGGGCCGGATCAATATCTTGAGCCGCGACGAGGCCAAGCAGGACGACATGCGCCGCCGGCTCGCCGACGATCGGGTTTTCTTCTACCTCGGCGACGTGCGGGACCGGGACAGCCTGCGGCCAGCGATGCGCGGAGCCGACTTCGTCTTCCACGCCGCTGCACTCAAGCAGGTGCCCAGCTGCGAGTTCTTCCCCCAGCAGGCCGTGTTCACCAATGTCGTGGGCAGCTCGCACGTCATCTCGGCCGCCGCGGAGGCGGGCGTCCGTTCGCTGGTATGCCTGTCCACCGACAAGGCGGTCTACCCCATCAATGCCATGGGGATGACCAAGGCGCTGATGGAGAAGACCGCGCAGGCGTTCGCGCGCAACAACCCGGACTCGCAGCTGACCATCTCGATCACCCGGTACGGCAATGTCATGTACTCCCGAGGCTCGGTCATCCCGCTGTTCATCGAGCAGCTGCGTGGCGGACGGCCGTTGACGATCACCGAACCCAGCATGACCCGGTTCCTGATGTCCCTGGCGGACTCGGTTGATCTGGTGCTGCATGCTTTCGACAACGCCGAGCCGGGTGACCTTTTCGTCCGCAAGGCACCGGCGTCCCGGGTCGACGTGCTGGCCCGGGCGGTCGCGTCGCTGTTCAACGACACCGACCCGGATATCCGCGTCATCGGCATCCGGCACGGGGAGAAGCTGCACGAGTCCCTTCTCGGCGAGGAAGAGATGCTCAAGGCATCCGACGAGGGGGACTACTTCCGGGTGCCCATGGACGCCCGGTCGCTGCAGTACGGCCTGTACTTCGAGGAGGGCGACTCCACGCCCGAGGCGGTCAGCGGGTTCAGCTCCGCCAACGCCGAGCAGCTCGACGTCGCCGGTACCCGGGACCTGCTGGTCAAGCTGCCGGAGATCCAGCAGTTGCTGGAGCGTGGGTTGTGAAGCTCGTCGTCACGGGGGGAGCGGGATTCCTCGGCTGGCACACCCGGGCCCGCCTGCACACCCTCACCGACCACGAGGTCGTCTCGGTGGACCTCGCCGAGTGGGACCGGCTGCCGGAGTTGCTGTCCGGCTGTGACGCGATCATCCACCTGGCGGGGATCAACCGGGACACCGATGAGCGGGTTGAGCGGGGCAACGAGGAACTGGCCCGCCACCTCGTCGGTGCCTGCGAACAGGCCGGGGCGACCCCCACGATCGTGTACTCGAACACGATCCACGCCGACTCCGACACCCCATACGGACGCGGCAAGTCCTCCGCGGCACGGGTGCTGGCGCAGGCCACCCGCGGCTGGGGGAGCGGCTTCACCGACGTGCGGCTGCCCAACCTGTTCGGGGAGCATGGCCGCCCGGCATACAACTCCTTCGTCGCCACCTTCGTCGACGCCGTGGCGCACGACCGGCCGCCGACCTCGGTGGTCGACCGCCCCATCGACCTGCTGCACGTGCAGCGGGCAGCCGCGGCCCTGATGGCGGCCGTCGATCGGCCGGCCGGCCGGCTGGAACCGGCCGGCGTCACGACGAGCGTGCAACAGGTCCTGGACCTGCTGACCCACTTCCGCGCCACCTACCGCACCGGCGAGTTCCCCGCCCTGGACGACGCCTTCCACGTCGACCTGTTCAACACCTTCCGCGCAGCGCTCTTCCCGGAGCAGTACCCGATCGGGCTCACCGCGCACACCGACCCGCGCGGCCGGCTCGTGGAGACGGTCCGTTGCCACGGCGGCCCCGGCCAGACCTTCGTCTCCACCACCAAACCGGGGATCACCCGGGGCGAGCACTATCACCTGGGTAAGGTGGAGCGCTTCGCCGTCGTGTCGGGCTCGGCCCGGATCAGCCTGCGCAAGGTACTCACCGACGAGATGGTGCACTTCGATGTGGACGGCGACGCGCCCGCAGTCATCGACATGCCGACGCTGTGGGTCCACAACATCACCAATACCGGCACGGGCGATCTGACCACGGTGTTCTGGACGAACTCGCTGTTCGACCCGGATGCTCCGGACACCTATTGGGAGCCCGTCGAACCCAAGGACGCCGCATGCTGAAGGTCATGACCATCGTCGGGACCCGCCCGGAACTCATCCGGCTCTCCCGCGTCATCGCCCGACTCGAGGAGACGCTCGACCACGTCCTGGTGCACACCGGCCAGAACTACGACTACACCCTCAACGAGATCTTCTTCGCCGACCTCGGCATCCGCAAACCCGACCATCTGCTGGGGGTCGACACGAGCTCGCTGGGCCGGGTGCTCGGCGAGACGCTCATCAAGAGCGAGGAGGTGCTGCGCGCCGAGCGACCCGACGCGGTCCTCGTCCTGGGCGA
The DNA here is from genome assembly GCA_039812545.1 of Dermatophilaceae bacterium. Classification (GTDB taxonomy): domain Bacteria; phylum Actinomycetota; class Actinomycetes; order Actinomycetales; family Dermatophilaceae; genus JBDIAR01. The sequence goes on along the minus strand of JBDIAR010000042.1, from coordinate 17,274 downwards.
CACCAATAGCTGCATCGCCGCCGTGATGGCCAAGCGACTGCGGATCCCCGTTTACCACATGGAGGCCGGCAATCGCTGCTTCGACGAAAACGTGCCGGAGGAGACCAACCGGCGCCTCGTCGACCACGTCGCCGACTTCAACCTGGCATACACCGAGCATGCCCGCCGAAATCTCCTGGCCGAGGGGCTGCATCCCCGGCGCGTGCTCGTCACGGGTTCGCCGATGCGGGAGGTGCTCGACACCTACCGTGAGCGGATCGAGGCCTCCGATGTGCTCACCCGGCTGGGCCTGGAGCCGCGCGGCTTCTTCCTCGTCAGCGCCCACCGGGAGGAGAATGTCGACTCCCCGGACCGACTGCGGGCGCTGCTGGACTGCCTCGTGGCCGTGCAGACCGAGTTCGGTATGCCGGTGCTCGTCAGCACCCATCCGCGCACCCGCAAGCGTCTGGAAATGCTGCCCGACTGGAGCGCCCCCGAGGGGATCACGTTCCACGACCCGCTGGGCTTCCACGACTACAACAAGCTGCAGTTGTCCTCGGCGTGCGTGCTCTCCGACTCGGGCACCATCGCCGAGGAGTCGACGATCCTCGGCTTCCCAGCGGTGACCCTGCGCGACTCCATCGAGCGCCCGGAGGCATTGGACACCGGCGGCATCATCATGACCGGCCTGGACGCCCACGACGCCGTGGCCGCCGTGCGCGACGCCATGACCCATCGCGGCGAGGCCGCGATCGGGGATCGGCGCACCCTGCCCGCCGACTACGCGATCTCCAACACCTCGGACCGGGCGGTGCGATTCATCCTCTCCACCGCCCGCCGCCACCATTCCTGGGCGGGCATCCGCTACCTGCACAGCGGTTGACTACCGTTCATAGGGTCCAGGGGGTTTGCCCACCGTCTGGTGGCCCGAGCGTGAGATGACTCTCAGTCTCCACAGGAAGGATGCCGACCATGCCCAAAGCCGTAGCAAAACGCTACGGACGGCCCCGACCCGGCGGTCACAGCTCAGCTGGTACCCTTCGCCTGCTACGGCCGATTGACTCCCGGCGATGCCTCGCGGGCGATCCCGAGCTGTAGAGAATGAGGGGCTGGCTTGCCGAGGATTTGGGCGCGTCCAGACCGTCGTGCGAGAGCACACCGCTTCTCAAGCTTGGCCGACATCCTTTTCCCAAGGAATCAAATAGCCGCGACCGTCACCGCCTCTGGGGAGATCAAGGGAGGGAGAGCCAACCATGACATCGAATGGTGCAATGCCACCGTCCGGCCTGGTGATACTCACAATGAACTACCCCGAGGCGTGCGGAGATGGGGCTTTCGTTCGGAATGAGATCGACCAGCTTGTTGCCGAATTCGGTCACGTCGTGGTCGTGCCGCTTCTCCACCAAGTTGACTCTCGCCTCCCGCTACCCGAAGGTGTCCAAGCGCTCACGCCGGTCCTAGGTAGACGCAGGGAGGCAGTCCTGAAGGGATTGCGAGGTCCCGCCGATCTTTCTGCAATTAGGGAGCTCCTCCGAGACGACCTTTCGTCACTTCGCAGAGGGACCGCCCTTTCATCTTTCGCTTCGGCGACTCTCATCGGTCGAGCGATCGCACGGCATGGCCCGTTGCGACATATACTCGAGTGCGCGCCAGGTGCCCCTCTCTATTCGTATTGGGGCGCGGGCACCGCCTATGCACTCCCGTGGCTCACTGCCTCCTCTCGACGGATCGTCGTCCGATTTCACGGCGGTGACCTATACGAGGAACGACATGAGGGGTACTTGCCATTTAGGAAAGCGATAATGGGTAGGGCCGATCTCCTTATTGCGATTTCAGATCACGGAAAGCGTCATCTTGAGAGTCAGGTGGCTGGGTTGGGCCTCCATACTCCCGTGGCGCTCAACAGGATCGGTACCTTCGATCATGGGGTTCGACCGGCTAGAGATCGTGGTCGACCACGACATGTGGTGAGCTGCTCATCCCTGATCCCACTGAAGAACGTTCCACGGATTTTCGCAGCTCTATGTGTTTTCGCGGAACGAGAACCTGTTCACTGGACTCATTTTGGAGGGGGGCGGGGTATGCAGGAGCTTGTTGCCTTGCTGAAGACGCGGCCATCTGGCCTGACGGTGGATCTCGTCGGCCACGTCCCGAATGAAGCCATTCATGCCTTCTATCGTGACAATCACGTGGATTGTTTCGTAAACCTCAGTGACTATGAAGGCATTCCGGTCTCTCTCATGGAAGCGTTGTCCCACGATATTCCGGCTGTCGCCACGGATGTTGGAGGATCCGGCGAACTCGTCGGCCGCGAGCTCGGCACGGGGACCCTCGTGGACCGCCGCGCCTCATCTCACGACGTCGCCGATACCATCCGGGACGTGTGCGAAACTGACGTGTGGCAGCCGCGAAGGTTCTGGTTTCAACGTCATCACGCGCCGACGCAAGCAACGCTGGCAGCTCGGCTCGTAGGCGGATAGCGCGGACGGCCTTGGGGGGGCAGACGCCGCCGGCGGGGGAGGGGCCCTCCGGGGGTATGATGTCCTCGGCGCAGTGCGAGACGAGAGAGAGTGACCGTATTGGCTGGAGAAGTCGCCAGGGTGGATCCCCCGGGAAAGCTCGCACGAGTGGCGCTTGTCCTGTTTCCCGTGCTCGCCGCGCTCGGGCCGATCGCATCTGTCGCACCGGCGAGGTCGGGGTTCCCATATTTTTATAGGGTGCTTGCCCTGGTAGCCCTTCCGGGTGCCGTCGTGTCGGTTTACCGCTTGCGTGCGGACGGCATTCGAGCCATCTTGCCCTTCTCGCTCCTCACGTTGACGTGGCTCGTTTGGGCACCCCTGACTCTCTGGTGGAGCCCGGATCGCCAAACGGGACTATCAGAGGTGCTTGCAGGTGCAATCGCGTGTTTGGCCGCATGGGTTCTACTCGTTCTCACGCGAGGAGACCGGTACCGCATCGCTTTCGTTCGGAGCGGTTGGGCCCTTGTCCTCTTTCCCGCTACGGCCATTGTGGTGGGCGAGCTTGTAACGCACAAGCATCTCTTCTCGGAGTTGACCGGATCCCACTGGATTTTCGTCAATGCTTGGGTTGGCGGGTTTCGGCATAACCCGAATGACTTCGCCGCCATCTGTGCTGCCTGTTATGTCGCCTTGCTCGCGTTGCTGATGCGCCGTCGCCGGCTTTGGGAGATGGCGGCCATTTCCGTCGGCGCATTAGTCGTGCTACCGTACATTCTGGTTGCCACCAATAGCCGCGCCGCTTTGCTCACGGTCGTTACCATTGGTCTGTTAAGTCTGCCCTGGTTTATTGCGCGTCCCGGATGGCGCGCTCGGGTTGCCCTTGTCATCGCATCCGTTGCGATCTCTATCATGGTGACCGGCGTGGTTCCAGGCTCCGGAGTCGCAATTCGCTCCTGGATAGCGGAGTCGGCTCGCCCCCCCCAAGTCGCGACACAGACGGAAACAAGCGCGCGGCCCGGCCAGATCGTACTGGATGCAGCGGAGGAGGCTCGGCAGGAGGCGGTCGCCGATAGTCAGCGGATCATGTTGTCGAGAACCGGACTGCGCTACTTTGAGAGCGCTCCCGTTATCGGTCACGGAGCAGGATCCTTCGGCTACCTCTGGGCGCACGATGCGGAGGCAGCGTATAAGTGGCCCATGAGCCTCCACAATTCATATCTTCAGTTCGCGATCCACTATGGCGCCCTGGGCTTGCTTCCGCTCCTGTACCTGATACTAGTAGTTCTATGGAGAGCCGTACCCCGGCGAGTATCAGATCTCCGCGATCCGATGCGCTTTGAGTCGCTGGGATTTCTCGTAGCTGCTGTGGTTATGAGCGTTACTGCCAGCTCTGCACTCGGTGATCCTGCCCACTGGCTCATGCTTGCCTATTCGGGGGCTCTCGCTTGGGGGCTGGGGAGAGTGCGGTTGAGATCGCGGCTTCCTCGGCCACGTCTGGCACCCTTGCGCCCTCGGGATGGAGCCTGAGAAGAATGGCAGCAGACAGAACCCACTCCGCCGCAGACGACGATCAGATGGAGTCCGATTCTCTTCGGGATCTTACGCTGGCGCTCTGGAGCCCCTAGTGGGAGGAATCCTCCAATTGCGAACGAATGCATCTATTCGGAATACGGCCCCATAGACAATGGCGAGTTGGATAAGGAAGGTGCCTGATTGACTGGATCAATGATTCCCGCGGCCAAGCCGATGATCGGAGATGAGGAGCGGGCGGCCGTCGATGCCGTGCTGCGCAGCGGGATGATCGCCCAGGGTCCTGAGGTAGCTGCCTTCGAGCGAGAGTTCGCGAAGACACTGGTCGGGGACCGCAGGTGCGTGGCCGTGAATTCGGGTACGTCCGGACTGCACCTCGGATTGCTGGCGTGTGGAATAGGGCCGGGCGATGAAGTAATCGTGCCCTCTTTCACCTTCGCGGCTACCGCCAATTCTGTGGCGTTGACCGGTGCCAGGCCGGTCTTCGCCGATATAGAGCCGCGCTACTTCGGTCTCTCTGCCACTGCAGCCGAGCAGGTGATCACCGAGCGCACCAAGGCGATCCTGCCAGTTCATCTTTACGGCCATCCTTTCGACATCGACGCCATGTCCGATGTGTGCCGCCGCTACGGGCTGCGGCTGTTCGAGGACGCGGCCCAGGCTCATGGGGCTTCGTGGGGCGGCGACCGAGTTGGGACGTTTGGAGAATTCGCGATGTTCTCCTTGTACCCCACGAAGAACATGACGTCGGGCGAGGGGGGTATGGTTTCCTGCGCGAATGATGAAATCGCGCGCAAAGTACGCCTGCTGCGCAATCAAGGCATGGAGAAGCAGTACGCGAACGAACTAGTCGGGCTGAACAATCGGATGACCGACATACACGCGGCCATTGGGCGAGTCCAACTCGGCAAAGTGCTCGGCTGGACGGCTGCGCGTCGGGCCAACGCCAAGTTCCTCGATGAGCATCTTGAGGGAGTTGTGATCCCACCTGTCGATAGTAGAGCCAGCCACGTCTACCACCAGTACACGATACGAGTACCGGAGGGGCGCGACGCGATGGTTTCGGCACTGCGCGATGAATATCAGATCGGTTGCGGCGTCTACTATCCGATCCCAACCCACCGCCTCGAGAGCTTCCGACGCGACTTGGATCTGCCCGAGACCGAGAGAGCGGCCGCCCAGGTGCTTTCGTTGCCAGTCCATCCCTCGCTGTCGGAAGAGGACCTCACACGGATCGTGACGGCGGTCAATTCCTGCGCACGGGCGGGATCGTGATGGCGCCGCTCCGGGCGGGTCTCATCGGTCTCGGCATGATGGGGCGCCACCACGCCCGCAACCTGCGTGCAATCGAGGGTGTCGACCTCGTCGCGGTCGCAGACGTGTCAGGGGATCCTCACGGGGTGGCGGGCGATCTGCCCATCCTCCCCAACGTCGATGCCCTTATCGAAGAGAAGCTGGATTACGTTGTGGTAGCGCTACCAACGGAAGGCCACGAGGATGCCGGGCTCAAGTTGGCAGCTGCCGGCATACCTGCTCTCATCGAGAAGCCCCTCGCGAAGCACGCTGAGTCGGCCCAACGACTCGCCCAGTCGTTCGCAGACGCGGGCGTTCTGGGTGCCGTCGGCCATATTGAGCGATACAACCCGGCCTTACAGAGCTTGAGGCAACGCCTCGAAAATGGGGATCTCGGAGATATCTACCAGATCTGCACGCGCCGACAGGGTCCATTTCCCAACCGCATAGCGGACGTGGGAGTTGTCCTGGATCTCGCGTCGCACGATATCGACCTGACCGCGTGGGTGACTCACCGCAGTTTCGAGCTTGTGGCGGCACGCACTATGCTGAAGTCGGGGCGACGGCACGAGGATATGGTGGCGGCCACCTGTCAGCTTTCCGGGGGCCTGATGAGTAATCATTTGGTGAACTGGTTGACTCCGACAAAGGAGAGATTGACAATGGTCACAGGAGAAAAGGGCATGTTTGTTGCTGACACTCTTGCCGCAGACCTGACTTTTTATGGTAACGGGTCGGTCGCAACCACGTGGGACCATATCGCGCGATTTAGGGGGGTGAGCGAGGGCGACGTCACCCGCTTCGCGATTGACAAGCCTGAACCGCTGCGAACGGAACACGAGCAGTTCCGGGACGCTGTGCTGGGTAAAGAAGCGGTCATCGTCACCCTTGAGCAGGCCGCAAGCGTCGTGCGGGTCTGCGATGCGATGATCGAGTCAGCGCGTACCGGTCGTTTCGTGGCCGTCGACTGAGGGAGCGTCATCCATGAGGATCAGCGTCATAGCCCTGGGCAAAATCGGGCTCCCACTGGCTGTTCAGTTCGCCAGCATGGGGCACGATGTGATCGGGGTGGATATCCAGCAATCGGTTGTTGACCTCGTCAACGAAGGTGTCGAGCCGTTTCCGGGCGAGGCTGAACTCGGCGATCGCCTGAAGGTCGCCGTCGAGTCGGGTGCGCTGAGAGCGACGACAGAGTACGGGAAAGCAGTGCCCGGGTGTGACGTTGTTGTTGTCGTCGTGCCGCTGTTCGTGAGCCAGGAAACGTGGGAGCCGGAATTCGAATGGTTGGACTCGGCGACGAGATCACTGTCCGCGCACCTGTCTCCCGGTGTCTTGATCTCTTACGAGACCACGCTACCCGTCGGAACGACCCGAACCCGCTGGAAGCCGGCCATTGAGTCGATCTCCGGGCTCGTCGAGGGAGTCGACTTCCATCTGGTTTTCTCACCAGAACGGGTATTGACCGGTCGGGTTTTCGCGGACCTTCGAAGGTATCCCAAGCTCGTGGGCGGTCTTTCGCCTGAGGGGGGCCGTAGAGCTGCCCGATTCTACGAGAGCGTCCTAGATTTCGATGAGCGACCTGACTTATCGCGGCCAAACGGAGTCTGGGATCTCGGTTCCGCGGAGGCGGCTGAAATGGCCAAACTCGCAGAAACAACATATCGCGACGTCAACATCGGTTTGGCCAACCAGTTTGCGCGCTTTGCGGAGGGCCGGGGAATCGACATTTATGAGGTCATCGATGCCTCAAATTCCCAGCCGTATTCGCATATCCACCAGCCCGGCATCGCCGTGGGCGGCCACTGTATCCCCGTCTATCCGCGGTTGTATCTGTGGAATGATCCGGAAGCTACCGTCGTGCGAGCCGCTCGCGAGGCTAATATGAGAATGCCGGAACATGCGGTACAGCTGTTGGCGGAACAGTTAGGCGGTCTGGAAGGTAAGACGGTGATCGTGCTTGGTGCCAGCTATCGGGGCGGGGTGAAAGAGACTGCCTTTTCGGGGATATTTGCTACCGTGACCGTCCTTGAGAGGTTTGGTGCGAGCCCGATCGTGCATGACCCTATGTTCACGGCCGAGGAGCTTTCGGGACTCGGGCTGACTCCCTATGTCCCTGGGACCGCTGCCGAAGGGGCGATTCTGCAGGCCGATCATCCAGAATACGCAACGTGGCGTGCGGAAATGATTCCTGGGTTACGGGCCTTCGTCGATGGCCGAAACGTGACTTCAAGAGAGAATTGGTCTGGTGTTCGGTACGTGGCAATCGGACGGGGGTCCCTTTGACCTTCGACCAAGCCAACGCTGGGGATGCTCCGCTTATCTCTATTCTATCTGCAGTCTTCAACGAGCAGCGCTTCATAGACGAGATGATCGAAAGTGTTCGAAGGCAGGACTATGAGAACTGGGAACTCGTATTTGTTGATGACGGCTCGACGGACTCCACGGTAGAGAAGATCTTGGCGAACTCGGCCGTCGACCCCCGCATTAGGCTGGCCAGTTCTGGCATCAAGCTCGGGAAAGTCAAGGCCTTCAATGTTGCCTACGAGGAGAGTGTCGGCTCACTGATCACTCTCCTTGGCGGGGATGACCGCCTGACGAGCGGCTCTCTGTCGCTACGGGTCGAGGCGCATCGTCGGTATTCGACAGAACGGCGAGTTGCGAGTTTCTATAAGCTGCGAACCCTTTCCGAAGACCGGAGAATGGACGGGATAGAGCTTCCCAAGGGCCAGCATACGAGTAAGTCGGGGGCTTGCACCGTGCTGAGTCGTTCCTTAGCGGACATCGTTTTTCCCATCGACGAGAGCCTGGTCGCTGAGGACCTGTGGCTGGGATATGCCGCAGAGGGATTGTGTGAAGACCGCGTGGATCTACCGGTCGTTGTTATGGAGTACCGAATACATGAGAACAACTCGAATCCGAGGCGGCGCCCTTTTCCTGAGATGAGCGATGCGATGAGCAGGCGCCACGCGGCTTATGCGGCGTTGATCCGCCAAGATCGTTTCGACCTGCCTCCCAGGACACGCCAAGTGCTATTTGAGTTATCTGAGCTGGAGAGGTTGAGGGTCGCGGGACGAGCGTTCAGTATAATGCTCAAGCCAGGCGTCCCGTGGTTGGATCGAGCGGCCATGGCAAGTATGTCCCATCCGCTGTTGTATTCTTTGCGGAACCTCTTCTATGGCGCGCTATCGGGACGGCGCCGCCGGTAGCCAAAGAGGCGCGACGGTGGTCGATTTTCACATCTTCACGATCGTCGTCGTACAATTGAAAGAACGTCGTGACGCGAGATGATGAGCCACGTCGCGCCGAAGGTTAGTGCAATAGGTATATCCAGCCATACGTTGGACCATAGCCGCCGCTCGATCCAGACGAGGACGACGGCTATGGCAACGGCGAGGATGACGCGGGACCACAGACCTAACCAATGGTGGCCTTCTCGGCGCCACGCGACTGAGATGCAGATAGCGGCAATGGTGATCATCCCCTCGGCGTAGCCGAGCGCCACGGTCGCCAAGCTCTCGCGGCCCCACGTGAACCAGGCGAACACAGAAACCAGCAATCCTGTCTGCGATGCGCCCAAGGTAACGTACATCCCGCGATGTCCGCGACTGCTCAAGGAGTTGACGCTGGGAACAGCGAGATTGTTGGCCAGGATGGCCGCACAGAAGATCGGGAGGAGTAACGCAGCGTCGGCGAAAGTAGGCCCCCAGATCAGCCCGACAATAGGACGACTTGCGAGAGCTAGGGTTCCGAAAGCGGGCACCAGGACGCCTGCCAGGGCGCGCGTGGCTAGATTCGTCTGATCGCGTACCCTCTGCTCGTCACCTCGTCCCCACGCTTCGGACATTGAGGGATACAGAACCATGCTGAGCGACGCCGTGATCAGGGACAATGGCGTGGCCAGCCATAGGGCGGCGGCATACTGTCCAGCAAGTCGCGGGCCGCCGGTGGAGCGTGCAACGAGCATGGAAATCTGAAGCAGGCCGGCCGATGCGATGCTTCCCAGAGCTCCGATGGTCACGAAGGCGTCGATCTCGCGTCGAAGCCTAGATTCGACGTGACCTCGGGCTCTCCAAGGCCAACAAGCACAGGTGTAGCCGAGAAGTGAACCAGCAACAGGTAGAACCAACCTAAGGTCCCGCACGCGCAGGATTAGTAAGACGACGAGACCAGCCACGCCAAGCAAGCTCATGACTAGATCCCAAGACGTTCCGCGGGCCACTTGTCCGACTCCGAAGTGGAGTCCGCGGGTAAAGGAATATCCGGACAAGCCGAGGACGAGTAGAGCAAGCGGAATCGCCTCAATCCACGAGCCGTGGTCGATATAGATCCACAAGGGTACGCTTACCGCAGCGAGCAACATTCCAGACTGCATGGTGCGTCGGCCCAGATGTGATGCGACCGCGGCGACCTTTTCCTCATCACCGGCGCCGCGGAATCTCGCAAGAAACTTGGAGGCTGCGCTGCCAAGGGTACCTGGCCACACCAGCGACAAGGCGCTGGCCAACGAAAGAGCACTGGCAACAATCCCAAGGACCACGTCTCCCGCAACACGACCTGTGAGCCAATTGACAAGGAAGCGCACGAGCCCCTGCAGGCTTGCGCTGATCATGCCGAGCGCGCCGCGACGGGCCACGGATGACGCGACCGGTTCGTTCAAGCGAACGGGGTACGCCATCGTCTTGACGCGTTCTGTCCACGGGCGCACAACTAGTCCTCACGTGACGGAGGCGCTGAGAGCGCCGCCAGAATGCAGTCGTCCATTTGAGCTAGGAGCCGGTCCCGGTCAAAATGCCTGGCGCAATACCGGCGTCCGGCCTCACCCATGATCGTCAGTTCCGATCGAGGGCGGGCCAACAGGGTCAGGACCTGGGTGGTTAGCGCATCGGCGTTACCGGGGGAACAACTGAGCCCGGCGCCGGACTCGGCCAGGATGGCGGCTACCTCGCCGCCGGCGGAGGCGAGCACAGGGATGCCGCAGGAAAGGTAGGTCTGCAGCTTTGCGGGGATGGTCTGGTCCAGCAGGGGATCGGCCTGGAAGCTGAGATAGGCAATGTCGCAGCGGGCGAGCAACTCGGGCACGAGTTCGGGAGGCTGGCGCGGGACCAGGTGGAACATGTCGGCGACCGCGTACCGGTCGATGAGGTCGACCAGCGTGGAGCGGAATCGGCCGTCCCCGATCACCACGAAGCGCACCGCGCTTGCGTGGCCAGCGTCCTTGAGCAGCCGGGCGGCCTCGGGCAGGATGTCAAGGCCCTGGGCGACGCCGAGATTGCCCGCGAAGACTATCGCCATCCGCTCGTCCCGGGCGAGCACGCCGTCAGGGACCGGGATGCGCACGACCGGCTCGGCATACTGCGGCCAGTAGACGATCCGGTCGCTTGGAACCCCCCGGGCGGCGATAGAGCGGGCGTAGCTGCGTGACGTGACGAAGATGCGCGCGCACCGCCGATAGATGTAGTGGACCATCGAGTCCAGCCGCGCGATGACCCTCCGGTCGTGGATGCCCGCGGCCATCTGGACGCTCTCCGGCCACAGATCCTGCACATAGATGAAACATGGGATGCCGCGCCGGGCGGCGAAACGCACAGCCGGCAACGCCTGGGTCATGGGGGAGACTTCGAAGACGAAGACCAGGTTGGGACGTAGCCGCGTGAGCCACTGCCAGATCTCTCCCGAGACGGCGAACGAGGCGTAGTTGAGGGCCAGGCGCAGCGTGCTCTCGCCCCGGGAGACCAACGGGATGCGCACGATGCGCACCCCTTCGTAGTCCTCGTATCGCGGCCCGAACGGGCCGTAGCCCTTGTAGTAGTGGCCCTGCGGGTAGTTGGGTATACCGGTTAGGACCGTTACCCGGTAGCCCCGGCGGACCCATTCGCGGGTCAGGTCGTTGATCCGGAAGTTCTCGGGATAGAAGTACTGGCTAACCACGAGGATGTGCGCACCAGGCGGTGCCGAGCCCACCGGGTCGGTCGCGGCGGAGGTGGTGAGCGGCATCGCGGTGTCGCGCCGCACTGTGCTGCTGGGCGACGTGGTCGCTGCGCCCTGCTCGGTGCGCCGGATCGACTCGGCGAAATCGGCCACCTGATAGTCCCCACCGGCATACACCGACAACTCCGGCTCGTAGCTGAGGCTGCCGAATGCCTTGGCAATCGCCCCGACCCGCCCCGAGGCGGCGCGCAGCACAGGATTGCCGAGGTGAGTGAGCTTGAGCCGGCGGCCATGAGCAGCGGCAACGGCGGCGGCGAGTTCGCCGGTACTGACCTGCCGGCGATTCTGGGGATGGAACAGGCCGTCCTCGTCGTTGTCGATCATCAGCTTGACGAACTCGGCGAGGTTGTCGACGAACAGCATGCTGCGCCGGTTCGGGTAGTCCGGAAAGATGGGTAGCGTGCGGGCCAGCTTGGCCAGCACGGGGTAGTTCCCCTTCGAGCCGGGGCCGTAGATCATCGGGGGGCGCAGGACGACGACCTTGAAATCCGGCGACCGCAGGGCAGCCAACCCCTCCTCGGCCTCGAGTTTGCTGCGGCCGTAGAAATTGTCCGGCGACGGCGCGGTGTCCGCATCGACGAGACGGGGCCGGTCGAGCCGTTGGCTGCTGCCGTAGACGATGGCGCTACTCATGAAGATGAACTGGCGAACCCCGGCTGCCCTCGCGGCGGCGGCGACCTCGAGGGTCAAATCCCGGTTGACCCGGTAGTACAGGTCGGCCATCGACGGGTCACTCGACACGTGGGCGATACCGGCCACGTGGAACACGACGTCGACGTCGGCGAACGACGCCATCCGCCACGTCTCGTCCTTGACGTCCAGGGTGCGCACGGCGTAAGACGTCGGCCACCGGGCGAGCCACCGCTCGACGGTCGTCCCGATGTAGCTGCCGGCTCCGGTGATCAGGATGCGTTTCACCGCGACGTCTCCGCGCGAGCGGCCTCGTCTTCCGGTGCCTGTTCGGGTATGCCGAGCGTGCCGGTCCCGCCCTCGACGTATCCCTCGCCGCGAGCCACGGAGGTCAGCGTCGCCAGCAGGCAACGCAGGTCCGTGCGCCAGCTCATGTGGCGCACGTAGTAGCCGTCCAGGTCCGCCTTGACCGAGATCGGCAGTTCGTCGCGGCCGTTGATCTGGGCCCAGCCGGTGAGTCCGGGCCGGACCCCGTTGGCGCCGACCCGTTCGCGGGCGGCGATGAGATCGTCCTGGTTCCACAACGCGGGCCGCGGGCCGACGAGGGACATCTGACCGAGCAGCACGTTAACGAGCTGCGGGAGTTCGTCCAGGCTCGTGGCCCGCAGGAAGCGGCCCGAGGCGGTCACGTGCCTATTCGGGTCGGTCAGCAGATGGGTCGGGGTGTCCTTGGGGGCATCGGTCCGCATCGTCCGGAACTTGTAGATCCGGAACTCGGTGCCGTCCTTGCCGATCCGCCATTGCCGGAAGAACACCGGGCCGGGGGAGTCAACCTTGATCCAGGCGCCGAGCGCGCCGAAGACAGGGGAGAGGACGGCCAGTCCGACCGCGGCGGCAACCACGTCAACACCGCGCTTGGCCACGAGGTATGCACGGGAGGGGACGGCCAGGTTTCCGGGGGAGGTTTGGGAATTACCCATTATCTCTCCTTGACGGTTGTGGCGGGCGAGGGGCTGGCGGGGCGCCCGGGGCGGCGGTGCGGGCGTGACCGCGCATCCAGGCCATGGCGGCTCCACCGGTGGCGACCGGTGCGGCGTACACGGAGTCCGGGTCGATCGGGGGCACCTCGACGGCGGAGACCAGGGGGTGAGCCGTGGCCCGGGCGGCCTCTCGGCCGGAGAACAGGTCCTCGGACATCTTCTCGCCCGGGCGTAGACCGGTGTAGACGATCTCCACATCGAGGCGTTTGGACATCGCGATGAGCGTCTTGGCGACGTCCACGATCTTCATCGGCGTGCCCATGTCCAGGACCATCACCTCGCCGTCGACGCCGATCGCGGCGGCCTGCAGGGTGAGCTGGCAGGCCTCCGGGATGAGCATGAAGTAGCGCTCGACGTCCGGGTGGGTGACGGTGACCGGGCCGCCGCGTTCGATCTGGGCCGTGAAGGCCGGGACGACGGAGCCGCGTGAGCCGAGGACATTGCCGAACCGGACCGAGACGTAGGTGCCGGAGTCGTGGCTGGCGAAGCGGGCGGTCAGGCGTTCGGCCAGTCGCTTGCTGTAGCCGAGCACGCAGGTCGGGTCGGCGGCCTTGTCGGTGGAGATGTTGACGAAGGTCTGCACCTCGACCCCGGCGGCGGCGGTGAGGACGTTCAAGGTGCCCAGGACATTGGTCTTCCAGGCCTCGATGGGGTACCGCTCGAGCAGCGGCAGGTGTTTGAGGGCGGCGGCATGGAAGACGACCTCGGGCCGGGCGGCGTCGAAGACGGCCCGCAGCGCGTCGGGGTCGCGGATGTCCGCCAGGACGATGTCGTCGCTCTCCAGCAGGCCGTTGCCGGCGAGGGAGAGTTGCGCGGCGTGCAGGGCGGACTCGTCGCGGTCGAGCAGGACGAGACGCTCCGGGGAGAACTGGGCGATCTGGCGGCAGAGCTCTGAGCCGATCGAGCCACCGGCACCGGTGACGAGGATGCGCCGGCCGCGGATGGTCTTCTCGATGACCTGACGGTCCAGCTTGATGGGGCGACGGCCGAGCAGGTCCGCCAGGTCGACGCCGCGCAGGTCGGCCGCGGAGAGTTCGCCGATCATGTCCTTGGCCGAGGGCAGCACGAGCACGTCGAGGCCGGCGTCCTCCGCGCGGCGGCGCAGGTCGCGGATGAGGGTGCTGTCCGCCGAGGGCACCGCGATCGCCAGGGTGTCGGCGTGCGTGCGGGTCGCGACGGCCGCCAGGTCCTCGCGGGTGCCGCGGACCTTGACCCCCTCGATCGACAGCCGGGACTTCTCGTTGCTGTCGTCGAGGATGGCGACCGGCTGGTAGGTGGCCTGTCGGTCGCGCCCGATCGAGCGCAGCAACAGCCGACCGCCGTCCCCGGCACCGAAGACGATGATCCGGCGCTGACCGGGCTGGCGACGACGCACCATCATCCGGTACGCCCGAAGCACCGTACGCATCCCGAGCATTCCGGTCAGGGCCAGGGCGGCCGCGACGACGGGCACGCTCTTGGGGACGAGGATCGGGTTCGCGATGAGCACGGGGACGAAAACGACCGCGACGGTGATCGCCACGGTCTTGGTCAGGTCGATGACCTCCTCGAAGGACCCGCGCAGGTGCCCGATCCGATAGGGCCCGACGGTGAACCCGACGATCGTGTGGATGACCGCGCTCGCACCGGCGACGATCGCGATGCCGCGCAGCATCGCGGTGGTCAAGGTGAAGTCGTAGCGCAGCCAGGTGGCCGCGACGATGGCGACGATCCAGACGATCGGGTCCACGACGGCCCAGGCGAGTCGGAACGGGTGCTGGGTGGGCACCTCCGGGAGCGCCGGGACCTCCTTGCTCACGTGTGAACCCTCTCCTGACCCCGTCCGCGCACCGACCTGCCCTCCAACTCTACTGTCCGGTTCGCGTTCGGCCCGGATTTCGGTGCCGCGCCCACGGGGTCGGCGGGGTTAGCGCGGGCGTCTGACTCGCACTAGCGTGGGTCTCATGCTCGCCGTGTATGCCGCCAGTCAGAGTCCCAGCGATCCCCTGTCCGGTCTGGTCGTGGGCGACCGGCCCAATCCCACCGCGCCGCCCGGTTGGGCCGTCGTCAATCTGCGGATGACCGGTCTGAACCATCACGACGTGTGGTCCCTCAAGGGGGTCGGGCTGCCCAAGGACCGCCTCCCGATGATTCTGGGCTGCGACGGTGCCGGGGTGACCGAGGATGGCCGCGAGGTCATCGTCCACTCCGTCGTCGCCTCGCCGGGCTGGGTGGGCGATGAGACCTTCGACCCGCGCCGGTCGCTGCTCTCGGAGGTCCATCAGGGCACCCTGGCCGAACAGGTCGTCGTTCCGGAGGGCAATCTCGTCCCGAAACCCGCCGAACTGAGCTGGGAGGCGGCGTCCTGCCTCGGGACCTCGTGGCTGACGGCATACCGGATGTTGTTCACCAACGGCGGCCTGCAGCCCGGGGCGACGGTCCTCGTCCAGGGAGCCGGGGGAGGCGTGGCGACCGCGCTCGTCCAACTGGGTGCGGCGGCGGGGTACCGGATGTGGGTCACGTCCCGGGATCCCGCCAAGGGGGGGCACGCGCTGGAGATCGGAGCGGACGCGTGGTTCGCCTCCGGGTCGCGCCTGCCCGAACGGGTCGAGGCGGTCATGGAGACGGTCGGTGCGGCGACATGGTCCCACTCGGTCAACCACCTCGTGCCCGGCGGCGCGATCGTCATCTCCGGCGCGACGTCGGGCGATGCCCCGAGCAGGGCCGAGCTGACGAAGATCTTCTTCAAGCAGCTGCGGGTCATCGGTTCGACGATGGGCAACCGCACCGAGTTGGAGCGGCTGGCCCGGTTCGTCACCCTCAAGGGGATCGAGCCCGCGATCGACTCGGTCCGCCCGCTCGCCGCGGCGCGCGAGGGCTTCGAGAAGATGGTCGCCGGCGAGGTATTCGGGAAGATCCTGTTCACGGTCTGACCGGCGCCGACAGACCGACCCTACCCTTTGGTCGAGGGTAAGGGTTCGTTGCTCAGGACTCCGGGACAACTCCGACATCGATGACGACCCGGTCGTCCAGCCGCCGGATCCGGCGGGCCCGCAGGCGTTCCGGCCACAGGGCGACCTCGAGCCGGGCGACGTGGTGACCCGCGGCATACGGATCCTCGCCGGTGACGACGAGTTCCCAGTCCCGGGGCCCGGGACGTCGGATTCGCACCTGCGCGTCCGGGCAGCCGAGGGTGGCCAGGCGGACCGCCCGCGCGAGCCGGTCGGCGACGGGTTCATCGGTGCCGATGCGCGGGATGCCGACCGCCGTCGCGGCCGCCGAGCCGGGTTCGGCGCCGAGGGCGGCCCGGACCGCCTCGACCCGGCCGTGGCCGAACCAGTCGTCGGCGCCGGTGCGCACCAGGTCGCGCCCGGAGGTGGCGGAGTGTTCGCCGGGGTCGACCACCGCAGCGGGCAGGCCGCGGATCAGGGCGGCCGGTATGCCGGTCGCCTTGCCCTTGACCAGGTCCGCGGCGCTGCAGAGCTCGTCGCCCAGCGCGCGCGTGGTGACCTCCAGAACCCGCCCGTCGGCGTCCGGCGAGCCGCGCAGGTCGTCCAGGACCCGCACGCCCCAGGCGCCGAGCGCGAAGTCGCCGACCCCGAGCCGCCACGGACGACTCGAGGTGTCCGACAGCAGGACACCGAACCGGACGGTGGCCGGCCGCAGCCCGGCGCCGATGCGGTCGTGCAGGTCCCGGCAGACCTGGTCCGGGTCGTGCGGGAGCAGGAGGTAGCGGCCGTGGGAACCGGTGTTCGAGGCGTCGATGCCGGCGGCGGCCATGACCGGGCCGGCGAGGGCCTCGACCACTCGGGTCGGGCGGCCCGAGGTGAGCAGCCGTTCGGCCACCACCCGGCGGGCCTGCGAGCGGACGAGCTCGTCCTTGCCGTCCTCGGCGGCGTCGACCGCCAACCCGAGCGCCTTGCTGGCCACCTTGCTCGACACCACGAGAACGTCTCCGTCGAGGAGTCCGATCCCGCTGTCGGTCAGTGCCGCCAGAATCAGGGCGGCCAGGTCGTCGCCGGCCCCGACCTGGGGTATGCCGGACAGCGGGATGACCGAGAGGACGCCGGGTTCGGTCGGGTTAGGCGAGGGTGGGCTCGGCGTGGGCGGGATCGGCGAGGGTGGCTGCGGAGGGGGTGAGGTCATCGAGGGGCGTCGCGCAGGCCGGCGGCCAGGTCGAGGGCGGCGCCGGCCAGTTCGGCGGTCCGCGGGAGGGAGTCCATCAGCAGCGGGGTCCCGACCACCGTCGGCGAGCCGGCCGACGGGACAGCCGGCAGGTCCTCGGGGGCGACCAGCCAGCCGTCGAGGAAATCGGCATACAGGCCGGCGACGCCCATCGCGGTGCAGGGGACGCCGATCGCGGCCAGGCAGGCGTC